>NZ_VCNC01000001.1:1044375-1392500 GCF_006210265.1 Desulfovibrio sp. UCD-KL4C
ATAAACATTTGAGGGTAGAGTAAGAAAAATGAGCGACCTTTTTGTAAAAGCCGCTCATTTTATTATTGAAGCAATTTAGTTGGGGAAGGAGCAGTTTGCATTGATTCTAGAATTTGCTCTCGTGATTGGATTAAACTTTCACGAAGTTCAAGTTTTCGTTGCGTGGATAATTTTTTAAATTCCGGCTGCATGGTCAGAGTTGTCAGTTGTTCCATCTCCGTTTTAATCCTTTCCACCCGGTGCAACACATTTTCTTGAGGGTGGCAAACTTGTGAACAAGCATCAGCTAGATCAGATATTTCTTTTGCCATACTCTGAAAGCTTTTGGGATTAATTTCTTTTTCTAATTGCATACGTTTCTTAGCTTTAGAAAGAATTTTTTTAATCCATTCAAACATATATGTGTCCTCAAGATATTAAATTGTCGGCTGGCTTAAGCCTGAATACATTCCCAAAATTGTCAGCAGTAATACTGCCGGAATTACTATGGAAAGGACAACTCTCATATAAGATGTATTGTGAATAGTTTTATATGCAACGATTGAGAATACAAAACTTGCAAGCGATCCTACAGCGTAACCTATAACCGGTATTATGCACAGTATTATCGGCGCATATGTGTAAACAGCTGCACGGTAGGTTGCCTGAAAACCTCTTTCGCCTGCTCCGAAAATCATGAGTAACAAATGCGTTATCGCAATGAGAGGGAAAAAAGCGAGTGAACCTAAGAGCGGGTAAATTGCCACTAATAATAGTGCCGTAGTGCCTAAATTTATCGTCAAAGAAGGATCAACAACCTGTCCCATTTGAGAACCTAGGTTGCTTGGAGCTCCTGCTACTGTCCAGATGTAGCTGCATATTCCTTGAAATATCATCAAAGTTAACAGGAACAAAAATGGTTTTATGTACCCGTTTAGCTCCATATTTTTAAAAAAAGTAGTGGGGCTGAGAATTATTTTTTTTACAGTGAGGAAGAATGCCGGAAAAAATCCATATTTCTCTATTACTTCAAAAGGAATTTCGTTGTCAGCAACCTGTTCAATGTCTGCTGTTTCTTCTGTATGGACTGTATCCTCTTCAGGAGACATTGAGTCAAGGCTGTTCCATATATCAGATCCATTTTGCGGCTGCTGAATATTTGTAGATTCTATTGGAGCCTGCTGATGAGTTTCATTGTCTTCTGAATTGTCATGGACAATATTTGTTTGTTCGTATGAATCGTACTGCTGTTCGCTATCCGGTCCCGTATCATCCATATTTTCATTTATTTCATCTTCAACAATTCTGAATCTGAATTTCATTTGGCATCTAGGACAGGTTGCAAGCTGTGCGTTGTCCGGTATTTTTTCTTCCGGGATTTCACTGGTAAAATTACATTCTGGGCAAATTACTTTCATATTATTTCCTTAAGGCTGATTGTCTGGATAGTTTGATCAGACCTAATAAATTTTATATTTTAAGGCAATGGTAATTGTTAACGAACATCATCTATATAATAATTGGAGGAAGAATTATCGGTAGTAATGGAACATCTTCTTGCGGTTTGATTAGCTTAGAATCAAGGGTTGGAAGCTCATGATTAAGTTTGTGCGTTATTTTTCCACCTGCCGCATTATTAAAATTTGTTAGCTTAGATTCAATCTCGTCGCGATTTTTAATAAGGTGAGTAAGGTGGCTTATTGGGGAACCTGCAATAATTCCTGTATATCCTTTAAGTCCAGTAATCTGTTCATGGATATTTTTAATGAATCTTATTTTTGGAGATTTTCGGAAAAATCTAAGTTGCAAATCAGGCCAAAGCCCGAACCCGATCCTACAGTGGTCCTTATCAGGGTAAAAAGTTAAACGCGGGAAATACCAATAATCACACTTGTCATACGAAGCAATTTTTTTCAGTAAATCCCAGTCCTTGATTGTGAGTCGTTCATCTGCGTCTAAGTATATAACCCAGTCACCTTGGCAGTGCTCCAGCATTACATTTCGTTGTGCTCCGAAGTTGTTGCTCAGCGGATTGCAGACATTTACAATTTTTAAGTCGGACTCGCAAGTAATAACGGGTAGTTGGGAATAATCGTTACAGTCCCAAACAAGAACAAGTTCATAAATCCATGACGGAAACGAAGAAATAAAAGAATCAAGATCAGGTTCATTTGGGCTGACTATAGCTGCTGCAGAAATTTTTATGTTTGAATTCTGATTGTCAGGTATTTGAATACTTTTATGGCTTGAAAATAGTTTTTGTAAAGATTGATGTTTTTTTTTATTTTCACCTTCAAGACATGGATTAAGAATCAAGCGGCTCTTGATGGCTGTAAATCCGTATTGAATTAGGAGTAATAAAACTGCCCAGATTGATGAATCTACAAGCAGATGAGTTTTTGAGTTTAATAAATCTGATGTAAAATTATAGTCTTTGATTTTTAGGATATTTTCTGGGTAAAGATCGCAAATAATTAATTCCATCCAAGCTGGTTTAGAGTCGGCAAGAGCTTTGGCCAATTTGCCGTCGCCTGCTCCGAACAGAATAATTGATTCTGCGTCGGATTGCTCTGCAAACTGGATATTTCTTTGAACAATTTTTTCAGTGTCGTAATTTAGCCAAAGATCATTGTGCTTCTTTTGACCTTCAAGCTTAAAGGAAAGTATTTGCTTTGAATATATATCAAAAGGATGGTTCATATTATTTTTGAAAACCTTTAGATTCTAACAATTCAATATAAATCTTTCCAAGTTTGTCCGCAATGTCTTGTTCGCGGAATAGTTCAGTTGCTTTAGTTCTGCCGTTTTCGCCCATTTCACGAGCTTCCTGCGGGTGAGTTAAAAGAAATTTAACAGCTTCCACATATTCTTGAGTGTTGTTTGCAATTAACCCTGTCTTGCCATGATCAACAAGTTCCAGCTGTGCATTGTCGCGTAACTCTTTGCTTGGATGAGTTATTACCGGGAGGCCTGCCGCCATTGCTTCTGCTATGACAAGGCCGAAAGATTCTCCTGTTGCATTTGCGTGAACCATAAAAGATATGGAGTTTAAAAAAACAGAAATTTCTTGATCTGTTAGAATTGGTGGTAAAAAATTAACGTAATTATCAAATTTATTTTCTTTAACAAATCTTTCCGCTTCGGGAATCCCGCCTATAATATTGTATGTAAAGAGCGCGATATCATTGTTTTTAACCATTTGGTGTAAATCTGGTAATATTTCAAGGGCAAGAGGAGACCATTTTCCGGGATCAGCTCTTGAAATTCGACCAAATGCATGCGGTGGAAAATAGCGATCAGCAGGGCAGTTGGCAGCAAAAAAATCTGTATCAACTGGATTATAGAGAACGGAATATTTAGGAGGAACAGCTGAGATTGAATTTACTTTTCCGAATCTTTGCGCGCAGAAGTGGGATACAAATAGGTGCCGATCAATGAGCTTTCCATCCGGGCTGGGATCGTGGTGTCCGAAGACATTTGTTTCAACAATAACTGGTATGCGTGTAAGTTTGAAAGGACGTAATGAGCCTGGTTCAGGCCATCCGGCTCGGTGCAAATGAACTATGTCAGGTTTAAATTTTTCTAGAAGTGGTAAAAGATCAATCCCTATGAATGTTTCAATGCTATTTTGGCGTAGTAATTTAGCTCTTGGCCCGTTTGACGGGGAGAATACCGCTGTATGGAAAATTTCAGTATCAAGGTTGGTGACAAATGATTGCATCACCTTTTCTGTGCCTCCAAGTCCAAGTGAGGAGGCGACGTGCAGTACTCTTATCTTTTCTTCTGCCATGATCTAAATAAAATGACAGATATGAGGTGGGAAGTAAAGAAATCGGCAAAAAAAAGCCTCCGTTTTACAGAGGCTTTTAACTACTTATCTAGCAGAACCGTAAGCATTGGCTGCTTTTTTAAGGCGTATAGAATTCGGAGATGGCATATTTCCGGAAACAGTTGGAAGACCGTATCCAGGTCCGTTTGCAAAGCTTGCATTAATATTTGTTGAGCCACTTGAGGCAGACGCTTGTGTCTGCAATGGAGCATCTTGAGCTTCCATTTTTGGAATAATTTCTCTATATGCAGAGGCAATTCCATCAATGATTTTGATTACTTCATCAATTTTTTCATTGTCCATCTTTAAATTTGCCTGCAACAATCTTGTGTTGCAGTAAATATAAAGCTGGCTAAGATTTTCAGCAAGAGACCCACCTTTTTCTTTGTTGAGGCTTGATGTCAACTCTGAAATAACTTCAATAGCTTTTGAAATAAGAATTCCTTTCGCGGCATAGTCTTTTTCGTCAATCTTAATTTTTGCCTGCTTCATGAATTTTATGGCGGCATCGTAAAGCATGAGGAGAAGTTCTCCCTTAGAAGTGGTATGTACCTGAGTTGAAAGATATGCTTGAGCGGCTTTATTCATTTATTGCTCCTCCTGACATATATATCGGTCTTCTGTCTAAAAAACCTTAGAGGATATTTAGATTATTTTATAAATACTTGTAAATCTCTGTTTTTTAGAGATCTTATTAAAATTATTTTTTAACTGCGATTGGTTTCTAAGCGGTGCTTCCTAACTGCTCGATGCTTGAGGTTAACTGCGCTTGTATCCCTTGATATTTACCGAGTAAAGCGTCAAGTCTTGAATATTTTAATTTCAGATTCTGTTCAAAAAGGTCAATTCGATCTTCTTCGCGTGCAATTTTTTCATCAATATTATCCATGATATCATTATAGTTTTCTTCAAGGATATTAAGTGGACCTGTTTTACTGAGAATTTCAGTTATTGCACCGACCATTTCGCCGATTTTCCCTTCTTTGACACTTACCAGAATTGCATCAGAAGCGTTGTCGTTAGAGTTTCCGTAAACTCCATCAGTATGATTTTGTACTTTCATACCCAAACCAGCTTCCGGTGTTCCACCTGCTCCGGTAATTTCCCATGTTCCAGCTATCACTTTAGCAGCATGTCCATTGATAGTTGCAGAAATAAGTGTGCCACCGGAAATTTCATATTGAACGTTGTAGTTCCCAGGCTGGGTCGACCCTTCAATATGAGATATGTATTGAAGGTCTGGGGAGTTGCTGGCTCCTTTTTCATGCGCTGCGAAAACTTCTGCTACAGCGTATGGATCATCTAAAAGAGCTTTACTGAGTTCGTCCATATCAAGTTCTAGAAGACCTGCTTTTGCGCCACCAGTATCTGCATTAGTCAATATTCCTAATTGAGAGAGTGCTGAATACTTGTCGCCCTTAGTTCCTCCTCCAGATAGTTCTTCATACCAAAGAAATCCTTCAGATCTTGATGAGGCGATACTTTTAAGTCGCTGCCCTATCAGTAGTTCAACTCCGTAGTTACCTGTAAGAATAGACCCCTGTGGCTTTTCAGCAGTGGTGTCGATGGCAGTCATGTCCTTAATTTTTTGTCTGACCTCATTAACTTGGTCAACAAATTTTTGAACATTTTCTTTTATTTGTTCAGTGTCAGATGTGATTCCTACCTTAAACGAAGATAGATCACCATTTGAGCTTATTATTGTAGAAGTATCTTTTAGGTTTAATGTTACACCTGTAATGACATCGTCAATAGAATTAGTTGGACGGCCAATGAAGGTTTGTGTTGCAAGGCTACCAGTCAGTGGCGGGAAACCATCTACTCTAATCAGAGAGTTTAAAGCAACTTGGGAATCCATATATTGTTCCATACCGCCGGAAGTTCCAGTCAAAGTTAGGTTTAGAATGTTGTTTTCAGCACCTTGATCTTTACCTGTTAATTGGATGTGACATTGAATTCCAGAGTAAAGAACTGATGCTCGTATTTTATCTTTGGTATCAATATGATTATTTATAAGATTTACAAATCCTTCCATAGTAGTTCCAGCAGCAATATTGCTAATTACTACATTTTCACCATGATAGGAAAATGATATAGATCCGTTTGAGGAAAAAATTGAGTCCTTGATTGATGCTGTTCCGGCTGAGGATGTTTTAACAGCGGCTTGTGCCAGCTGTGCAACTTCTACTGTGTGCGATGTTGTAATTGCTTCACTTGTTGCTGTAGCTGTAAGAGTTTCTTCATTAGAACTTGTAGCTACCTTGCTCATGAACTCGTCAATAGTGTCCATGGATTTAAGTGTAGTCTGTAAAGATAAAAGGGCGGTGTTAAGCTCATGGAATTGGTCAATTTTTGAGCTCCAAGTCTTTTTCCATGCTTCAAGAGAGTTGATTTGAGTGCGTTCCAGTTTAACAACACCCTCAATCATTTCCGCAAAGTCCGTGCCACTACCAAGGCCGGCGAAGCTTATATTTCCTGAAGTTAGGTCAGCCATTTTAATCTCCGGGAATTAATTTCCCTAGTTTTTCTCATTTACTTATGGCTTGCAAAGGTGGTGCCAATTGATTTCTCGTTTTTTGGGTAGTTTTTTAAAATTTAAGGAATAAAAGCCGAGCCGAAAATTTCGCCTCGGCTTTTATTTTTTGTCTGACTTATAACTGAATGAGTTGCGATGAGCTAAACGGTGATATTAACCACCAATTAGGTTCATAGCTAGTCGTGGCATACTGTTCGCCTGTGACAGCATTGCAACAGCAGACTGAGTCAGAATCTGATTCTTGGTGAATTCAGTCATTTCGGTTGCTACATCAACGTCAGAGATGCGGGATTCCGCAGCCTGAATATTTTCAGCCTGAACGGATAGATTGGTAATGGTGTTTTCCAATCTGTTCTGCATGGCTCCTAGGTTAGCACGAATCTTATCCTTGGATATGATTGCGTTATTTAGCTTATCCAGAGAAGCCTGTGCAAGTGCCTGAGTGGATATTGAGTTGTTAGCTGCAAGTCCAACTCCGAGCGATGACGCTGTCGAATTGTTAATGGAAACGTAGTAATAATCTTCTGCGGAATCGTTACCGGTACCAAAGTGAACCTTAATCGGACCAGTGGAAGTGATACCGTTACCGTTGTGCGCAGAATTTGCTCCTGACAGATTTCCATTAAGCAGGTGAATGCCGTTAAAGTCAGTTGCGTTAGCAATTCGAGTGATTTCTGATGCCATTGCCTGATATTCTGAATCGATAATCAGACGCTGGTCAGAGTTGTAGGTACCCGTTGCGGCCTGTGTTGCGAGTTCCTTCATCCTAATGAGCTTTTCATCGATGACGCCAAGTGCGCCGTCAGCTGTTTGGATCATGGAAATTGCATCGTTAGCGTTACGAATACCCTGATTAAGAGCTGAGATGTCTGAGCGCATGATTTCGCGAATTGCGAGACCTGCAGCATCATCTGCCGCTGTTCCAACACGCAGACCTGAAGACAGGCGACGAGTCGAAACTGCAAGGCTGTTATACGAACTCGAAAGATTTCGATTCGCATTCATAGCCATCAGATTGTGGTTAATTACTAAAGCCATGTTTTCCTCCATGAAGTATATTGGCGTCCTTGCCAAAAACATTGCTCTGGAACTTAAGGTTCACAAAGCTATCTGGTCCTTCCGTATTGTTCTGATCGACTGTTGTTACGATTTCTTTAGACTTCTTACTCTTTTTTTATATTAAAACAAAAAAAGGATCTTCAATATATATTGAAGATCCTTTAGTAAAAGCAGATTTAAAATGATGTTAAACTAGAGAAATGTCCTTTAACTTCTTGCGGGCAACGTCTAAAGAGACTCCTAATTTTTTAGTGATAGCTTCAAGGTTATCTTCCGCATCAGATCCTCTAAGGTACATTGGAAAGGGCATTTCATTACTGAATTCTGCAAGATCAGCACCTGATAGAATATCCAGAACTGCCGGAGTATTAAATCTTTCAGGAAGTTTTTCAAGTTGAGGATTTTCTGTTAAAAAATCGTCAAAAAAAGGCTTGTTTTTTATTAGTCCGCTTCCACAAATAACAGCTTTATCATGATTATATGATTTGATGATCGATGCAGATTCTTCTACTGACACCGAAAGGACTGGGGTCAGCTCTTTCGGAACACTTTCACCTTCTGATAGCGGTTCAAATCCTTGGATATAAACCTTCATTCTACGTGAATGCGTTACAACCCAGATTGGAACATTTGTGAATTTAGCAGGTCCGGCAGCAAGTAATGGAAGGTATTTCAGCCCCGCAATCAGAGCGTTGTTACCGGAGATAATCCCCGCCGCCGCAGAAAACGTAAGTCGCAACCCTGTGAAACTGCCTGGGCCCGCAATGCAGGCCAGATGTGTAATTTCTTTTGCCGTAAAGCCAAAAAGATCCAAACTGTTTTTAATGGCCGGAACCATGAAAAAAGCTGATTTTCCTGGGACAATTAAAGTTCTTGCATCGAGAAGTGAGAATTTTCCCTCAGTTTCTTCGCGCTTAGCAAGAATTATTTGGAGAGCTTCTTCTGTCCCGTCGAGGGCAAGTAAAAGTTCCATTTTAGTATTTGAAAGTAGACTCATTTATTTAAACGTTCGGACTAAATCGTTAAAGATAGCAAAAGCCATCAGGGAAAATAGGAATAGTAAGCCAACACGGGTTGCCGCACTCTGAAGTCTTTCACTTAGCGGTCTGCGTAAAACAGTTTCAAGTCCGAAGAACAGTAGGTGTCCACCGTCAAGCACTGGAATCGGGAGCAGGTTGAGCAGTCCAAGGTTTATGCTAATGAAAGCTGTAAACTGAAGAAGTTCAAGTAGTCCTCGTTCAGATTGCTGTTTAATAGCTTGCGCTATCATGATTGGTCCTCCGATTGAATCCATCGGTACGACTCTTTCAACCATTTTAACAATACTTGTGCAGATTAGTTTTGTAACAGTCCAAGTCTGAATAACTGCTGCTTTTGCGCCAGATGCACCACTAAGCTTAACTGTTTTAGTCTTTCCGGCAGCGACAATTCCAACAACTGGTACACGGATCGTTTCACCGAAAATGTTTTTAAGCTCCTGAACTTGCGGCCTAATTACAATACTTTTCTGTTCACCGTTTCTAGCAATTATAAAATTAAGAGAATCTGTTTTACTAGTTTGGATGGTCTCAGCAAGATCACTCCAGAAAACAATTTTTTTTCCGTTAATGGAAAGAACATTGTCTCCGGTTTGAATTCCAGCCTGAAGAGCAGGGCCGTCAGGCTGCAGATTGCCAACTTCAGGAGTCATTCCCATCTGACCATGGGTTAGGATAATTCCCCAGAAAATTATCCATGCAAGAATAAAGTTGAAAACAGGTCCTGCTGCGACAACAAGCATTCTGTGCCATGGTGGGCGGTTCATGAATAATTGTTTGGAATTGAACTCCGAGTCCTTATCCATTCCACGTTCCTCTCCGGCAAGGCTTACGTAGCCTCCGAGAGGTATGAGCGATAATTTATACTCTGTGTTGCCGAGTGAAAATCCGGCAAGTTTCGGGCCGAAGCCTAATGAAAATGTTTTAACTCCGATTCCGAGCAAACGGGCAACGGCAAAATGGCCTAATTCATGAAAAAAGATTAAACCGCCGAGAACCAGTACGAAATAAAATATCCATGTCATATTTTGCCTTATGCGATAGAGTTCATAACATCGCGTCTGGTTTTGACATCAAGCTCCAGAACGGCTCTCGCTTCACTTACGTCGCAGGAAGTATGCTGTTCCAGTGCTGAGTCTATTATTGAAGGGATGTCAGTGAACCCGATTTTTTCATGTAGAAATAGGTCTACAGCCACTTCATTGGCCGCATTTAATACTATAGGGTGACTTTGTCCTGCGGAGAAAGCTTCAAACGCTAATTTCAAACAGGGGAAAACCTCAAGGTCAGGTTTTTCAAAAGTTAGAGTTCCTATTTCTGCAAGGTTCAAAGGTTTTAAATCAAGAGGAACTACCTTCGGGAAACAGATGCTGTATGCAATTGGAATTTGCATGTTAGGAAGGCCTAGGTGTCCAAGCTGTGAACCGTCAACATATTCAACAAGTGAATGAATAATACTTTGCGGATGGACAACTACATCAATTTGTTCAGGTGGAAGACCGTATAAATGGCAAGCTTCGATAACCTCAAGTCCCTTATTCATAAGGGTTGCGGAGTCTATGCTGATTTTTGCCCCCATATCCCAGTTGGGATGGTTGAGGGCCTGTGCGCGGGTAACATTTTCAAGAAATTCTTTGCTTTTACCACGGAATGGACCGCCGGAAGCTGTCAGGATAAGTCTGCTTACGTCTGATCCGTTATGTCCTGCAAGGCCTTGAAACAGGGCATTGTGTTCAGAATCGACAGGTAAAATAGTTGCGCCTGTTGCATGGCAGGTGGCTCTGATAATGTGTCCACCAAGAACTAGTGATTCTTTGTTAGCCAAAGCAATCATTTTTCCTTTCTTTGCTGCGGCAAGAGTCGGTTCGAATCCGGCTGCTCCTACAATAGAAGAAAGAACAACATCTACTTCTTCAAGTGAAGCTAATGTTACATATGCTTCGGGACCTGTAAGAATTTCAGGTTTATAATCAGCTGGGAGCAACGTAGTTAACTCTTCAGCAATTTTATCTGAAAGAACTGCAAGGTAAGCAGGGCGGTGCTTAATTGCCTGTTGTGCTAGAAGTTTAGCATTTCTGCCGCCTGCAAGAGCTGTTATTTTAAAAAGATCAGGATGCTGTTCAATTACGTTTAGTGTGTTAGTTCCGATTGAACCGGTGCAGCCCAAAATAGAAATTGTTCTAGGGAAATTCGGTAGTTTTGCAGTAGCAGGCCAAGGGGATATGTATGTTTTCAAAATTAAAATTCCGTCGTGTTTTGTGAGCTGAAAATTTTTAAGCTCTGTTTAGAAAAAGGCGTGTATCTGTCTTGCCAGAATATACACTGGAAGCGCAAGGACAAGACTGTCTATTCTGTCTAAGACTCCGCCATGTCCCGGTAAAATCTTTCCTGAATCTTTAACGTCTAATTTACGTTTTAGTGCTGATTCAAAAAAGTCCCCCATCTGAGAGGCGAGATTTAAAGAAGCGGCAAGTATTGCCCAGTAAAGTACAGGTGCATTGCCTAACGCTCTTCCATAAACTGTGCAACAAACAATGCATACAATAAAGCCTCCGATTGATCCTGCCCATGATTTTTTGGGGCTGATGCGTGGCCATATTTTCTTTTTCCCCAAATATGTTCCGGCATAAAATGCGGCAGTATCGGATGCAGAGGATGAAAGTAGAACAAATAATATTTCCCAGCTGGTCATGGAAGTTAAAAATTGGAGTGACAAAGGAATATAAATAAGTCCGGAAAAAAGGATCAGGGAATTTTTATATGAAGCTTCGTCTGGATTTGCACTATAAGAAAAAAGGAATTTAAAATTGTAAATCCAAAATATGCCGAGGAGTAAGATTAGTACCCATGTCGGGGAAGATAAAGATGCTGTTAAAACTATTGCAGCTCCTGAAGCGATTCCGATTAATTTGGAAATATAGTGTGATTTGTCTTTCCAGAACATAGAATAAAATTCATTGAGAGCGACAACGGCAAAAAGCGTAACTGCGCCGATAAGGATATACCCGCCTAAATATAGTGCTGAAAAAAGTGCCAAGACAAGAAGTACTGAGGTTATAATCCGTTGTTGCAAAGAGCTTAAAGTCATGAATATCCTCTAATAATATTTCTAATTACTAAAAATGAAATATTACATTTGTATTGTTTTTTTTGATACTATATTTTTATCTAACTAAATTTTATATTACAAAACTAAATTAGGTCGGTGGTATTTGTTTTAATGGTAATTAATCTTTAAAAAACTGCATAATTATAATTCATTAATAGTTATGGGGCAACCCGTAGAAGCTTCTTTTTTGTGATTAGTTAGATCATAACTTAATTCAAGTCTACAGCCGTTAATGCTAAATAATCTAATGCGTTGATTAATAAACATGCGGCTATACGATTGATTTGAATTATTTAATGAAAAAGGGATGTATCACAATTAGATTAAGCTGCTGAATCATTCAAATATTGCGATATATTATTTATATTCCTGTCTTTTTTTATAGTATAGCAGTATGTTTTTTAAAAAAAGAATTGCAAATTTATATTATATTGATGGATGTGAACTTAGGAACGTTATGAAAAAAAAGATTGCAAAAATAAACACTATCGGTGCTGCCGCAATTGAGAAACTTTTAAGAGATATGATCAAAGATACCGAGTGTGTCCAATGTCGTAAGGCATTAAAGGAACTCACTGATCCTATTCTTTCAGCAGTTTCAAAGATGTTTGGCGAGCAGATGAATCTTGTGGACAGACTTACTGAGATCGGTTTGGCCCTTTCAGGAGAAACACGGCTTGAGCATCTTTTGGAGATGATAGTTGATGAAGCGCGTGTTCTGACAAAAGCAGATGCGGGGACTCTTTATATTGTAAATAAAGAAACTCGAAAGCTGGAATTTTCCATTATTCAAAATGACTCAATGAATGTACGCATCGGGGGAACTAATAATAGGGAATCATCTTTGCCCCCTGTTCCTCTTTATACATCAGACAATATTCCAAACAAATCTCATGTATCTGCTTATTGTGTCCTGACAGGTGAAACCGTCAATATTGCAGATGTTTATGAAGCTGAAGGTTTTGATTTTACCGGACCTAGAAAATATGATGAAACAACAGGTTACCGTTCAAAATCTATGCTTGTTCTGGCTCTGAAAAATCACGAACAGGATATAATAGGTGTAATTCAGCTTCTTAATGCGCTTGATGAGAATGGAGAGATTGTCGAATTTTCGGATGATATCGTTGATATAGTCGGTTCACTTGCTTCTCAAGCTGCGATAGCTCTGACAAATGCTCAGTTGATCCAAGGTCTTAAAGATTTACTTTATTCTGTTATCCAAAGTATAGCTGCTGCGATTGACGCCAAATCTCCTTACACCAATGGACACATTGAGCGGGTTGTGATTCTTACCATGATGATTGCTGAAGCTGTTAACAACTCATCAGAAGGTAAATATGCCGACATACAATTTTCCATTGATGAACTTGAAGAATTGAAACTTGCAGCATGGATGCACGATGTCGGCAAAATCTCTATTCCTGAGCATATTGTCGATAAATCCACTAAGCTTGAAACTATTTATGATCGGTCAGAGCTTGTTGATAATCGGTTTAGATTAATTGCTGAGATTATTAAAAACAGGAAACTCGAAGAAATAGTAACGGTTCTGTCAGATCAGACTGATCATGAGCTAATTCATGCGATTGAAGTAAAATATGCAGTTGAACTTGAACAGCTTGAAGACGACAGAAAATTTATTGCTTCCTGCAATATTTCTAAGGAATTTATGACTGATGAACGGATTGAAAGGGTTCTTAAAATTGCTGCGCGTACTTATGAGAGCGGGGGCGAAACTTTTAATTGGCTAAGTGATGATGAGGTCACTAATTTGTGTATTCGCAAGGGCACGCTGACAGATTGTGAACGTAAAATTATAGAAAGCCATGCGGCAATTACTCTTGAAATGCTTTCAAGGCTTCCGTTCCCCAAAAGACTGTCACACGTTCCGGAGTACGCCGCTGCTCATCATGAAAAACTTGACGGGTCCGGTTATCCGAAAGGTTTGACCGCAGAAGAGCTCTCATTGCAGGCACGAATCATGGCAGTAGCTGATATTTTTGAGGCTCTTACTGCTAAAGACAGGCCGTATAAAAAACCTATGAAGATTACACAGGCTATTAAAATTCTCGGTTTTATGGAGAAGGAAAACCAGATTGACCCTGATATTTGTAGACTCTTTCTCGATACCGGTCTGTTTATGGAATACGCAAAAGCTGAGCTTGATCCTTTACAGTTTGAAGACGACTAAATTTCATCACTGATTGCTTTATTTCTTTGCTCGGTATTTATAAAAATCTGTCAGTTTATCCAGTGCTGCATCTGGCGTTGATGCGTAAGGGATGACTGGAAAGTTAAGTTTGTTAATCTCTTTCAAATAATCTGCGTATTGTGACTCTTTGATGTATTCAATATCAAAAATTGTTATTCCATAATCAGAAAGCTCCTTTGCTAATTTCAAACGATAGTTTTGGTCTTCTTTGCTGAAAATATTTTCCAGCAAACTTTCCAGTCCGACCATGTTTATAGTTTTGAAATATAAGTCACGATAAACAGGGGAGCAATCTGCAATGATTCCTAGGCCGTTCTGCGGGCTGATAATAAAGTCCTTTCCAGATTTTGTGCGACAGTAATCAGCAATTCTTTTAACCAGTTTGACCATATCGTCAGCAGTAGCTTTTACATTAACGCCTTGTTCATGCCAGAACCAGTACGCATCAATAATATCTAAATAAACTCCGTCAAATCCAGCTTCTAATATGCGGTCTAAATATGGGCGAAGACCGGTTTCCCACCAATCCTCACGCCAGTAACGAACTTTGTAATTTTCAGGCCAGTCCGGATTTTCCGGACCTAGAAAATTTGGAGGATTTTCTTCCCATTCTTTTTTCCAGTAGAATCTGTATTTTTCCGCTTCTCCAATAGAGAAATAGCAGAGAACCGTCTTATCGAATTTATGCAGAATAGAAATATCGTCAGCAGTGAACTTCTTCTTGTCGGTTCCATCTGCTGAATAATCCATAACGATTAAATCATAGGGGGATTCAACCATTGCTGCAATTGATGGGGTTTGAAGCCAATACCCCCAGCTTGTTATTTCTTTTTGGGCTATATGAGTTTTTTGATGTTGTTGCATTTTGGGTTCAATCTCTGGCAGTTTTGTTGAACATGAAAAGGTAATAAAAGATATCATTAGCAACAATAAGTATTTAAATTTCAGTATGTTGGTACATTTCATGTTAAACCTTTAGCTAAAAGATAAAATTATAATTGGATCTTAGATCAAAATGTAACACTTTAGTCCGTAAGTAGAAGTGAGTACTTGTTAGCACACGAATAATTTATGACGTGTTGTTCAAAGGAATGAAAATTTCTTTTCAATATTATCATAAAGGGTTAGTGTTGTTTTAATCCTATATTCATCGTTGTGTGGTTTGAGTATATACTTATTTATATGCTTGTTAAAGAAGCTTTTTGATTTGATGACTAAGCTGTACTTGTAAATGTGTGGTTAATAGATCGTAATATGCTGTTAACTCGTAACTTTATTATGTATTCAAATTTTGGGGAGTAGTTATACCTTAAATTTGTAAGTTATTTTATAACATAATTTAATCTCGTTAGAAGTTTTAAATACTTAACATTTGATATGGAGTTAGGAGGGGTAAAGTGAAAAAAAGTTTATTTCCAGTGTTTTTTTTGATCATGATTCTTGCCGGATGTTCTGGGGCATATATGAAAGGGTATGTCCAGCCTCAAGGTATTGCAAGTGAAGCCCGCCATGCAGCAGTACTCCCTTTGGTTAATTTAACAAATACTCCTAATGCCGGGCGTATGGTCGGCGATCTGCTTTCTACAGAGCTTTATTCTTCCACTAAATTCCAATTGATGGAGTCTACAGAAATGCTCAAACGAGTTAAGGGAGATAGTGATGACCTTGAATTCGTTATAGAAGATGCTGTGGCCCAAAAACTAGGAACCAGTCTCGGCGTTGATACTATTATTTATGGATCTGTATCTGAATATCAGTACAAGCGCGGTGTAAATCAAAGCCCTACTGTCGGAATTAATTTGAGAATGATTGATGTTTCTTCTGGAAAAGTTCTGTGGGCTTCATCTGTATCTAAGAGTGGAGGTTGCTTTTTCGGATGCACAGAATCTTTAAACAGCGTTGCTCAGGAAGCTCTGACAGAAATGGTAGCTTCAATGGCTGCTGTTTCTGCACAGTAGTTTTTGCAGTGGCTCTAATTTCATTTTCTTTGTTCGGCAGTACTTTTGCGTTTGGAAAAAACAAAAATAAAGTGTCGACATGGTGCTGTTATTACGGACAGCAGGATAAGGCAGAAGATTTAATCCGGTTTGATCTTGCTGTTCTAGCTGTTGACGGCCAAAATCCGGCTCCACTTCGTAAACACGGAGTTAAATGTCTTGTTTATGTAAGTCTTGGTGAAGTTCATGCAGACAG
This sequence comes from Desulfovibrio sp. UCD-KL4C, assembly GCF_006210265.1. NCBI lineage: Bacteria > Pseudomonadati > Thermodesulfobacteriota > Desulfovibrionia > Desulfovibrionales > Desulfovibrionaceae > Desulfovibrio > Desulfovibrio sp. UCD-KL4C. The sequence goes on from NZ_VCNC01000001.1 coordinate 1,060,333, forward strand.
TCCTTATTATGCTCAGGCCGAGAAACTCGGACTGCTTGTCAGGTATAATGAGAACTGGGATTCATGGGTTGTTGATATCCGCCGTTCGGAGTGGAAAAAGATGCTTTTTGAACAGATAATTCCCGATGCGCTTAAGGCGGGATATGATGGTCTCTTTTTCGATACTTTGGATTCTCCGATTGATATGCAAAGACATGATCCTGACACATATAAAGGAACTGAGCGAAGTTCTGTGGAATTAATTAAAGACATTCGGAAACATTACCCAAAGTTGATTCTCTGCCAAAATCGCGGATTCGAAATTATTCAAAGAACCGCACCTTATGTTGATTATTTATTAATCGAAGGTCTTAGCAGCTCTATGGATATTGCTACTGGAACCAGAAGTGATGTCTCTGCTATGGATCGCGAATTTCTAATTACCAAAGCAGACTCAGCTATTAAAAGTAATCGTAATCTTGTGGTTCTGAGTTTGGATTATGTTCCGTTTAATGATTCGCGAACGATTGATAGCGTTTATGAATTTTCACGCAAACAGGGGTTTGTTCCTTATGTTAGTACGCCAGAACTTCATCAGGTTAATACCTATGCGCCTACTCCTTAGTTTTGTTATTTTTGTTCTCTCTTTTTCTTCCGCAGTTCAAGTGAGCTACGCAGCGCAGCTAAAGCGTAAAGTTTTAGTTTTGTATAATAGTGCTGAAAAGCAGGACGCAACGGAAAACCTTTTTGTTGAAGGGTTTGCTATGCCGCTTAACTATCTGGGAATTTTATACAATACCCGCGATGTAAATAAGCGTCCGCTTCCTAGCGCTAAGGAAATGGAGCAATATTTAGGTGTTTTTACAACTTTTGCTGACGACTTGATGGAGAAGCCGGAAGATTACTTGAACTGGTTGATTAAGCAGCAAAAGAACGGGCGTAAAGTTCTTATTGCAGGCAGTCTTGGTGCAGCGCGTAATCTTAACGATGAAAATGTTGAACCTGCTTTAATAAAAAAAGTTTATTCTAATTTAGGTTTTTCATGGCAAGGCAATGCTACCAATGAGCGCATCCGTCTTACATATGATTCTATTGATCAGAGTAAGATGAATTTTGAGCGAGAGCTCACTCTTTTTCCAGTCAGATATATTCATATTGTTCCTGTTGATGCCGACGCAAGATCGTGGGTGACCGTAAAAATTAAGAATAAACCTGATTCTGACGGAAGTGTTGTGGGCGTAAGCTCACGCGGAGGGTTTGTTCTGGATGGATACATGCGTTGGCAGGACCCTGTAACATTTCTCGAGCAGTGGTATCTTAATCCTTTCGACTTTTTACAGCAATCTTTGAATTTAGATGGGGTTCCTGCTCTCACCCCGACAACGCTTAATGGTTTAAGAGTAGCTTTTGCTCATATTGATGGTGACGGTTTCGCAGGCTATACTGAAATAGATAAAAATAAGAATTGCGCTGAAATTTTAATGGAACGTATTTTTGGTCGTTATGATTTTCCAAATTCTGCATCTGTAATTGCAGGAGAAATTGATCCTGATGTAAAGGGGAGTCCTGCGAACGTTCTTCTTGCACAAACTCTGTTCGAAATGAAAAATATCGAACCAGCGTCACATTCGTACACTCATCCTTTTGCATGGAATAAAAAACTTAGAGAATCACCTGAGTATCAAGAAGAATTTGTTGTCGGTCAGTACGAAAAAACTGGTTATAAGTTTAATGCTACATATGAAATTGTTGATTCATGCAAATACATTTCTACAGATTTAACGCCGCCTAATCATCCGTGCAAAGTCCTTTTTTGGTCAGGGATGTGCGATCCAAACGGGAATCAAGCTGAAATAGCCGAGAAGGCCGGACTGCTTAATTTAAATGGTGGTGATACTATTTTTGATGCCAGTCACAACTCATATTTTGGAGTTTCTCCGCTTTATAAGCCTCTTGGTGAACAAAGTCAGATTTATACCGGGCAGGCAAATGAAAATATCCTGACTAATCTATGGGCCGGACCTTATTTTGGATTTCGCAATATAGTGGAAACCATGAAGAGGACAGGCTCACCTCGTCGTGTGATGCCTGTTGATATTTATTATCATTTTTATAGCGGTGAAAAGTTTGCTTCTCTTAAAGCGTTGGAAGACGTTTATGATTGGGTTGTCTCGCAGGATTTCGCCAAGGTTTACGCCTCTGCCTACATTAAAATGGTTAATGGATATTTATCCGGCAAAATAGACATTATCGATGCAGATCATTTTGTTATATCAGATTATAATGATTGTCTTTCATTGCGGCTGGACGGTGTGGATAAGGTGCCTGATCTGGCAAAATGCAAAAATATTATAGGTTATGACACTGAACCGGAAGGCGTTTTTGTACACTTAAATCCAGGGGCAGAGAAGGCAGAACTTGTCCTGTCTTCCAACATTAAAGTGAACGAAGGCTTTGCGTATATTAAAAGTGGCTCAGGCTGGATAAAAGATTTTCAACATATTGAGCGTGGTGCGCGGTTTATTTTTGAATGTTTCAACAAAGGAAAGATTGTTGTTGCCGGTTTGAAACCTAACCGGAAGTTTAAAATTGTCGGGAATAAATTTTCAGCATTAGAAGTGACAGCTAACAACAATGGTGAGATTATTATACAGAATGTAACATCTGGACCGTTGGAGATTTCGCTGATTTGAACATCAAGTTATGGCGGATATTTTTATTTGTGCTCGTATTTTTCGGAGCCACCTATCTTATCTATCCTTTTCCGAGAGATATGGTTCCGCTGTATCTTAAAAATGGTGAGATTGCGAAGGCTACTGATATAATCTCGGCACTTCTGGATAAAAATCCTGACGATCTACAACTTCTTGATATGGGAGCAGATGTATATCTTCTGCGCGGTATGCCAGATAAAGCTATCGCCAGTTTGAAGCGTATTCTTGATTCTGAACCTGAAGATGTAGCTATCCTTGAAAAGCTTGTTAAGTGTTACGAGTGGAATGTTATGCCCAGTGAAGCATTACAAACATGGGAACGCATTGCACAGTTAAGCCCTAAATGGGAAAAGCCGTTAAAAAAAATGGTTATGTATTATCGTTTTTACAACATGGTTCATAATGAAGTTTCAGCTATAATAAAGCTTAATGATTTGCAGGCCACTAAAGAAATTACAGATGCGTTTAGTAAAGGGATAAATCTTGATGTGGCTCGTCTTTCTAAATCCTATGACATGCAAAATAAAGATCCGTATCTGGATTATATCATCAGGCGTATTTATATTGTGGGAGAGCTGTTTAAAATAGATTTAGTTGAGAATAAGAAAATTAATTATTTGCAATTTATTACTTATGTCCTCGAATATTATGTTCAAGTTGATCGTATTGAAGGTGCTTTAAACTTTGCAGCTTATATGGATAAAGCAATTGACAAGGGCATTAAAAGTCGCATTCAGCTTGTGAAAATCCTTGGGTGGTCGCAGCAAAATGCTGCCGCTTTAGAGCTGGCAGAGCAACTTTATAAACTTAAACCTGATAATATTGAGCTGCTAAATGAAATGGCATGGCTCGCTCAGAGTTTAAGGAGAAATGATCTGGCTGAAGTAGTATTGAAACAGTTAGTTCGCCTTGAACCTGACAATACCAAACACCGCGAAGACCTCGGGAATATGTATTTTAATGAGGGCAAATTCGATCAGGCTGTTACTGTGTTTAGAGAGTTGGCTCAAAAATTCAGCAATTTGCTAAAGTATGCTCACAATATGTTAAGGGCTGCTTTATATAGTTCTGATCCGCAGCTTATGGCAGAAGTTGTAGCGGAAACAGGTCATCTTGATATTGCTGATCCTGATTATCAGAGAACTAAAGCTGAACTTTTCCTCGCTCTTAATCGGCCGCGTGATGCTTATCCCATATTGAGGTCCGTAGCTGAAGGGGGGGACGGAACAATTAATGATTATGTCAGACTTCTGGACGCCGCCGGAGCAACTGGAGATGCCAAGCTTGTTGCCGAAACTGTCGACCTTGCTTTGCGCTTTGAACCGGATGACAGTTCTCTCATGCGGCAGGGGGCTGAAGCATGGTTAAATGCTGGTAATCCCGAAAAATCTTATCAGTTGTATCGTAAGTTGGTAAGCAAAGAAGGGCTGGAAAAAGATGTTATCGAAATGTTGCTGGCCGTATCTGAAACTCAAAGTCTTAAAACTGCAAAAAATGCCGCGGAATATGCAGTTAAAGTTCTGCCTGATAATTTGAAAGTACTGTCTCAAGCCGGAGAAATAATGCTTTGGCTTAACTCACCAGTTGATGGTTATCCTTATTTCAAGAAAGTAGCTGTTTTAACAGGTGGTGATAAAGACGCTGTTATGAAGCTTATGCAGGTTGCTTCTTATACAACCAATCGTAAAATTTTTAGAGATGCAGCTACGGTTGCAGTTAAATTAAGACCCTATGATGAACAGGTTGCAATGCTTGCTGCTGGCGTATGGGCTGCTGCCGGAGATACGAATAAGGCTACACACCTAATTAGCCGCTTTGCAGATAGAAAGGGTGAAACATATGAAATGCTTGTGCAGTGGGCAGAGTTTGCAGACACTTCAGGGCTTACTGAAGAAGCGTATAGACTCTATGATCAAATTCATTCATTGAATTCAAAAGATAAAAAAGTACGCGCGAATTTAGCAAGACTTGCAGGGTGGACAAATCGTCCTAAGGTGTCAGCTAAACTTTTTGGTGAAATGTCTGATGAACAACCGCGCAGTCTCTCTTTGGCAATGCAGGCGGCAAAAGGGTATTCTGACGCAGCTGAATATGCCAAAGCTGTGAGATATTATGAAAGAGCTTTGTCACTTAAGAGTGGCGATTCTGATTTGAAGTTGGAACTTGCGCGTAACTACGGCTTTGCAGGGATGAACAGTAAGCGGATTATTTTGCTGCAAGAACTTAATGCGCAGGGAGTACTTCCGCAGGCTGAAAAAATAGAACTGGCCAGAGCTTATCTTGAAGAAAAAAATGCGCAGAAAGCTCTTGAGATTTTGGAGCCGTATGCAAGCTTAAAGACTCTTCCGAGGTTTGAAGGTTTCTTACTTGCTTCTGCTTACGATCTGGCTGGACGCAGGGAGGATGCTTCTGAAATCTATAAAAGGCTCGGCCGTGAGCATGGTAATGATGAGGTCTTCATGGCTCGCCTTGGAGCTGAGGCCCTTTTTAATAATCATGCTGATGAGGCTTTTTCGTTGTTTAAATTCGCCCTTAAGCAGGATATAAATAATCAGACTGCTCTAAAGGGAATTGCTATGATTTATGCTCAGCGAAATGAGTATAAGAAAGCTATAGCTAAATTCAGAGCATATAACAGAGTTGTTCCCGATGATGTAGATGCCAGATTCCAGCTCGGAGAAATTTATATGCAGACAGGGCGTGAAGGTGAAGCTTTAAGAGAGTTTAAAACGGCAAAGAGAATTTTGAAGCGGCATGGCATTAATGAGAAATCTCTTTTCGACTAAGCGAAACAGGGCCTCGGCAAGGAAAAATTTTGAAAGAAGTCAAAGAATATAAATTTATAATTTTGTTAGTAGCATGTTTGCTACTCTTTGTTTCTGCGCCGTTCTTGCAGGCGAAAGAGAATTCTTCCGGTGCGATTGAAAAAGTGTGGACTGTTCGTGTTTCTACTTTTGAAAATGAAAGCAATGCGTGGGATTTTGTTACATATTTAAAGAGTAAAGGTTATAAACCGGTTGTTATAAGACTTTTTGACTCAAAATATAAACTTTGGACTGCTGTGCAGGTTGGTGATTACCCGACACATAGTCAGGCCGTGGCATCAGGGCGTTCATTTAAGCGTAAAATGAAATTGAACTATCAGATCAAAAAAATGGATGCCAAGTTTCTTTCTGAAAGAACAGCTGTTTCATCAAAGACTCCGCTACCTGTAAGACCTGATGAAATAGGACCAAGTTATTCTGTTAGAAAGAAAGTTGTTAAGACTGTTCTGACTAGTGGTAAAAAAGCAGTGAATTTATCTAGTGTTTCTGAAGAGTCCTTTTATGAAATTACTCAGGATGATGTCCTTCGGGCTGTCTCTACACGGCAGAGAAAAATTATTTTAACCCGTATTATGGTTAGACGTGGTTACATTGATGACGGAATCAGGATGTATGAAAAATTGCTTAAGATATACCCTGAAGATATGGATCTGCGTGAAGAATATATTTCAACGCTTATCGATAATGAAGAGTACAATAAGGCAGGAAGTCTGCTTCAGAGCTGGCTTGAGGATGATCCTGCCGCTGCTGGAGCCTTAAGACAGAATACGCGGCTTAAATTTTTAACTGGTGACTATTCACAGCAACAGGCTTCTTTAAATTATCTTTTGAAACTTCGTCCTGGAGATATTGATGCGTTGTCTTCAAGCGCGTACGGGCGGCAGGAAGGTGGAGATTGGCTTGGAGCTATCGAAAGTTTTTCCGAACTGATCGATCGTGAGCCTGATAATGCTGATGCGCGGATAGCACTGTCCGGTCTCCTCAAACAGCACAGGCCAAGGCTTAACCTTACTCCTCGTGTCTATCTGCAGACTAATGATACCATTACAACTTCAATGAATACTAATTTCTCCATGCAGTTAGATAAACTGACTCGTGGTGAATTTATTTATGATTTTACACAGATTTATCGGCCTGCCGGTGATGGTATTGAAAAAGTAGATAAAACTATCAATCGCGCAGCTTTTCTTTTTCGCAGAGATTTAACCAGAAAGTTTACCGGAATATTGGGGATAGGAGCTTTTGAGGGAACCGCAGAAGGTGTCACCGGAGCACTCGGGTTTGATTGGCAGCTCAGCGATTCCGGTCCTCTTTCATTTATGCTTAATTATAATAACCCGTGGACAGATGAACCCTCAGCCGCAAACTATAAAGGTCGGTATAACCAGATTTCAATGACTTATGACGGTTTTTATAATGATACATGGGGACTGTTTATGAACGGTCAGGTGCGTCAATATGTTGTGGATAACGATAGATTGTACGGAACTAAGGGTATTTATAATGTGATTTTAACGCGAAAACTTATGAATAATCCTGAACTATACGTATCTTACTCATATTACCGTTCACATTTTAAATACGACGACGCAAATTATACACCGATTGTATTGGTACAAAATGAAAGTATTCACACATTGAGTACAAGCTTTAGCAAGTGGTTTTGTGATACCATAGGAATGCAGGTTTCTGGAGGAATAAGGCAGGATGAATTTAAAAGTTCTCCAAGTTATTTCGCAGCTCCTAATTTACTTATGAAACTCGGCGAGAGATGGGAATTTAACGCCGGTTATGAATACAGCAGTGATTCCGGGCTTGTCGGCGGCGGTGAAAGTCAGGCCATTACCGGAGGAATCAGCTATGTTTTCTAATTTGATTTTTACTTCGTTCATCGTTGAGATGTTTTTTGAAGATAACTATTGGTATATTGCGAATAGAATAATTCTATCAGCGGGTTGCAGATAATGCTTAAGGTTCATGCTGTTATAAAAAAATATAAGCTTTCAAAGTATTTCGAAGCTTTTACCGGAGTAATCGCGCTCACGGTTATCAATGTAATTTTTTTTCGGTCTGACCCGGGGTTTGTTAACGTTTCCCCGCATCCTTACTGGATTATCGTGTTGCTCACCGCATCGCGTTACGGGTTCAGCGGTGGAGCTTTTGCCGGAAGCATTTCTGCAATTGCTTATTTTGGATTTACCTTACTTTCAATTCCGGATCTTGCTCTTGTTAACTTTAAAAGCCTTTCGATGTGGGGAAAACCTGCTCTATTCTTTATCGTGGGTGTTGTGATCGGAGAACTACGTGAACTTAATATCAAAGAATATAATTTGTTAAGTGAAGAGCGGGATGCGTATAAAGAAGCTTTCGGTAAAATTAAAACAAAATTTGATGTTTTAAGTGAAGCAAAACAGGAAATTGATACCAGAATTATTTCTCAGGAAAACACCTTGGGGACTTTGTACGAAGCTGCGCAGGGTCTACGGACTTTGAGTGAAGAAAATATATTCCCTGCTGTTCTCGAAATTCTTAGAGAGTTTATGAGCGTAGAAGATTGCTCAATTTATACTCTCGATGGTGATGAATTTAAACTTAATACAGCTATGAGGCATGGAAAAAGTCCACTGCCGGACAGTGTCCCATATTATGAAGGGTTAATGGGACTTGCTGCTGAAGATAAAAAAACTGTCTCTATTAAAGATGTTGCAAATCAGGAAAGCATGCCGCTTGGTATAATCATTTCGGCGCCGATTTTAGCGGATAATCAAAAGCACGTGATAGGTGTTTTGAATGTTGAAAAAATGCCTTTTATGAAATTCAACAGTGATTCCGTAAGAGTTGCCGGACTTGTTGCTGACTGGTGCGGAAGTAGTATTGAAAATGCTACTATATTTAAAGAGACTAAAAATAAACTTATCGCAGATGAAATGATCGACGCTTATACTTATGATTATTTTAAGCGGAGACTACGCGAGGAATTTGTAAGATCTCGTAGATATCAACTGGATTTATCTCTTATTTTACTTGAATTTCCAAGTTTGGAAAATGCTTCCGATGAAGGCAGAGAAGACGTTCTGATGGCGTTCAGTATGATTTTGAAAAATCAGATCCGCGAAATTGATATTTTGTTTTTAAATAATAAACCCGGATCATTTTTTCTAGTTCTTCCGACAACTCCTCCAGCCGGAGCACGAGTTGTGGTTAAAAATATTTTGAATGCGTTTAAAGCATTAAGTATGATGGCGTTTGAATCAGATGAAAGTCTGGTTGAGATTCGTGCAGGCGTCGCAGGTTATTCTATGGATATGGAAGACCCGATGGACATGGTTAAAGCTGTAGAAGAGGATGTCGTTAGTGTCTTATTTGCGGAGTAGAGTAATTCTTGCGGGACGACTTTGGTTCGCTGCCGCCTTTTTACTTGCATATCTGTTCGAAATCAGTGCGTTCTGGTTTTATGTGAATAGATCTGAAGCTCCTTATTTTATCTACGTTGCGGTTTGTGTCCATATTTTAGCAGGTCTTTCCTTTTTCATTACTAGACCTAAACCGAGATCTTTGCCGGGTGTCGGGTATTATTACCCGCGTCTTATGGGCTTATTTACGATTTTTATGCCTGGGATTGGGCTTTTGGGAACATCAATGACCTTAATGTTTTCAAGACTTTTTATGACCAGTCACGGTCTTGCCAAGGAATATAAAGAAAGGGCTTTTGAGAGCGGAGCTCTGGACGTTGATCTACCTGATGATATCAATGCTTTCTTGTATGAAGAATTGGATATTCACCCTATTGCGGATATTCTTGCCGGGGATGATCTTGGAATGAAACGCGGCGCTGTAAAGTTGCTTAGAAGGATCGGTTCGGCTGAGGCTGTTTCGTTACTGAGAAAAAGTTTGTCAGATGAAAATGCCGAGGTCCGGTTCTACGCACATACCGCTCTTGCCCGTATGGAAGAAGATTATTCTCAGTTGCTTGATAAGGCAGAAATGCGCACTAAAAAGTATGACAGTGCGCAGTCTCATGCAGAACTTGGGGCTGTATATAGAAATTATGCTAATAGTGGGCTGCCGGAGATTAATATTCAGGAACACTCAATGAAGATGGCTTGCCAGAACTGGAAGATTGCGTGTGAAATGTCACCTGATAATACTGATTACATTATGAGGTTGGCAGAGATTTATATTGAAAGCCATAAATTCGCTGAAGCTGTTGAAATATATAAAGGTACTCGGAATAATCCTGCTCTTGAACTTGAATCCCGTTTAGGAATATGCAGAGCATATTTCGAAATGGGCAATTTTATAGCGTTGTTTCATGAAGTTGATACCATGCGGTCGAAACCTGTTTCAGAGTCTTCTGATCCATTTAAAAAAGTTTTGTATAATTTTTGGATGAGTGGAGATTCTGCATATGAGTAATGAAGATCATGAAAGTGGAAAAAAATATGATGTTTGTTTGCTTCTGGAAGGGACTTATCCTTTTGTATCAGGAGGTGTTTCAAGCTGGATTCATAATTTAATTAAGGGAATGCCTGAGCTGACATTCACTGCAGTTTGTATTTTGGCTACATCTAAGGAAAAAGCAGAGTATAAGTATGAAGTTCCGGATAACTTTGTAGATCCAAAAGTAATTTATCTCCATGACCATGTAGATATTAAGCAGAATCTGTTTAATAAAATTACTAAGAAGAATATGCAAAAAATGAATGAATTTCATAAGAATATGGATGTCTTAGATGTAGGAATGATGAAAGAGGTGGTCTCTTTATTTCGTAAGAATAAATTTCCTCTCAGCGAACTTATGCATGGCAAAAAATCATGGGATCTATTGGTTGATAGGTATAATATTGAAGTAAATAAAGAGTCATTTATTGACTATTTCTGGACATTTCGTTTTACCCATCTCCCTATTTTTAAAATGCTTCAATTGGAGCTGCCTAATGCAAGAGTTTATCACACTATTTCAACTGGGTACGCAGGACTATTAGGGGTTATTGCAAGGCTTACTACGAGGCGTCCTTTATTACTTACTGAGCATGGAATTTATGTAAAAGAACGTAAAATCGAAATTTCACAGGCTGAATGGATTTATCACAAGCAGGATGACAGATTTCGGGTGGATAGTAAGCTTGGAGCAATCCAAACATTTTGGATTCGCATGTTCGAACAGCTTGGAAAAATATGTTACGATTATTCTTCAGAAATATACACGCTTTACGAAGGTAATAAGCAACTTGAAATTCTTGAAGGAGCTGATCCCGCAAAAATTAAGATAATTCCGAACGGTATCAGTCTTAAAAATTTTCTTGAATTAAAACCGGAAGACCATGATTACAAAGGACAAAATGAGTTTGCCGTTGGATTTGTAGGTAGAGTTGTTCCAATCAAGGATGTGAAGACTTTTCTGCGGGCCTGTAAGATTGTTGCTCTTAAAATAGAAAAGCTCAAAGTTTATATAATGGGTCCGACCGAGGAAGATGAAGAGTATTATGAAGAATGTCTTAATCTTGTAAAACTTCTTCACCTTGAAAATATAATAGAATTTACAGGCAAGGTTAAGGTTACAGATTACCTTCCTATACTGGACGTAATTGTGCTGACAAGTATCAGTGAAGCGCAGCCTCTTGTTATAATGGAGGCTAATTGCGCAGGAGTGCCTGCCGTTGCGTCCGATGTAGGTTCGTGTAGGGAACTGCTAGAAGGGCGGACCGTTTCTGATAAAGCTCTCGGGCCTTCAGGAATAGTCACAAAGGTTGCTGACCCGATCGAAACTGGGGAGGCTATTTTAACAATTCTACAAAAACCCGTGCTTAGAAAAAAAATGTCGCAGGCGGGTATTGAACGGGTAAAAACTTTTTATAAAGAATCAGATTTGAACAAAACATATTTGAAGATTTATCGTAAGTATATGAAGATGGAAAACTTGGAGTAATAGATGGCAGGAATAGGATTTGAATTAAGACGGATGCTCGGCAAGGATAGTTATTTGTCTGAGATGTCAGCGTACTTGTATGCTGCGATGGTTTCATCTGGTCCATGGCTTATGAGTGTTCTCTGTTTATCTATTTTAGGGCTGTATTCGTATTCCGGTTTTTCTCGCGTGGATCAGGACATTTTCAGAACAACAATTGTTTATGTTTATGCTTTTACACTTGTTTACGTGGGATATATTCAGCTTGTTGTGACACGTTATCTAGCTGATAAATTTTATCTGGGTGAAGAGCGGATAACTCTAACAGCGTTTTTTTCGAGTTCAGTCCTTGTACTTGTCTTAGGGGCAATTCTCGGGATCGGTGGAATTTGGACTTTTGAACTTACTCTTACATATAAGATTATTGCAGTTGTTCTTTTTCTTATTGTTGCAATGATCTGGCTGGCTATGATTTTTCTTTCTGCTGTAAAAGATTTTCGCAGTATAGTGCAGGCCTTTGCAGTTGGAACTTCGATCAGTGTTGGGGCCGCATTTTTGCTTTACCCTGTAATGGGGCTGAATGGGTATCTGCTTGGTTACACCATCGGGCAAGCCGTGATTTATTTCTGGTTGCTGGCTCGGCTGTTAGCAGAATTTCCGCCAAGGAAAGTCTGGGACTGGGGAATGCTTTCCTATTTTATAAGGTACTGGGATCTTGCTTTAATCGGTATGCTTTTTAATCTGGCAATATGGATAGATAAAATTTTGTTCTGGTTTGCGCCTGATTCACGAATGGTGGTGCCTTATTTGCGAACGCATGACCTTTATGAAGGGCCTATCTTTTTTGCTTATTTAACAATTGTTCCGACTTTAGCAATTTTTTTAATTAAAATTGAAACTAAATTTTATGAGCATTATCATGATTATTTTGCTAAAATAATTTCTAAAAAGGACCTTTTCAGTATCTTGCAAGAGAAGAAAGGGATGACGCTAATGTTAAGGGAAAGTTTGCGTGAAATTTTAATTGTTCAGGGTTCACTGACGCTGTTATGTCTTTTTATGGCTTCAGAATTTATTGAAATTGTAGGGCTTTCTCCTATTCAGAAGCCTATGTTGCAGATAGCTCTGATCGGTTCATTTATGCAGGTTCTGCTATCTATTGCTGTAATTATTTTATTTTATTTTGACTTACGTAAAGAGGTTTTACTGGTAACTTTAGTTTTTCTATTAAGTAACACAGGGCTTACGCTGCTAAGTATGAAGTTAGGTTTTACATTTTATGGCTACGGATACTGCTATTCATGTTTTATGTCTTTAATGTGCGCATATTATTTTGTTTCAAAAAGTGTAACAAATTTGGAATACATTACTTTTGCCGGCCAACCTATAAGTTAGGATTGTGAGGGGCTATGACAAAAAAAATATGTTTAGTTACAGGATGCGCTGGATTTATAGGTAGTCATCTTACACAGCGACTTATTGATTTAGGTCATTTGGTTGTTGGAGTTGATAATTTCTTTTCTGGATATGTGCATAACATGAAAGGTTTTTTAGATCATCCAGATTTTAAGTTTCATGAAGTTTCAATAACAGAAGATGGATTGATTGAAAGTTTAAAAGAAGAATATCCCGATCTTGATGTCATATTTCAGTTAGCAGCTATTGTTAGCGTTCCATATTCTGTTGAACATCCGAAGCTTACAATGGAAGTTAATTTCGAAGCTTCCAGAAAAATGATTGAATCATCGACAAAGCTTGGAATTTCAACCTTTGTTTTTGCCGGATCTGCTGCAGAATACGGAAATGAGGAGAGACTTCCCGTTTGCGAAGAATACGCAACGGATGAGGTGGAACGTTTCAGTCCGTATGGCGTCGCTAAGTATAAAGCTTCTTCGCTTATCGAAAAATCAGATTCAGGGTGTTCTCTGCGGTTTTTTAATATTTTTGGACCGCGTCAGGACCCTACAAGTCAGTATAGTGGAGTTATTTCTCGGTTTGTTGATTTCGGGCTGGATGGTAAAAATATGGTTATATTTGGAGACGGCACACAGTCCCGTGATTTCTTGTACATCTCAGATGTTATTGATTCTTACTTAATTGCTGCTGGACTTGATCCTCATGGACGCGGACCGCTTACCGGAGTTTATAATGTCGGAACTGGAAACGGGATTTCTATTTTAGAATTAGCGAATACTATTTCCACATTAACAGATGCTCCTTTCGAAGTTGTTTTTAAGCCTGAACGGGCTGGTGACATAAAACATTCCCGAGCAGATGTAAGTAAAATTACTGCTACAGGATTCAGTCCTTTGGTCTCTTTTGAAGATGGTTTAAAAAAAACGATTGAATGGGCAAGATCTTGTAAGTAATTAAGATTTGCTGTCTCAGTAAAATTATATCAAAGAATAAAGGTTTATAAAATGGTCGATAGTAATACCGATTTTGAATTAAAAAATCCGGTTAACGTTGAAGTTCAAGAAGCGTCTGAGGAGTATGTTAATAAACTTTTCAGCAAATCCAATAGTGATTTTGAAGTTGTCGCAATTCTTAAAAAGCTGGCAGTAGATAGAATTTATCATGAAATGATTGAAAATCCTGACGAGTTTAAGGAAAAACCTCACCTGTCAGCCGTTGAACGTTGGAGTGGGGTAACTCCTGCCGGACCCAGAGACTTTTTAAAAAAAAGAATTGCTCTCCCGGCGTTACCTCAGGTTTTGATCCAAATTCGAAATGTTATTAATGATCCTGATAGTTCAGCCAGTGATCTTGCTGAAGTTATAAGTATGGATCCAAAGCTTGTTGCCGCAATTTTACGTCTTGCCAACAGTGCTATGTACAATTTCAGAACAGAGGTTGATACTCCCACAAGGGCAGTAGCTCTTTTAGGTTTTAAACAGGCAAGTTCTTTAGCTTTAGGAACAGTTTCATTAAGTTTATTTAAAAGATCTAAAGTTTCTGTTCTTGAACTTGAAAAATTTTGGAAGCATTCTATCGCTTGCGGAATTATTGCTCAGGAAATTGCCCGCGCCGTAAATCTTGGTGACCCAGAGCGTTTTTTTGTATCCGGTCTTCTTCATGATATAGGTCTGTATGTGATTTTTGAAAGTGAAAAGAGCCTTGCGGTTGAGCTTAAACGTTTGGCAAATGAGGCGGATGAAAGTCTTTATGATGCAGAAAGGGACCTCTTAGGTTTTGATCATGCTATCCTCGGTGGAGTTATAATTAAAGATTGGAGTTTTCCCAGATCTCTTGTCATTGCCGCAGCTGGTCATCACAGTCCTGAAAAGGCTAACGAGGACCCTGATGCCGGAGTTGTGCATATTGCTGATTATGCAGCCAGAGCCTTAGGATATGATCTTGGAATCTCTTCTGTTCTTGGAGGTGTTGATGAAGCTGCATGGAATCATATCGGAATAACTGTTGATAAATTTAAAGAACTTATTCCCCAATTTGAAGTATTAATAGATGAAATTTTTGAAATATTAAGCCCTGCATAAAAAATGCCCGACATGGATCATGTCGGGCATTTTTCTGAGATTATTTAAAATTGTTTTATTTTACCAATTCGTTACCGGAGCGGCTCCATGCCAACACCCCGCCAGCAAGCGAACAAACGTGAGTATGTCCATGGTTCTGGAGATAGCTGCCGACAATATTAGAACGATATCCTGAACCGCACATAACAATTACCGGAGTTTCTTTTTCTACCTGCAATCCTTCTTCAAGTACCAGAGCAAGTGGTTTATGGATTGCTCTCTTTACATGTCCATTGTTCCATTCATCCTGAGTTCGTACATCAAGCAGGATGAATTCGCGTTCATCCTGAATTGCTTCTTGCAAATCCCATGTAGATTTTTGTGCAAGGCTTTTTACCGGGTAACCTGCCAGCAGCCATGAACTGATGCCGCCCAGAAGATATCCAAAGATATTGTCATACCCAATGCGGTGTAATTCTAGACACATACGGTCGTAGTCTGGTTTTGAATTGACGACTAAAAGAATGTCTGCATTGGGTTCAACCACCATGCCGACCCAGTTAGCGAGCTGTTTTTCAAGTCCTATATTAATGCTGCCGGGAATATGGAATCCTCCGAACCCTGCTGCGTCACGAACATCGATAACTGTAGCCCCTTTATCCATAATTTGTTTGAACTTTTCAGGGTTCATAGCTTTATCTAGAGGGCATCTTTCGAGAAGAGGTGCCCCCTTAAAGTTTGTTTCGATTATGTGAGTGAAGGATTTTGGGCGTGCCGGAAAGGCCTCTAAAACCTTCATTTTGAATTTTTTAAATGATTCAAATTTAAGCATGGGATTGTTGCGTCTTTCATATCCTAGCGTGGTACTTGGTTTTGCACTCATCCCCTTACCGCAAAGTGAACCCTGACCGTGAGCTGGAAATACTTCTAGATAATCAGGAAGATTTCCTAGTTTAACGTAAAGGCTATTGTAGAGGTTTTCCACCTGCTCATCTAGAATTTCATCTCCGGGCAAGTCCGGGCGGCCTATGTCTCCAACAAATAGCAGGTCACCTGTTAAAATCATCCATGGATCAGTACCACGCATCATATCCGTCACAAGAATGGATATTGCATTAGGAGTGTGTCCCGGAGTAAATAGAAAATCCAGTTTGGCACTGCCTATTGTGATCGTATTACCTTCTTTTATCGGAGTATGAGGGTACGCAACTTTTGCATTTTCATGTATGAAAAGTTCCGCTCCTGTGATTGATTTCAGTTCCTGTTCACCACCGACATGGTCGGCATGAACGTGTGTATTTATTACATGAGTAATTTTCATTCCCTCTTCGCGGGAAATATCAAGGTACTCCTGAACATCTCGTTTTGGATCTACAATTGCCATCTGTCCAGCTGCGGGGCAGCCTATGATATATGAATAGCAGCCAAGCCCTTCAGTTGTAATTTGTTTAAAATACATTCTTAGAGTTTCTCCTGTTTTTGCTATTAAATCTTAAACTTTTTAACCCATAAGTCATGGAGATTACAGAAACTTGTTGCATAGAACTTTTTGCCTGCACTATTTTCCGGAAGCGGGTATTTAGATACCGCTTTTTTATCAGTTGGTGCAAAAGTATGCTGTCCTATCGGGTTACCTTTAGAGTCAACAATTGTGTGGCGGACTATATAATGTTCTCCCGACATAGGGTGAGGTGTTGTTACGATAATCTCTGTGTCGGTGATCTCAATTTTAGGAACATGCGTTGTGCCTTTTCCTTTCCAATGTCCTTGATGTTTTTGGGTGAAAGCAACATTGTAAGGAAATTCAAGTTCATCGTCGGCAGAGGCTGTTCCACCTGTTAGTAGTGTGCCGGTCACTGCAGCCGCTGCTGCTACTGACATTGTCATGAAAGTTCTTCTTGAAGTCATTTGCTTTCTCCTTATGTTAAATTCTATTTAGACTAAGGTTTATATTAGTATATTTAGTAATAGATTTGATTTGTCAAGAATGAGTACTGGTTTTAGCGATATGGCTTTTTTGAGATAGTGTTATTTTTTATCTCAATTTTATCCAGTTTAGTGTTTTTTTGTTGGTATTAAGTTAAGTAACATGGTAATGAGTTATAATGATTATATGCTTTTGTATGGCTAAGAAAGTAGATTTAGGTTTATTCTTTAAGCAATTAATATTTATTTATATTTTATAAGGATATTGATATCTTATGCGAAAAGCATTTTGGGTTATCTTTTTCATATTTCTTGTTTTTATGTCAGCTTTTACTTGTCAGGCCGTTGCTTCTGGAAAACGTGTTCTTCTAATCAGCTCATACCATCCGTTATTTCCGACTTTTTTTCAGCAAATAGATGGGCTGAATTCTGTATTTAAACCTGCCGAAGTGTTTCTCGATGTTGAGTTTATGGATAGCAAGCGTTTTTATACTCCTGAAAATATTGCAGCATTTCATAATCTTCTCAAATTAAAACTGATGGGGCTTAAGCCATATGATATTGTTGTCACTGCTGATGATAATGCATTGAAGTTTGTATTGGAATTTCATGACGAGCTTTTCCCGAATACTCCAGTTGTTTTTTTAGGAGTTAATAATCAAGAACTTGCTAAGTCTATGAATTCTAACAATCTTGTTACTGGAGTTATTGAAGCTATTTCAATGAATGAGACTCTGGAACTTATTTCTAACCTATTCCCAAATGCTGAAAAAATTTATGCAATTGTAGACTCTTCACCAAGTGGACAGGGAGATTTTAAAACATTTAAGTCGTATGGCTCTAAATTTTCGGATAAAAAATTAGATATTTTGTCCTTAGAGAATTTTTCATGGGATGAATTCGGCAAAGAACTTGAAAAATTATCAGATAGAGATGTAGTCCTGCTACTTTCAGCTTATAGAGATAAGTCTGGAACATGGAAGTTGTTTGAGGATTCTCTCAATTGGATTACTTCACATAGCAAGGTTCCTGTTTTTCATCTATGGGAGCATGGGGTTGGTCAGGGGGTTATAGGTGGGAAGGTTATTTCTCAATTTGAACAAGGAGTTGCCGCAGCAAATATTTGTTTAGATATTTTTAACGGGCAACAGATTAAAGATATTCCTGTTGTTGAAGGGAATGCTGTTAATAAATTTCTATTTGATGAAAACATGCTGAAGCGGTTTCATGTTAATGATGATTTACTTCCAGAAGGAAATTCAATTATTAATAATCAAAATTCTCTTTTTCATCAGCATCGTAAAACCATACTTATTGTAGTCTTTTTTGTAGCGCTTCTCCTATTTTTCATAGGAGCACTTATTGTTTATGTTTTTCGCCTGCGCAAAGCTGAAGATATGGTTAGAAAAAGTGAAGAACGGTTTGCTCTTGCAATGGATGCTAGTAGGGATGGGCTTTGGGACTGGGAAATAGGTACAGATAATGTATATTATAGTCCTGGGTATAAGGCTATGCTTGGTTACAAATTTAATGAGGTTCCTTCTCACGTAGATGCATGGGTTGATTTAATCCATCCAGCCGACAAGGATGCAGCAGTTAAAGCAAACACAGACTGCATTGAAAACAAAGTGGAATCTTTTGAAGTGGAGTTCCGCATGCAGACCAAGAGTGGTAAGTGGATTTGGATTCTTGGCCGCGGTAAAGCTGTTGAGCGTGATGAAACAGGCAACGCAATCCGTGTTGTTGGAACTCATACGGATATTACAGATCGTAAGCGTGCAGAAAAAGAACTGCTTAGATTACGCAATTATCTTAACAATATAATTGATTCCATGCCTTCAATTCTTATCGGCCTTGATGCTAAGGGAATTGTTACGCAATGGAATAGTGAAGCACAGCGTGTCACAGGCGTATCAACTGCTGACGCAGAAGGAATGCATTTGTCGGAAGCTTTTCCAAGGTTAACACCGCAGTTAAAATGGGTTGAAGAATCTTTACTGAATCAGCAAATTCATACTGACTCTAGAGTTCACTGGCAGGACAATGGGGAGGATAAGTTTGAAGATATAACAATTTATCCTTTAAGTTCTAAAGGTGTAGAAGGGGTTGTGATTAGAGTTGATGACGTAACTCAGCGAGTCCGACTGGAAGAAATGATTGTTCAAAGCGAAAAGATGGTTTCCATTGGAAACTTGGCGGCAGGTATGGCTCATGAAATTAACAATCCATTGGGAGCTATTGTTCAAGGAGCTCAAAATCTTTCTCGGCGATTATCTCTTGATCTTCCGGCAAACTTTAAAGTGGCGGAGCAATGCAATCTCAGTCTTGATAGTTTTCAGGAGTACCTTCACGATCGAGGTATATTTAAGATTATTGAAGGGATAAACGGCTCAGGTCTCAGAGCTGCTATGATAGTAACTAATATGTTAAGTTTCTGCCGTAAAAGTGAGAAATCTTCTAAAAATAATAATTTAGCGGAGTTGCTTGATAATGCTCTTGAGATGGCAAAAAGTGAGTATAATTTTGATAGAAAATATGATTTCAAGCGAATTGAAATAGAGCGCGAATATGCGCAGGATCTTCCTGATATTTGTTGTGATGGTAACGAAATTCAGCAAGTTTTTCTGAATTTAATCAAAAATGGAGCTTATGCTGTTGCTGGTAAAACTTATGCTGACAGCTCTCCTAAGTTATATCTCCGAGTTCGTTCTGAAAATGGAATGGCTGTAGTAGAAATTGAAGATAATGGCTCAGGGATGGATGAAACTTCTCGCAAGCGCGCTTTTGAACCTTTCTACACCACTAAGCCTACTGGAGATGGAACCGGACTTGGGTTGTCGGTTTCATATTTTATTATTACTGAACAACATAATGGTCATATGGAAGTTTATTCTTCATTCGGAAACTGGACCCGTTTTGTTGTGAAGCTTCCTATGAAATTGGAATGCTAAATAAATGCTGGAATTATTCATTCCAGCCTCCGTTTTTAAACACTACGCGGTTTAGGGCTAAAGCCATCTCAGATGCAGCCATCTTGTCAGTAACTATCTCTATGTAACAGCCGCAGTCTGCCTTGCCGGATTTATCAAGTGCTGTATCCAGTTCCTGATTATTTGTGACTTTTGCTGTGAACCAGTCTGCCATACCGAAAGCTTCCGGCAGCTTACTATAATTCCATTGCGCAATTTCATTGTAATAAATGTAAGGATCTTTGCAGAGCATCCGCTCTATCAGGTACCCGTCATTGTTCAGGCATAATATCACGGGCTTGAGCCCCAATCTGCCGAATTGACTAATTTCCTGAGCCGTCATTTGATGCGCACCTTCTCCAGTTACAAGAATCACTCTGCGATCTGGAGCTGCAACTGCTGCGCCGAATGATGCAGGCGTTGCCCATCCTATAGATCCCCAAAGAGTCTGGTTATAGAATACTGCCCCCTCTGGAAGTTTTGCCGTGACGAGTCCCATAGAAGATGTGCCCGTTTCTGCAATAATGATGTCACCTGATTTGAAAAACTTTTCTATCCGTGGGTACAATGACTCAGGTGTGATTTTATCTTCAGCAGATCCTTGTGGCTGCCCAAGTCCTTTTACTTTATGATTTTTATTAATATTTTGAGATTTAATTTCTTTTTTTAAGGCTGTGATGACGTCTTTTATAAGTACATTCTGATAGGTTGCATGGCCAACATGTACATGGTCAGGATGAATATTAATTTCACCGATAGGATCAAATTTTATGGTAAACGCTCCGGTATTGATATCAGATCTTATTGTTCCGAAGCTTACGACCAGATCGCTTTCTTCAACAATTTTTCGCACACCATCAGCAATAAGGTTGCCGCTATAAACTCCTATGAAATTAGGGTGAGATTCAGAAAGAGTTCCTTTACCCATAAACATAGAAGTAAAAGGAAGTCCTGCTTTCTCTATTATTTCCTGTGTTTCATTACGTAAGTCATAACGACCTATTAATGTTCCGATTACGGCAATAGGTGATTTGGCTTTATCAATTCTATCCGTGATAATTTTAACTACTGTTGCTAGTGTTTTAGGATTGCTAATTTGTTTTACTGGAGGGTGCGGTTTGGAGCAGCCAAGTTCCATCAGTGCAAAGTCTGCTGGAATGCCGAAGTATACTGGTTTTTTCTGCGATAGAGCTGCATCAATGAGTCTTTCAACTTCTGAAACAGTATTTTCAGGAGTTAGGATAGAGCTGGCACAGACAACTGGCTGAACCATTTTGTGGAATAGATCAAATTCACCGTTACCGAGAGTATGGTGCATAATGTTATTCCCTTTCATAATGGAATTCTTGGGCATTCCTACGATATGGAAAATAGGCAGATGTTCTGCGTAGGCTCCGGCAATGCCGCCAAGAGCATTGAGTTCGCCCACGCCATAAGTAGTGCATAGAGCAGAACAACCTTTGATGCGAGCGTAACCGTCAGCCGCAAAGGCGCCATTCAGTTCGTTACAGCAACCTATCCAGTTCAGGTCAGGGTCATTGCATATGGCGTCGTTAACAGCAAAAGAGTAGTCACCGGGGACTCCGAAAATATCTTTGATTCCAATTTCTTTGAGCCGTTCAAGCAAATGAGAAATGACTGTTTTTGACATATCTGTTCCCTCGGATGGTTGTGATCTTAGAATAGCAAAGTTATTATCTTAAATAATGACATTTCATGAGAGTTAAGTCCATATTATAGCAATTAATTATTGTATCCAGTATATTTTTATTCATTGTTTCAGTGAGATAAAATTAATTTTTAATTTGGTTGTTGATAAATTCACCCATTTTTTTATCAGTGTCGTTAATATGCTGCACAATCCATGTGCTTAAATAGTTCAATATATCCATGGAAATATTATCACTGGCATCGCTACATAAATTTTCAACTTCAGATATTTTAGAAATAAATTCTTTATGCTCACTAATATGGGCTGGAGCTTCTGGAAAATTATATTTTTCCATAAATTTTTCTTCCGTTCCGAAGTGTTCAATAGTGTAATTGTGTAGGTCTGAAATAATGTCGTGCACACTTTGATTAGAATCATTGTTCAATGTCATTATATCGTAAAGATTATTAATCATTGTAATTAAATTTTTATGTTGCTCGTCTATCTCTGAAAAATTGATAGATAGAGAGTCATTCCATTCAAGCATCGGCATCTTGTTCTCCTAAGTTGAAGATAAAGAAAAATTATTCTTCACATAAAAAATCACTGATTTCTACATTATCACATTGATCCGGACTTAGAAATTTTTGTGCATATTCGGTGAAAACACCTCTCTGCAGAAAAATATTGAAAATATCACAGTCGATGCTCTGGTTATCGCACATAAATTTCATGATTTTGAGTGCTTCAGATATTTTCTTTGCTTTTTTATATGGTCGGTCAGAAGCTGTCAGAGCCTCAAAGATATCAGCTATTGCAAGAATGCGTGCTTCGACTGAAAGATTAATTTTGCTTTTCTTTAATGGATAACCGGTGCCGACAAGTGTTTCGTGATGGCTTGCAGCAATTTCAGGTACTCTGCTTAAATTCTCAGGGAATGGGATTTGTTCCAACATTTCAATACCGACTAAGGTGTGTTCGTTTATTTTGAAACGATCTTCAGCAGTAAGCGTGCCTCTATTTATGCATAGATTGTAAATTTCTCCGCGGTTATATTCATTTTTGGGCGTAACAATTGGGTTGCCAAGGGAGTCCTTGATATTCAGGTATTTTTTTGTACGTGGAATAAGCTGTTCAGGTTTGTCTGCGAGAAGTTTCTCTGTGCTGGGAACTTTGTCTTCCGTACCTTCGTTTTTGCGTTTAAGTTCTTCAATTGAGATTCCTATTCTGTCGCTATAATTACGAACCCATGTTCTTTCACTAATTTTTTTGATTTTTTCAATATCTTCATCAGACATGAACTCGCCTCCGATATTGCTTTGGGCTACGAAGGAAAAATCTTTTTCAAGCTGTTCAAGTTCTTGCTCTAATTCTTTCTTTAAAAGTTGGATATCCGTTTCACCTTCAGCTCTTTTTTTATAGTACTTTATCTCTGAATCTCTGCGAAGAACCTCAAAGCGCATGCGAATTTCATGTATGCGGTTATATATAGTTTCAAGTTTTGTTGCTTTGTCTACCACGTATTCCGGTGTGATTATTTTGCCGCAGTCGTGTATCCATGCGGCAATCCATATCTGTCGCCATTCTTCTTCTGTTTCAACCTTGAACTCTTTTAGCGGCCCTTCGTTTGTGTCGTTTACGGCATGGGTGATCATTTCTGCCAAAACCGGAACTCTGGTACAATGTCCTCCGGTGTACGGAGATTTAGAGTCAATCGAAGCCGCAATAACTTTGATTAAGGAATTAAATGTTTCTTTCAATGAATTAACTAAATTGCGGTTATCCAGCCCCACAGCAGCCTGAGCAACGAGCGAGCTTAAAAGTCCATTTGTCGCATGAAATTCAGTCATGCTGATATTCTGAATATATTCTTTGCTTGGATTGAAAAGTTGAATAACCCCGAGGATTTCATCACCTCTGGTGATTATCGGGGCGGATATAGTCGAGTTTATAATGTAATCTGTGGGTTCTTTATCTAAACCGGTAGGGAACAAGGACAGCTTTTGATTTGATGTCAGGATAATTTCTTTGTTTTTATAAGCCTTGCAAGCATGATACAGGACTGAGTCTTTTTGCAGAAAATCCATAATTCCGGGAACTACTATTACGCGCGGGGCAGGGTGTTCTGACAATCCGCCGAGGACCAAACTGGATGAGTTAAGAGAGATCAGTTCTACAGCAAGCTTGTCGCTCTCCTTTAAATATATAACTCCACCATCTGCATTAACAAGGTCCTTTGCTGAATCAAAGATAAGAGTAATTAAGTTTGAAATATTTTTTTCAGCAGAGAGAGCAAGACCTGCTTTAATTAATTTTTCCAATTTACCCTGAGTTGAGATAAGACTTTCAGTTTTTGACTGAATCGTCGATTTCATAACTATGCAGGCATCACCGAGAGCTTGAATCTCAGAGATTCCGGACTTGACCCTTTGGGTGGATGAAAAATCAAAATTTTGGATTTTTTCAGCTTCAATCGCAAGAGCTTTAACTGAAGATGATGTTTTTTTGCCAATGTATACAGCGATTGGAATGATCAAAGCTAGAATTGCAGCGCACAAAATTAAAATACGTAGTGACATTTTTTCTATGTGCCCAGTAATATCACTGATCGGTGCTGCAACAGTAATAACCAGTTGCAGTCCGCTTTCTTCAGGCATGGGAGTTAGGCTGGACATGTATTTTGATCCATCAAGCTCAAAGAAGAAAGGGGCAGAGGATAATTTTGAATCTGATCCAGACATAATTTGGGCAACTTTTCTTATAGACGGATTGGTT
The DNA here is from genome assembly GCF_006210265.1 of Desulfovibrio sp. UCD-KL4C. Taxonomy (NCBI): domain Bacteria; kingdom Pseudomonadati; phylum Thermodesulfobacteriota; class Desulfovibrionia; order Desulfovibrionales; family Desulfovibrionaceae; genus Desulfovibrio; species Desulfovibrio sp. UCD-KL4C. The sequence continues at coordinate 1,084,556 of NZ_VCNC01000001.1, forward strand.
GAATTTATGGCTTTAGGAAGAGTTAAGGTACTCTCTTTGCTCGTAGCCCATTTTATGTCAGGAAAAGCGACTAGTCTGTTTTTTGAATCAACTATCCAAAGACTTCCATTGTCTGTGACTTGTTGTTCTTTAAGCATTGCACTCAGCTGGGCTATACAAATATCCATACCGAATACACCGCGTTTGTCGTTTAAAATATGTGCGCAAGTCAGCCCCGGGAGTCTTGAGCTGCTGAAAATGTAAGGAGACGTAAAGATGCTTTTATTGGTGGTTTGGGCTTGTAGATACCATGGTCTTATTCTGGGATCATAGCTTACTTTACCATCAATACGTGAACTTATCCGGCGGAATTCAAGGTCAAGGAATTTCCAGTGTTGAATCCTTTTTCCTGCGTGGTTTACGCTGATAATTCTTTCTATATAAGAGCAATTAGCTGGAGCTTTATATTTTTCTAAAATGATGTTTTTTTTTCGAGGTGAGATCAGTTGATAAAATGCTCCGTTAGCATACCCCAGATATACAGACATAAGCTGTTCATTAGAATCCAGAATAGCTTTCATGGTTCGCTTTATAGGTGAGAATGATCCTGTTGTAGAAACGCCTTTTTTCCCGTCAAATGTTGCCGCAGAGATAGATGCAATGGATTTAAGAGGCTTGATAATGGAGTCTATTTTGGCAGTAGTTTTGGTGGTAATTTCGTTAAATAACTCAGTAGCCATATTTATGGCCACTAAGTCGGATTCATTCTTAACTGATAGCAGAATAGATACAGTTAATATCAGACTGCTAGTTATAAGGAGTGTAGCTATCAGTGAGGCCAGAGATATTTTTTTTTGCATGTCTGAAGTGTGGTAATAATTATTAAAAAAAGTAACGAAGTTCTTTGCTTGGCAGAAAAAATCGTTACTGTATTATTAATTATACCTATTAACATGCTATAAACTTAATCTCAATCACTCTGATGAATAAGTTACTAATATTACTTTTTGCTGTGTAAAAAATTGAAATGTAGATAGTTGTCTAATGAAATTATTAAATTTTTATTTAAGATTCTGAGTCAGGAATTTGTCCAGTTGATTGGTGAATTTTTGCTTGTCCTTAGGACCGAGAGGGGCGGGACCGCCTGAAGCCAATCCTCCTGTCCGAAGCTCTTCCATCAGGTTGCGCATACTTAAAAGTCCCTTGATGTTGTCCACAGTGTAAAGCTCGCCTCTGGGATTCAGTCCAATAGCTCCCTTCGTTACTATTTTATCTGCCAAAGGAATATCGGCGGTAATAACAAGATCCCCAGCTACCGCCAGTCTGGCAATTTCATCATCAGCAACATTAAATCCTGCTGAAACTCTTATTGAATTAATGAGCGGTGATGAAGGTGTGCAAACATTAGTATTAGCAACAAGAGTCATTTCAATATTACGTCGCATGGCAGTTTTGAATAAAACTTCCTTGATCATGTTGGGGCAGGCATCTGCATCAACCCATATATGCATAGTTATCCTCTTTGATTTGAACAGCTGTTTTAGAAAACAGTGATTTTTTAAGCAAGCGATTTAACAATTTCCTGCGCGCACTTTTCTCCGTCCATAGCTGCGGAGATAATGCCGCCAGCGTATCCAGCTCCTTCACCGCATGGGAAGAATCCTTTTACATTGATATGTTCGCAGGTTTCACGGTCGCGCGGTATGCGGACTGGTGAACTTGTGCGAGATTCAACTGCCAGAACTTTTGCCTCATTTGAATCAAATCCCTTGAATTTGCGCCCAAGTTCCGGCAGAGCTGCGCGAAGTCTTTCGGAAACCATAACAGGCAGCAGTTCGTGAACAGGCGCGCTGTAAATCCCGGGAATATAGGAAGTCTTTGGAAGTTTCGAAGAAGTGCGCCCTGCTATAAAATCTCCTACGCGCTGAGCAGGGGCTTTTTGTGTCAGCCCGTCTCCTGCTGCGAACATTGCTTTTTCTACTGATGCCTGAAAATCCAATGCGGCAAGAGGATCTTTGCCTGCATTTACATCTTCAAGCCTGATTTCAGCAACGAGCCCTGCATTGGCAAAAGGGGCGTTTCTTGAGGCTAGGCTCATACCGTTAAGCACAAGTTCTCCCGGGGCAGTGGATGCCGGAACAATATACCCGCCGGGGCACATGCAGAACGAGAAAACCCCGCGTCCATCAACCTGTGTAGAAATTCTGTAACTGGCTGCTGGTAAATTTTCGTGCCGTGGAGATTGGTGGTAGAAAATTTTATCTATTAGTGATTGCGGGTGTTCTATGCGAACACCAAGAGCGAAAGGTTTTGCTTCCACTGTAACTTTGCGTGCTACAAGAGCGTGGAAAATGTCCCTTGCAGAATGTCCGGTAGCCAGAAGAACCGCATCGGCAGAAATTATTTCTGAACCGTTTACGCGAACAGCTGTCATCCGGTTTCCGTCCAGAATAAAATCATCTACATGCGCATCAAAACGAATTTCACCTCCGCAAGCTGTGATATCTTCACGCATTTTACTGACGATCTTAGGCAGAACATTGGAACCTAAATGTGGGTGCGCATCAATACGAATATCCTGCGGTGCGCCGTTGGCAATAAACAAGTCAAGAATTCTGCCTACGTTGCCGCGCTTGGTGGCACGGGTATAAAGTTTGCCGTCTGAATAAGTTCCTGCCCCGCCTTCTCCGAAACAATAATTCGAGTTTGGATTAATCAGTCCTTCGGTGTAGATCTTTTTAAGATCTTTACGTCTGGCATTAACGTCTTTACCACGCTCCAATATTATCGGGCGAATTCCGTTTTCTAAAAGTGTAAGGGCTGCAAAATATCCGGCAGGTCCGGCCCCGACGATAACAACACGCTTATCTCCGAGGCTGACAGGTTTAAAAACAGATTCTTGTGGCTCAACTGATTCAGGATCACCAATGGCAACTTGCAGCACGTAGAGCGGACGTTTGGAACGTGCATCTATAGACCTGCGGACAACGCGTGTGGAAAGGTTTTTATCATCAGGCATATCCGCTTTTTGCAGAGCTGCTTTGCGTATTGCATCTGCAAGGTTTATTTTGTCCGGAGTAATTTTAACTTCAACTAGAACTGGTTTCATTATGATCTCACTAATATTTATCTTTGCTAGCGGTTGTTTTTTTCAGGGATTTTTATTCTTAATTTCAAGAGTATTAAATAATTCTGTGTAACGGACCACCTACCGCCCCAAGTGCATCAACCCGTTTTTCAATTTCAGGATCATCTTCCAGTGCAGGCGCATGGTATGTTTTGAGTCTAGCATCAATAATGATGGAAGTTCTGGCACCCCAATGTTTTGCGTGGGTAAATGCGCCAACTCCGTACATATCTGTTGCCGGATCGGAGCGGGTGAATGTTACCCAGAGGAAGTTGTCCCAATCTTTTGCCGTGAAATTTGCATCATCTGCAACGATTATCATAGGAAATCCTTCGATCCCTTTGGCACTCTTTAATGCTTCGCCAAGTCTGTCCAGTTGCGAGTCCTGCTGATCCCGTTTCATTTGATGTTTAGTCCCTTGAATGATCAGGATACCGGGCGCAAATACCTGCACACCGCTAAATCCGTCAGGCAGGTTTATATTCTCTGGAAGTTGCGATGACAGAGTTCTTTTTTTTGATCCTGCTGCGGCAAATACCATCTTAGATCCTTGATTCAGGCTGATGCCGGAATAGTCCAGTGTGTCGATGGTTGTTCTGGTAATGAAATGCAGATCGCGTGTTAGATCGGCACGTTCCAACATGTGGCGGAAAAAGGTCGGAATGTCATGGCATGATTCATCAGAGCGCATATCTTCTTTAGCTGCAATAAACACATATTTTGAAAGTGATGTTTGAGTGTTACCCAGAAGTGACATGGCGTTAGTCAGCAGTTCCTGTGGCTGTCTTTCCTCGGCATATGGAACGTAACGTTCACTGCCTACAGCTAGAAGTAGAGGATGAACTCCCGCAGCGTCTACAGCATGGACTTCGTGCACTCCTGAAAAAACAGAAGGAACAAGGTCTGCTGTCAGTTCGTGTATAAAATCACCGAACATAGTGTCTTCCTGAGGAGGACGACCTACTGTTGTAAAGGGCCAGATTGCATCATTTCGGTGGTAAACTTTGTCTACTTTTAAAACCGGAAAATCGTGTGCAAGACTGTAATAGCCGAGATGGTCTCCGAAGGGGCCTTCCGGTTTTCCTGCTCCGTTTACAATGGAACCGCTAATGCAAAAATCAGCTTCGGCAGGCATTGGCAGGTTCCCTTTACGGGTGACCATGGGGATGCGGTGTCCACCGATTGCTCCGGCAAAGAAAATTTCAGCAAGTCCTTCAGGCAGAGGCATTACTGCTGCCATAGTCATAGCAGGTGCTCCGCCGACAAATATATTCACTTTGAGTGGTGAGTCCTTTTTGATTGCCTGTGCGTGATGATGACCAATCCCTCTATGAATTTGGTAGTGCAGTCCGATTTCTTCATCTGGAATAAATACGTTTCCGGAGAGTTGGACTCTGTACATGCCTATATTGGAACCGCCGTATCCCGGAGTTTCAGGACTTTCAGAGTAAACCTGAGGCAAAGTTACATATCCGCCGCCATCCATGGGCCACGATACAAGCTGCGGCAGTTTGGAAACGGTGGTTTCATTCTCTATAATTGGTCCGGTGGAAACTTTTTTAGGCATGGTATGCCATGCTGTTTTCGGTGCACCAAGATATTTCCATGGTTTTTTGAGAGCTTCCATGGGGCTTAATTTGAGCTTCATCAGCCGTTCAACCATTTTTATAGTGTCGCGGAAGATGAAATTCATTCTGTCTTTGGTTCCGTAAATATTTGCAGCCATAGGGAACTGACAATCCTTCACATTTGTGAAGAGCAGGGCAGGGCCTCCGGCTTGAAAGACTCTGCGCTGGATTGCACCTATTTCCAAATTGGCATCCACAACTTGATCTATGCGCAACAGTTCACCGCATTTTTCAAGTGCATCCAGACATTCGCGTGTATTTTTATATCCCATATTCAGTTCCTTTGTTTATATAAAAAGCGGGATTACTCAGCTTCATGCGTTTATCACCACAAATCTGTTTTCAGATGTTCGCAATGCATAATTTTTTATTTTGATATTTTATCAGCGGAAAGAAAATATTATCAATATGTTGAATTAAAAACTTATATTTTAAGCGGAATTTTTTGTAACGATTCTTTGTATTCAAATGATCAGAGACGGTCAAGAGTTTGCGAGGATGCAAGCAAATGTGCTTCTTTATTTTAAAGCTTTATTGCCAAATTTATTCACATGTAAAAATTAGCTATTGAAATACTCAATCCCGGCAAGACTGAACATGAGAACACAAAATTTCGTATAATATCACCAAACTCAATTCCAGTAAAAAGTAACAAGTTAACCGCACACGATGAGGGTAAACGGTAAGTAAATGTGACACTTAAAAAGAAGCATAATGACTTCTAAAAACAAAATATCTCACACACTCAATTTCTCTCAAGGAACTCCACTTTCGGATTGCACCAAAGGTTGGCATATGGTTGACATGAGTGTATTTTTTTATGGAGGTGCAAACATGATTAATTCTAGTCTCATGAAGACACTAGAATTAATCGTCAGCCTCCTCATTCAACATTTCCTTATACAAGGCTGAATAACCAAAATAATCTTTAAGAGACCAACGTTTACACGCAAATTTTATATATTTCTCTTCCTGGCTATCATTAAGTTCTCGGTGCACATCTAAATAATAATTTTTAACACGCTTTCTATCAGAATACGCTTTCAAAATTTTCTTGGCTTTATTCTCCATGCTCCATACATGAGCAAGCTCAGTAGGTTGTTCTGCACTAACACGCTTTAAATAAATTGGTAACTTTTCTTCAAGTCCTTTCGATGGAGTGATGTATCGCTCATAAAGGTTTAGCGAAACAGCCACTGGAACTTTGAATCCGGTTTGCTTCGCCTGTTCGGTCACATCGATTAGATTTCCATCTTCGATTGCCTGCTTTCTGGCATACGAAAAGATTACGCCCCACAGTGAATCGTCAAGCCCGTGCATCGATAAATCTCCTTCAATTTCATATTGTTAAATAATCATGAAAATTGAAGGTTATCCTGATTGGTTTGATTTGGTCGCTGGGGGGATTGATTATCTTTCGATTTTTTTGGTGATTCTGTGGATGAAGGATGTGATTACGGACATGTATCCAAACTCACGAAAAATGAAGTTCTTATTGAAAATAAAAAGCAGAAAGACTATTAAACACGAAATCAACAAAAAAACTATAATAAAGATATCTCAAAGTAAACATGACAATCCATTGTAACACCAAAAAAAACAAGCAGGCTATTTACTTATTATTAATTGTTTTCATTACACTTTCAGCCCCCCTGAACGTACAAGCATTTACTTTTTTGTCACCTTCTTCCCCGGAAGAACTTTCCCAAGAAATAGCTCACCAAATCACTGAAAAAATTCCTGCCGGTAAAATATATTTTAGACCAAGAAGCTTTACAAATTCCCTAGACAATACTGTACCGGTTTTATCTACTCATTTAGCCCTTTATTTGAGAGCAGAACTAAGTTCCTGTGGATTTGATATTACAGCCGATAATCCAGATTATATTCTTACAGGTTCTTTTCTTAATGAAGAAAACAAAATTTCATTTTTCTTTAATGTTGAAGATATTCATAATGGGAAGATATTTAATTTTACATCCAGCATTAAAAATAAAAAGCTATCCCCTGACCTTTTAAAAGAAAATCTAAGGACAAAGACTGTAAATATTGCATCTGATCTTGCCTGTTCGCCAAGCATGTTCAATTCACACTTGATGAATGATAAAAAAATAAGCGTTTTTATTAATCCGCTTGTTGACGCAAATTTAAAGTCAACCTCACCGTTTTCTGAAAATTTCTTATTTAAAATCAAAAATGAAATTGCACAGTATAATTCAATCACTATTGCAAAACCAATCCCGGTTGCCAAAAGAGGAACACGAGCACTTAGACGCAAGGCCAAAAAAATCAGCAATCTGAAGGGAAGTCAGACCGTGGTAACAGACTCTGAAGCAATTCTAGACGGAAGATACTTCATCAGCGCAGATCATGTGACTGTTAATCTTGAGATTATTGATCGTGATGGAAAAGTAATATCATCAAGCGAAGAAAACATACCACTTTCGATGATTAGCCTTCCTATTGAAGATAAGCAAATAAAGAAGCAGGCGAACTTATTGGGGCTGCATACTTCTCAGCCCCTGCCTGATGATATGATCAGAATCTCAACCGCAAAAGGATATGGGGATGTTATATATCATGCAGGAGAAACCGTTACCCTGTTTATTCAGGTTGCAGCACCTCTATATGTGTACATTTATGCTGTGGACAGTGACAACAACATAAATCTGATTTTCCCAACCGAAGAAGACCGCACCAATTTCCTGCAACCAAGGACTCTGTACACAATTCCCCCAGAAGAAGCTGAAACAGATATAATGGTAGAATGCAGGCCGGAAACTCCATGCGGCACCGACAATATTTTGGTTTTCGCTTCAGATAAAAATATTTCACTTCCAAAATTAGCTGTGGAAGTGGATGCTGTTAACATTCATAAAGGAACAAGAAGCCTCAGACGCACCAAAAAGGACCGGGAAAAAATCGCTAAATTAAAAAGGATTAATCCTGTGGACCTAGTTGATTATTTTCATAGTGCAGCTGCTATATCCGGGGCTCGGTTATATGGGGATGGTTTGTATTTGAGGACGAAAAAATAGGAGACTGGTATGCGTACATTAATTTTAATATTTTCTGTTTTTATTTTAAGTAGTTGTACTCCGGGATATCTAGAAATACAAAAGAGAAGTTACGCACAGTTGAACAACTTTAAGAGAAAAGAAAATTTAACTAATTTTGCAGTTAAAGGTGTCAAGCGATCTGATGTGATTGATATGCTTGGTATGCCTGATGTAAAAAAAGAATTACATGGTGGAAAAAAAGTTGCTGTTTATCACAGAAAAGCTACAAGTTCTGAAAAATTTGCTATGCATTTTTCCCAAGAGAGCTATATTATATATTACAACATGGATGATGTCATAGAGAAAAAAATAGTCTTAAAAGATGATGAGTTCAATGTTTGGAAGAAAATAAATGTTGATGAATTACTCGACAGTAACAATATCGAAACTATCAATGGTTCTTTTTACGGTGTATTAACATTAGACTTAATGTCAATTGATTTAACAAAAGAAAAATTGCGTAACGGTAAAGCAATATTGGAGCCAATTTATGTGTTTAATGGAAATGAATTAGTGCCCAATTGGGATTTAACTAAACTAATACATTCCAACCTATCTAAATGCTTTAACATGTGCTCTTTTAGTGAAACCCAAAGGTATCACCACTTATTTACTGATAAACTTAAGTATTTAGAAAAAATGAAGGATTTTAATCAAAACATTAATGATAGCAGACTGAAAAAGTTTAAAAAAGGTCTCTCTTCAGCCTCTACTTATAACACTAACTATGACCAGCTAGAAGAGCGCATGAAGGAGTTTGATACTCAAGAAGCAGCATATTACTCAGGTAAATATAATATATATGACACTTCATTTTATAAAAATGTTATATCGGGATTAACTGGTTCAGTTGACTACGTAATATCTCCTAATTGTTCTCAGTTTGATTTTTATACCGTTGTCCTTCAAGCGTATTCAAAAAAGTTTCAAAATATAAAAACAGTGAATGTAGAATCAGCCAATGCTGGTGAAAGTAAAATTGCTTTTTATGATATAGAAGCAATTAAAAAAATAACCTCAAAAGGTGTCACAAATCCTATGTTTGCTATGTCATCTTTTTTTGCTAAATCAAGAAACTTTCGACGTGTGACTCAACTAACTAAAGACAACGTGTCCTTTTTGGTTAAATCTCTACAAAAACTAAATGTAACATCAGGAATAAAGTCTACAACACTTGAGTAACGCATGAAAAAAAGGCGCTCTCCTAGCTATATATTTTTAATTTTATTATTGATATTTTTATTAGCAAGTTGTGGATTTCAAAATCCGGATTTGAGTAAATATTATTTAAAAGACTACAAGATATCCAAAACCCAATTCGGCATCCAAGACCCATCCATACAACACCAAATTGAAACCATAAACAGTGTCACAGCAGCTAAAGAGCAAAAGGATTTTGCTCGAGCGAACAATCTGCTGCTGGGAGAACTGGACAATGAACAGGACAACTGCGCAAAAGCTCTCATCCTCAACCAACTGGCAGACATATTTAGCTACAATACCCTTGAGCTTGAGAAAGCTGTTAAGGCTGATCAAGATCTTCTTGCGATTTCATCTGGATGTACGGATTCAAAGTACAAACTGAAATATTCTTCGGCAAACAATGTCCTTCTGGCTGTACCGTCATATAAGGAGAAATATTTTGATCCATCATATGCTCAGATTCAAAAACATGCCCAAAAGAGACTTCGCCAAAATGAAGGTCTGCTGAAAGAGGGCACTAAATTCACTGGTAAAAATTATACAAAAGAGCAACTTATAAATCATGTTTCGACTGTTAAGCATGACATTGCCAGAGCTTTAGACAAGCCAACCAAGAATGAACTCATATCCAGATTAATTAGGGGAGAGTTCGAGCTTTATAAAACTACCAGAAATGCAGACTGGATTGCTGATGGATATAAATATTTTCTTAATAATAAAATAGTATTGAACGATGTCGATCTAGACGAAATAAATTTTTTAGCCCTTTCAAGCTATCTGCATGCTGCTTACCTTAAAACATCAAATGTAGTATTTGAAGAGCTGGCTTTTAGTATTATCTTAAAACCGTATTTGAATATTGAAAGCAGCGCACACAGATGGGCATATAATAAACTAATCAATTCATACATCAACAATCTTGTCGGTGCTTACTACAAGCAAAAGAATTTTACGAAAGCTCTGTATTATATCTCGCTTAATAAATCCCGGATGATCCTCGAAGACAAGGCGGGCATGTATTCCGAAAACAAATCCATTAAAGACACAATGGTCACACACTCGGACCTGCCGGACTATGCAAGCTTTGAACAGAAGCTCTCTACCACTCCGTCATTGATTGATTTTTATATTCGCGCGGATGCAGAAAAAACCAGAAAAATCAATTTCAAATCGGCTAAAACCGAACTGGCAAATAGTTACACCTCCGTAAGATCGCTTATACGTAAATCCCAGCACAGCAAAACAAGTATTGAAATTCCAGTCTATAGCGACACGTATATCACGGTAAAAAACAACAACTCCATTTCCATGAAAAGGCTGTCTGAGAATGAATCCATGCGCATGAAAAAAGCATTGGAAAATTGCTATAAACGTATTACAGAATTCAAAACACCAGCTGCCAGTGATATAAGAGCTATCAAAGCTGTAATTCCCGGCAGAGTTCCAGTAAACACAATTATTTCAACCGACAAATGGATTTCTAGCCACCCTATCGGGGCATACCTAGGAATATCTTCAATCAGAGTGCTTAATGCCTTCATGCTTGCCCCAAGCCACAAATTGAACAACATCATGGTAGCGGGATATTTTAACCCCAGCACACAGAACTATGAGCCTCTACCTGACGCGGATAAGGAGCTTGCCTATCTACAAAAAATCTATCCCGATGGAATTTTTTTTGCACATGAAAAAGCTACGCTGGACAATTTATCTTCAGACATTCAGGCCAATATAGTTCATCTCTCTACCCATGGGATATTTGACTATGCAGAACCGAATGAATCAAAACTACTCTTTGCGGATGATACCTTTCTTTATGCAAAACAGATGGCAACTTTTCCGCAATTAAAAAACAAGGAACTAATTTTCACTGCTGCATGTACAACGGGCAAGACCAGAAATGATGTTAAAAATTCCAGTGAAATCCTTGGAATATTGCGTCCTCTTCTGATCAACAACAATAAGTTTTTAATCCTCACCTTATGGGAGGTTGATTCTAAGTCCGCAGGTGAATTTGTTCGTGAATTTTATACCATTCTGAAAGACAAAAAAGACATAACTGAAGCTTTTCATCTAGCTGTTAAAAAATTAAAAGATAAATACAAACTTCCGTATTACTGGGCACCATACTATATCATAGCAAATGGTTAATTTTTTTACCAAACGTTTAATCCATAATTCATTTATGAGTGAAAAAGAAACCAGAAACTATTCTTTGCGAATGCTGCGCTCAATAGATGATATCACTAGAATAGAAAGTTACTGATGAAAATAATCCTGCACAAAAATGATATTTCTACAATCAAATCAGACGTTTTGATTGGCCCTGTCGATGGCAATATATGTGCTTTTGGAGGTTGTGCTGCTGCAATTTCTTTAAGGAAAGCTCTACCATGTGAAACACCTCAAGAGCGGATGGGCTTATTTGAAGAAATAGAAGACGAAATTCTCTGCCACAAACCGATTCCCTTTGGCAATGCAGCGATTATAGACGTTGATGAATATGGTCTGCCTTGGAACAACCTTCTCATCATTTCAGCTTTACCCCACCACGTAAACGGACAAATCTTCGGCCTAGATAAATGTGAATCAATACTTGCGAAAGCTATTAAGAATGGGATTGAACTGGCCCTGCGTGAAGGGAGTAATTCGGTTGCTACAACCTTGATAGGCGACTCGTACAGGATGCCTCCCGAATTCTCTATACGTGCAATGTTGTCTGGTTTCAAAGAACATCAAGACAAACCTATGAATATAAATTGGTGTTTTCTTGATGATGATAAAATGCGTATAGCTAATCAAGGATGTGAAACATTTGGATTTAATCATAAAATTATTTGATAGAAAAATACTACAAGTATCATCACAATATTAATTATCGCAATCGATCTCACCCAACCCCGGTTGGCACCAAAGGTTGGCACCACCCCCAAATATACCCATAAAAACGCAGAAAAGGGTTAACCCAGAATATGAGTTAACCCTTTAATATTGTACTACTTTTGTAGTAGATGGTGACCCCGGCAGGATTGATTCGCCCTGTCCTAGGGCTCCCCCTTCGGGGGCGTTGGTGAAGCCCCAACGTCCAAATCAGCTGTCCTGCGGATTTGTCGAACCTGCGGCACCAGGATTAGGAATCCTGTCAGCTGGGACAAAAACATTTTGAATTTCAATGGCCCGCCGTCCATGGTAACTGCTCCGGTAACAAAGGCATGATCTTTGCCTGAAGTTCCTGCCAGTGCGATAATTCCTGCTTGTTTAAAATCAGCAATCCGTTCTGTGTTGAGCATGATTTCAAGAGGTGACGAAGAAGGACCGTCTTTAAGCGGAAGTTGATCAAGCCGTATAGAACTACGATCACAGAAATGTGTTGGCTGGCCATATTTGGCAACACTACGTGAGCAGAGTGCTTCAATGACCCAAGGCGCGCTGATCCATAAAGGTTTTTCTTCGATAAACTTGGTTTGCTGAAACCTGATTCCGGTTTGTGCATAGGGCGGGTTATGATCCTGCCTATACATGGCACAACCCATCCTACCCCGGAACGCTTAATAAGAGTCTTCCACCTCCCGTATTCTGCGCCTTCAAAGAGGGCAGGGATGTAGCGAACTTTTTTTAATTCATCCCAGCTTTGAATTCCAAAAAATCGCCCCCCATGCCAATAATCGCCGGAGCGAGCATAGCTTCAGCAAAATCCATGACTCTTTCTACTTTAGTCATGGCACGCGGTGAATTGGAAATTTCCTTATCAATTAAGATTATGTCTGGAGGAGTTGTTGTTTCTAGTGCAGGGGAAAACGCTGCGAGGGTAAGCATTGGAAAAAACAGGAGATTCGATATGCATAATTCCTCCTTGAAAATGTATTACAATTATATTTATACTAACATAATGTATGATCATAAATTTTGGAAGAAAACTGTGTTTGTGAACACAAAAAAATATTTAAGACATCGACATTAAATGTATAACCGTGTAATGTTGACATTAATCAGTGTATTTTTTCTTAATTGAACTAGGTTATGCAGTGGGAGTTTTTTTTGTGGACCACAAATATTTAATACCACCAATTATCCTTCTTCTTTTACTTGCAACCGGTGGGGGGGGGCGCAGGATACTACAACCTGCAAGGAGACGGGGCGACCAGAACATGGCAAATTCCTATGAATATTACAGATACCGGCATGCTGTGGTGGTCTGATACTTGGTATGCTCCGGCAAAGCTGGATGCGATGATTATACTGGGAGCAAATGAGATTCAAAAGGTCGGAGAGTAACCTGTGTACGCGAATAAACCTCTTTTTTGGCATCAGGGATTGTTTCTACAGCCTCAGCATTTTCAATTGGCAGACTTACATCAGCTTTATCGATTGCGTGCTCTGCGTGAGTTCGGACAGCCGTATTTCTGGGGGCTGACAAAGCTTGATGTTCGCGAAGGAGCACTGGAACGCAATCTAGAAGTGACAGGTGTGGAAGTTCTTTTTGAGGATGGTAACTTTGTCTCATTTCCGGGAAATGCAATGCTTGAACAGCGTTCCTTTGATAAGGCATGGCAAGATGGTGAGAAACTGTTCATGGTTTATCTAGGCCTAAAAAAATGGAATAGTGAGGGCGGTAATGTAACACTTACTGATGATAATACTACAATCAGCAATACTATGTTTGCAGTATCGCCTGATCCTGGGGAGCTGCCTGATTTACTTGGGAACGGCCCTGTAGGGCAGATCAAGCCTATGCATTATGTTTTGCGTCTTTTCTGGGAAACAGAGCTTGATGATATTGGAGCCTATACCATAATTCCGCTCGGCAGATTAATGCTTGATCTTGAACAGGCTCGTCTGGACGAAAGTTTTATCCCTCCGGCTTTGACTTTAGACTCTTCTGAATATCTTACCAATGTTTTTAAAGATATAAGTGATCAGGTTGCCTTGTGCAGTCGTAGGCTTGAACAATATAAAAGCCCAGGCGGACTTGGTACCGGTGATCTGAATTTTACTTCCACTGTCTTTTTGCTGGCTTTGCGGACACTCAACCGCTACGCGCCAGTGCTTAAACATTTTGTAGAAGCTCCGCACGTTCATCCATGGAAAGCTTTTGGTTTGCTACGTCAGATTATAGGAGAGCTTTCATCTTTCTCGCGTGATATCATCTCTCGTATTCTCGACAGCCTTACAGCCGGCCCTGAATTCATGAGCCAGTTCACCTTTGAAGATCCATATTTTACAGCAGAATTACCTGATAGAGCGTTTGGTACTGGGAATACATTTTGGCTCTTGGTGCGCACGCATGAACCGGAAAAGGCCATGCCGGAACTGCTTAAGATTGCAAAACTTTCAGCCACAAAGGGAATGAGTACTCTGCTGTCCAGAGCTATTAACGGTATAAGTATTACTCCTGTAGAGAATCCCCCTCCAGGATTGCCGAGAACTAAGGGTGCATTGTGTTTTCATATAGATACTGAATCCTCTTTATGGAATGAAGTGCAAAGATCTGGTAGTCTTTCTTTATATTGGGACTCTGCCCCAAGAGAAATGATGGCCTATATTGCAGCAATGAAAGGGTAGGTGGTTATGCATTTGTCGGATTGTTTTCTGGAGCTGTTTACTTTTGTCCGCTTCTTGACTGAATCGTCATATAAAGTTGAAGCGGAATATGAAGTAGTGCGCAAGGATTTTTTTCTACTGTTGGATCACGTTGAAAGTAAAAGACTAAAAGGAAAATTTAGTGATGAACAATTTGATAAGGCTCGCTTTGCAGTTTTCGCATGGATTGATGAAACTATACTCTGTTCTTCATGGCTAGGAGCAAAGGATTGGCTTAAACATACGTTGCAGCGTGAATATTATGGAACTTCAAGTGCCGGTGAAGATTTTTTTGAGCGCCTCAACTTGTTGCTGGGGGAAAGAAAAACTCCACTTGATGAAAGACTTTTTGTTGATCGCGACAAAGAGCCGGAACAGAGTTCTTCGCTCGAGGAACATTTAGCATATAATTTAGAAATTTTGGAAGTTTACACTTTGTGTCTTTCGCTTGGTTATTCCGGAATATATTTTAGTGATCATGAGTCAGAACGTCTGACAAGACTGAGGGAAGAGTGTGTAAGACGCATTGTGAACGAGCAATCCAGATCCGAATTTTCCGCTTTTCCAGATTCATACGGTTCAAAAAAAATATCAAAACGCAATAATCTTTACGGGCGTGTTTTTGAACCTCTTTCAATTGTGTTTTTAATTCTGCCACTGCTGCTCTTGGCTGGAGTGTATTTTGCTTATCGGGGCTTGCTTGAAAGTAGTCTGCAGCTTTGGTTGGGATAATTATTAAGAATTGCTAAAGCAGATTTGGAATGCATGAAGAAATTAATTCTCTCTATATTGAAAACGATATTACTAATATTGTTGTTCGCTGCTGCTTTCGGTTCCTATGCTCTTGTCAATTATAAGGGGTGGACGTGGTGGGGAGGAGCCTGTCTTTTGGGTGGGTTTGTAGGCGCAATTGTGGCGATTCTTTTTATCCGCAAATGGTTTTTGCGCAAGCGTGAGAGAAAATTTGTTAAACGTATTGTAGATCAGGATAATTCCGCCATTGCTGCAGCTCCATTGCATGAGCGATCGCAGCTGCAGCAATTACATCCAGATCGCTTGCGGCTTGTCTTTTTATTTACTGAACCAAACATAGCAAAGGGAAATAGTCCGGCAATGGCCATTACTCCTGAAGGACTCGATATTATAGTTGATAATCCTGCAAGATGAAAATGAACTTTTATGTGCATTGTGAAATCAGCTAATTGCGTTGCAGTTAGCTGATTTTTATTATGGTTATATCATGCTAATGGACCGTGCCAACTTGCAGTCTAAGTAATTTGGGATAGAGAGCGAACGCTTTATATGATACAGAAAGGCTACGCATTTAATTGAACATAGCTGATTCATAGGAGAAATAATGGCTGAATTTCTGGTAGCCGGACTCGGCGAAATACTTTGGGATGTTCTTAACGATTCGGAAGAAATCGGTGGAGCTCCTATTAATTTTGCATACCATGCAGGTGCGCTCGGAGCTGATTCAATTGCTATTTCAACTATCGGTAGTGATGAACGCGGTAGACGTTCCATAGAAGAATTGCAGGCGCGTGAATTAAATCTTGAAGCTGTAAGTATTGATCCTGACCATGCCACCGGTTTTGTAGAAGCAAAAATCGATAAGCATGGTGTTGCTCATTATATGTTCCCTGATAATATAGCGTGGGATCACCTAACACTTAATGATAAAGCCATGAACCTCGCTCCTAAAATTCACGCTGTATGCTATGGAACACTTGCTCAGCGTAATAAAAAGGCGCGCAACTCCATTTACGCTTTTCTGGACGCTGCCCCGAAAGCCATGAAAGTTTATGATATGAATTTGCGCCAGCATTTTTACAGTAAAGAGATCATTAGTAAGTCGCTTGAAAAAGCGGATGTTTTAAAACTTAATGACGATGAGATTCAAATAGTGGCATCAATGTTTGATTTAAAGGGAACTGAGAATCAAATGTTAGAGATTTTGCATAATAAGTTTAATCTTAATTGCTCCATACTCACCAGAGGGAGTAAAGGAAGTCTGATCATTGGATATGGGCAGGAGATAGAGAGTGACGGGATTGTGTTGGATATATTGGAAAATACTATTGGTGCCGGGGATTCATTTACGGCTGCTACTATTCTAGGTTTACTGCTTGAACATTCACTTTCAGATATTAGTAAACATGCCAATAAGCTTGCAGCGTATGTCTGTTCTTGCAAAGGGGCCATGCCGCCTATTCCTGAAGAATTTAAGCTGATTAAATAATTTCTTATATATGGAGAAGTCATGAAAAGAAGCGAAGTAAATGCACTTATTTTTAAAGCTAAAGATTTTTATAAGCATCACCATTTTAACCTGCCTAAGTGGGCTTTTTGGGAACCGAAAAATTGGAAGGGAAAAGGTGATAGCGAAGTAGTCCGCAATCTTCTCGGGTGGGATTTGACTGATTACGGTAAGGGCGATTTTGATTCACTTGGACTTATTTTGTTCACTATACGAAACGGCAATTTGGCTACCGGAGACGCTAAGCCGTATGCTGAAAAGATTATGATTCTTCGTGAAGGGCAAGTCTGCCCTATGCACTTTCACTGGTCTAAGCGCGAAGATATTATCAACCGTGCCGGCGGTAATTTGGTAATCAAGCTTTACGGCTCAGATGAGAATGAAGCTCTCTCCGATAAGCCTCTTGATGTAAGTGTTGATGGGTTTGTGCGCACCATTGAGTCTGGGACAGAAGTCATACTTACCCCCGGGGAAAGTATTTGTCTTGAGCCGGGGATGTATCATGCTTTCTATTGCGAAAAAGGAACAGGGGATGTCATGGTCGGTGAAGTCAGTGCCGTAAATGATGACAATCTGGATAATCGTTTTCATGAATCTTTGCCGCGTTTTCCTGAAATTGAAGAAGATGAAGAACCCGTACATTTGCTCGTCACTGACTACGTAAAGTATGTTTAAAATCGTAACAATTTTTTACCTGTAAAAAGAAAGTCTTACATTTTATTTGGTGTAAGACTTTACTTTTTTGTTACACTATATTGACAAAAAATATTATTTTAACAATACTACCGGAAACGTTTGCGGTTTCGTTTGCAGGATATTTGAACTTCTAAATATCGAGGCAGTTTTTCAGATATGAATGATATTTTTCAGGATTATCCACATAGACGATTTAATCCGCTCACTGGTGAGTGGGTTCTTGTTTCCCCGCACAGGACAAAACGTCCGTGGCAGGGGCGGCAGGAGAATGTAAATGTTAGTTCTTTGCCTGCTTATGATAAAAATTGCTACTTATGTCCCGGTAATACTAGAAATCAAGGTGTAGTTAATCCTGACTACAAAGATATTTTTGTTTTCGATAACGATTTCCCCTCACTTTTAGAAGAATCCATAACGCCAACTTGTGACTCGGATGATCTTTTTCGGGTTGAGCCTGAAACTGGTGTATGCCGTGTAATTTGTTTTTCTCCGCGCCATGATCTTACTTTGTCGCGAATGAATCCTTTGGATGTGCGTAAAGTCGTTGATGTCTGGTGTGATCAATTTATAGAATTGTCGGACCGTGAAGAGATTGGATACATTCAGATTTTTGAAAATCGTGGTGATATTATGGGGTGTTCCAATCCTCACCCTCATGGACAGATTTGGGCTACGTGTTCCGTTCCGATGATTCCCGCCAAAGAAGATAATCGTCAAAAAAAATATTTACGCGAAAAAGAACAGTGTATGCTTTGCCGCTATGTTGAGCGTGAACTTGAATCCGGAGAAAGGATTGTTTTTGAAAACGATTCCTTTGTGGCTCTGGTTCCGTTTTGGGCGGTTTGGCCGTTTGAAACTATGCTGCTGCCAAAGCACCATATGGGAGCTGTAACCGATATGTCAGATTCTCAAAAAAATGATCTGGCTAAAGCTCTGGTGCAGATGGGTGTCCGGTTTGATAATCTTTTTGAAACATCATTTCCATATTCTATGGGACTTCACCAACGACCTGTTCATGAAAATGACGCAGACCATTGGCACTGGCATATCCATTATTATCCTCCGCTTTTAAGATCTGCCACAGTACGCAAATTTATGGTCGGCTATGAAATGATGGCTATGCCGCAGCGGGATATGACTGCGGAACAAAGTGCCAAACGTTTGCGTGAGCTATCTAGTGTTCATTTTATGAATCCGAAAACTAATTTAAATAGTAAGGACAAATAAGATGTTATCGTGTGAAGCTTATCAAGTTTATCTGGATTCTGGAGGATTTGATAAAGATTTTTGCGCCATGCATTCCAGCTCCAGACTTGATGAATCCCGCCGTCGCTTAACCAAGCTTTTGAATTGGATAGAAGAATCTTTTAAACCTGAATTGTTAGGAGTCGCCAGTGCACCGGGCAGAACAGAGCTGGGCGGCAACCACACAGATCATAACCATGGAAGAGTTCTTGCCGCAGCGATTAATCTGGACTGTCTGGCAGCATTTTCTCCCGCTCACGAATCAAATTCGCAAGTCGTCACAATCCTATCTGAAAATTTTGAAAAACCTATTGTCGTTGATTTATCTGATACATCTCCGAGACAGGAAGAAGAGGGGACCAGCGAAGCTATCGTTCGTGGAGTTGCTGACGGTTTCAGACTGGCGGGGTTTCAGGCTTCCGGTTTTAACGGATGCGTTACCAGCACCATACCTGCCGGATCAGGTCTTAGTTCTTCTGCTGCCTTCGAGGTTTTGATAGGAAGGATTTTTAATTATCTTTTTAACGACAGAAAAGTCAGCCCGCTTGATATCGCAAGGATAGCCAGACGTTCTGAAAATTTACATTTCGCCAAACCTTGCGGTTTTATGGACCAGACTGCTTCTTCTTTTGAAGGTATTTTAGAAATAGATTTCAATGATCCTGAAAATCCTGTTGTTGAACAGATTACTCCCGGATTTACCTGTTGTGATACTTCAAACACAGGTTTTTATGGAACAGGATACCGTCTCTGCGTTGTTAACACCGGAGGGAGTCACGCTGACCTGACCTCTGAATATGCAGCCATACCTTATGAAATGCATCAGGCAGCGAAATATTTCGGACGCAGCGAAGCTCGGGGCATAAGTATGTCCGAGGTTATTAGTAACATGGGAATGCTGCGGGAGAAAGCAGGCGACAGAGCAGCTTTAAGACTTATGCATTTTATAGGGGAAGATGAGCGGGCAGAGCAGCAGGCTAAAGCTTTAAGCTGTGGTGACATGAGTGAATTTCTCCAGCTTGTCGCTGATTCAGGAAAGTCATCGTGCCGCCTTCTACAAAACTGCTACAATACACATTCCCCTGCCGAGCAACCTATTCCAACGGCTTTGATTCTGACTGAGTACCTTCTTGGCTCAAAGGGAGTGGGCAGAGTGCACGGCGGAGGGTTTGCCGGAACAATTCAAGTTTATGCCCAAGATTCATGTTTTGATGAGTATAAAACTGCGATGGAAAAGATCTTCGGAACTGGCTCAGTAATCGAACTTGTTGTCCGTCAGCCCGGTCTGGATTTTTTGAATATTTCTAAAAAAGGACGGGAAGTGGGATAATATGGGACATTTAACCATCAAAGATCTGGCACGCAAGTTAGGAATTTCTGCTTCCACTGTGTCCAGAGCTTTGCATGACCATCCCGATATCAGTGACGCCACAAAACGCTTAGTGCTCGATTCCGCCAAAGAGCACAGTTATCATCCAAATCCTATTGCACAGAGCCTGCAAAGAAAGCGCAGCAATACAATTGGGGTTATTGTTCCCGAAATTCGTCATAATTTTTTTGCAACTGTAGTCAGCGGTATTGAGGAAGTTATGTATGAGGCAGGCTATATAATAATGGTCTGCCAGTCTAACGAATCTTTAGACCGTGAAGTAGTTAATACAAAAGCTCTAGCCGCTAATCGAGTAGCCGGATTACTTCTCGCCATATCTCTTGAAACCGTTAACAGCAAACATCTGAAAGATGTTATTCGGCTGGGCATTCCTCTTGTTCAGTTTGATCGTGTTGTTGAAGATCTTGATACAAGCAAGGTGGTTATTGATGACTTTAATGCCGCTTATAAAGCGACAGTTCACCTTATTGAAACGGGATATAAGCGCATCGGTTTTTTGAGCGCCAAAGAAGGGATAGCTTTGAACTGTCTTCGCTTTGACGGATATTTACAGGCTCTCAATGATCATGACGTGCAATATTATCCTGAACTTTTTGTAAAAATAGGTGGGTGCCGTGAAGAAGATGGGCGCAAAGGTGCAGAGTCCTATCTTAAAATGGCTAATCAGCCGGACGCGATACTTGCTATTAATGATCCCGTAGCAGTCGGAGCTTTCTGTCGTTTCCGTGAAGCTAAAATGCGCATCCCGCAAGATATAGCTCTCGTAGGTTTTTCTGGTTCTCCGGAGTCTGCATTGATCGATCCTGCTTTAACAACTATTTCTCAACCTGCATTTGAAATGGGAAAAGCCGCAGCTGAATTGCTTTTAAAACAGCTTGAAAGCAATGACGATAATTTTAGTCCTGAAATAATCACACTCGATACAAAGTTGTTGATACGCGGTTCCAGTAAATCGGAGGCGAATTAAATGAGCCATAAGAAAAAAAGCTGGTCCGTAACGCCTAAAGGACAAGAGGTTTATCTTCATACTATAAGCAATGACTTAGGTTTTCAGGCAAGCATTGCAACGTATGGAGCGATTCTGGTTGAGCTTAAGGTTCCAGTTGCCAATGGGCAGATTGTAGATGTTGTTTTGGGGTTTGATGATCTGAACGGTTATCTGAATGACCTTCATTATATAGGGGCTACTGTAGGGCGGGTTGCCGGAAGAATTTCACACGGATCTTTTGAGCTGGATGGCGAAAAGTATTTACTGGATAAAAATGAAGGCGATAATCAGCTGCACGGTGGTAAATATGGATTTAACAGCCGTGTTTGGACTGAATGTCAGACAAAAAAATCTGAACCTCATACAGTTAGTCTTTGTTACGAAAGCCCTGACGGGGAGGGCGGTTATCCGGGAAATTTACAGGTAACTGTAACGTATTCATTGATCGAGAACGGACTGCGTATAGTTTACAGGGGAGTGTGTGATAAGCCCACTCCCATAAATATGACGGCTCATCCTTACTTTAATCTTAACGGTGACGGCAAAGATACAGGCTATCACGAAGTAAAGATTTTCTCTGATAAAACTGTATATCTTGATGAAGATCTTCTCCCGAATGGCGAGACTCTTGATGTGTCAGGAACCGAAGCTGACTATACT
Organism: Desulfovibrio sp. UCD-KL4C; assembly: GCF_006210265.1. Classification (NCBI taxonomy): domain Bacteria; kingdom Pseudomonadati; phylum Thermodesulfobacteriota; class Desulfovibrionia; order Desulfovibrionales; family Desulfovibrionaceae; genus Desulfovibrio; species Desulfovibrio sp. UCD-KL4C. Next base: position 1,106,371 of record NZ_VCNC01000001.1, read on the forward strand.
GATTTTTGCCCGATAAACGGACCTGTCATCGATGATAAAACTGAGTCTTTCCATTTAAAACATGATCGTTTTTATATTTTGAATTCGAGTGAAATGAAAATTTCTGTAGCGGCTGTAGCTAGAAGTAATGTTTCCGGCTTGGAACTTAAAGTGGCAACAACGCAATTAGGCCTACAATTTTATTCTTCAGATTATATTGGAGCGGGAACTAAGGGAAAACTTGGATGCGAGTATGGTCCTCGTTCAGGTTTTTGTCTTGAGCCGGAAGGATATCCTGATGCTGTTAACAGACCAGAGTTTCCGTCGGTTATTTTACATCCCGGAGAAGTATACGAGCAAGTGACAGAGTACAGATTTCGTGAATTTAATAAGCGTGACTAAAACAGATTGAGGCGAGAAAGAAACATGGCAAATGTAGAAATTAAAGGCGTCGTCAAGCGGTATGGTTCTGTGGAAGTCATCCATGGAGTTGATCTTTCGGTAAAAGAAAATGAATTTATTGTACTTGTTGGGCCATCAGGTTGCGGTAAATCTACTTTGCTGCGCATGGTTGCAGGTCTTGAGACTCTTAGCGGTGGGGAAATCAGCATTGGTGAGCGGGTTGTCAACAATGTTTCGCCTAAGGACCGCAATGTTGCAATGGTGTTTCAGAATTACGCTCTTTATCCGCATATGACCGTTCGCGAAAATATGGGATTTTCTCTTAAGATGCACAAAAGGAGCAAGGAAGAGATTAATTCACGGGTTATGGATGCCGCTAAGATTCTGGAGCTTGAGCCGTATCTTGAACGCAAACCTTCCGAGCTTTCCGGCGGACAACGCCAGCGTGTCGCCATGGGTAGAGCTATGGTGCGTAAACCGGATGTATTTCTTTTTGATGAACCGCTTTCAAATCTTGATGCCCAGCTCAGAACGCAAATGCGCATGGAACTACGTAAAATGCATATGCGTCTCCAAACTACCACCATTTACGTTACCCATGATCAGATTGAAGCCATGACTCTGGCCGATCGAATTGTAATTTTAAAAGACGGCTATATTCAGCAGGTGGGAACTCCGGTCGAAGTTTTTGAAAAGCCGAATAATGTTTTTGTCGCTCAATTCATTGGCAATCCGCCTATGAATATTCTTGAAGGTGTCTGTAAATTTATAGATGGCAAACGGTTTTTTGTTCTTGGTAAAACCAGATTTCCTATTCAGGACGGAACAGCCAAGGTCCTTGAAGATGGTTATCCTGTTTTGGCAGGTCTACGTCCGGACTCAATTAAAATGGGGCAGAATATTGAACGCCTTCCTAAGAATTGGTGGTGTCAGGGGGAAGTTGTCGTTTCGGAAATTCTCGGAGCCCACTCTCTACTGGAAATTATTATTGACGGTGAAAATGAACTTATAGCGGAAGTGGAAGGGCGCGTGGTGGCTCATCCCGGTGAGATTGTCCCTATAGGTTTTGAGTTTGACCGCATGGTCCTTTTTGATCCTGAAACGAAAATGGCGCTTTATTAGAGCAATCTCCTAAAGCGACAACTATATGCGACTAAAGTAATATGTTGATTATTTTAACACGTTAGGAGGAATCATGAAAAAGTCCTTGGCGAAGTTGTTTTTGGCATTTGCCGCGGTGTTGCTGCTTGCAGTTCCACAGGTCTCTCAGGCCAAAGAACTTAGCGGCAACCTTGAAATTTTTTCTTGGTGGGCCGGTGATGAAGGTCCCGCTTTGCAGGCTTTGATCAAAAAGTACAAAGAGCAGAATCCAAATGTTAATGTAATTGATGCTACCGTTACTGGAGGTTCCGGCGTAAATGCCAAGGCCGTTTTGAAGACACGCATGCTTGGCAATGAGCCTCCTGATAGTTTTCAGGTTCATTCAGGACAGGAACTCATCGGAACATGGGTTAAAGCCGACCGCATGGAAGACCTAACTTTTCTGTTTAAAGAAGAGGGTTGGATGGATGCATTCCCTAAAGGTCTGATTAAACTTATCGGTACTGATAAGGGTATCTGGTCTGTGCCTGTAACCATTCATCGCTCAAATGTACTTTGGTACGTCCCTGCCAACCTTAAAAAGTGGGGAGTTACAGCTCCAAAAACTTGGGCAGAGTTCTTAACCATAGCTCCTAAGCTGGAGAAAGAAGGAGTAGTTCCTTTGGCTCTTGCTGAGAACTGGACTGTTAACCACCTGTGGGAATCAGTAGCTCTTGCTTCCTTAGGTGCAGACAAATGGGATGCTCTGTGGGCAGGAAAACTTAGATTTGATAGCCCTGATGTTGTTAAGGCTTGGGAACTTTTCGGTAAAATCCTCAAGTATACCAACGCTGATGCTTCTTCACTTTCATGGCAGCAGGCAACTGATATGGTCATTACCGGTCGCGCTGCTTTTAATATCATGGGTGATTGGGCAGCCGGATATATGTCTACAACTAAAAAAATGGTTCCCGGAAAAGATTTCGGATGGGCTGCTTCTCCAGATACTTCCGGAGAATTTATGTTCCTTTCTGATTCCTTCGGATTGCCAAAAGGGGCTCCTGATCGCGATAACGCCATTGCATGGCTCAAGATCATTGGTTCAAAGGAAGGCAGTGACGCATTTAACACTCTTAAAGGTTCAATTTCACCACGTATGGACTCTGACTTGAGCAAATATAACGCTTATTTGCAGTCTGCAGCAGCAGATTTCAAAAAAGACGTAGTTGTTGGATCATTGGCTCATGGTGTTGCAGCTAATGAAACCTTTATGGGTGGTTTCTCACGTATCATGGAAATGTTCCTCAAGACTCACAATGCTCAGGCTGTATCAAAAGCCTGCCAACAGCTTGCTGACAAAGCTAAAATCGGAAAATAGTTTGTTGTTTGAAAAAGAGTGAACAGCTCTTTATTTGCTTAGAGTAAGTAAAAGGCGGCCGCGTCGGATTCTGGCGCGGCCCCTATAAGGAATAAGGTGCGGGATATGAGGGAAGCATCACGGGATAGGCTGAAAGCGTTTTTAACGCTTCTACCATCAATCATTTTGATCGGGATATTTGTCTATGGTTTTATTGGAAATACCATTTGGATATCCATGACAGATTGGGGCGGAGACGGAGCTTTGGCCCTGAAACCTGAGATGAATTTTATCGGGCTGGACAACTATCGAGATCTGTTTACCGGATTTTTATCCAGCGGCTTCAGGCAGGACCTTGTAAACGCAGTCTATTATTCCGTTATGCTTCTGGCTGGGGCCATCGGTATCGGTATGTTTATAGCCATACTGCTGGACCAGAAACCTAAGGGTGAAGATGTTTTAAGGACAATTTTTCTTTACCCGATGGCCTTATCATTTATAGTCTCCGGTACTATTTGGAGGTGGCTCTTGGCTCCTCAAGGCGGAGTAAATGTTTTACCTACCTATCTGGGACTGCCGCCGCTTAATTTTGAATGGACATCAAGCACTAAAGCCGTACTTGAGTTCAATTGGCAGAATTTGCTGCAAATATTTTTGTATATAGTTGCATTTGTACTTATCCTCATAGGATTGTGGGCTCTTAAAAAACGTCCATGCCGTGCAATCAAGTTTTGGCTTGGCCCGGGTGTCGTCATCGGTGCTTTTGCCTGGCTTGGTGGAAGTATGCTTCCAGAAGCTCTTTTTATGGAAGAAAATCACGGATTCAATCTGGCAACACTCGGGATAATCATTGCTACAATCTGGCAATATTCAGGCTATACGATGGCCCTGTATTTAGCTGGATTTCATGGTATCTCTCAGGACCTTCGGGACGCAGCAATGCTTGATGGTGCCAGCTCCACTTCTTATTACCGCCATGTAGCCATTCCAATGCTTAAGCCCATAACCATCAGTGCTGTGATCATTTTGTCTCACATATCACTTAAGATGTTTGATATTATTTTCGCCATGACCGGACCTGATAATGCTCAGACTGGGCATCCTGCACTTACCATGTATATGACAACTTTCAGGGCTAACGATTTTGCCAAAGGGGCTGCCATCGCCATTGTTTTGTTCATGGTCGCCGCCATGTTCATCGTACCTTATGTAGTCAGCCAGTACAGACAGAGGACTAGAGGATAGAAAAATGAGCACTACTTCAACTGCTACAGCAAGCAGAATAACTCCCGGTTCGATTTTACTGTATGGCATACTTATTTTGCTGGCACTTTTTTTTCTTATGCCCGCATATATGGCCGTGGTTACAGCTCTGAAACCGCCTGCAGAAATTGATTTATCAACTGCTTGGGAGCTTCCGTCAAAGTTTCACTGGTCAAGTTTTTATGACGCACTGACTCTGCTGAAATCGAATATTGTCAGTTCTATAATTTTGACAGTTTGTGCAACAACGCTTTCAACTATATTAGGGTCTTTAAACGGCTATGTTTTCTCAAAGTGGAAGTTTAAAGGCAGTGAATTGGTTTTTACTTTGTTCCTGTTCGGAATGTTTATTCCTTATCAGGTAATTTTGATTCCACTTTTTCAGACACTCAGGGCTATGAATTTATACGGAGGACTTCCTGGTTTGATTCTGGCGCACGTTGTTTATGGATTGCCCATAACTTCACTTATTTTCAGAAACTTCTATACGCAAATACCGACAGCTTTGATTGAATCTGCAAGGCTGGACGGAGCGGGATTCTTTTCAATCTATACCCGCATTGTTTTTCCGCTTTCAATTCCGGGATTTGTTGTAACAAGTTTATGGCAGGTTACTCAGGTCTGGAATGAATTTCTCTGGGGTATCTGTCTTACCCGTCATGCGGATAATCCAATTACGGTGGGACTGGCTCAACTTGCAGGCGGTCAGGCGGTCAGCTGGAACCTTCCGATGGCCGGTTCTATAATGGCTGCTGCGCCAGTTTTGCTGATCTATATCTTTTTAGGACGCTACTTTATTCGTGGATTACTTGCTGGGTCTGTTAAGGAATAGATCGATAGGTAAAGACTAATAGGGCAGATTTAAAAATAATCTGAAATGGGTTGTTTAATTTACATACACCGCGCGGTTTAATTGTCGCGCGGTGTTTTTTAATTATTTCAGCATAACTCAAATGGAGTTAAACTTTCAAAGCCGTCTTCGGTTATGACGATTGTCTGTTCGAATTGGGCAGATAGGGAACCGTCTTTTGTTACGGCTGTCCACTTATCATCCAGAATTTGTATTTCCTTACCACCGATGTTTATCATCGGCTCAATGGTAAATGTCATTCCCGGTACAAGTGGAACATTGCCCCAGCTGGAACGAAAGTGTGGGATGTTAGGGGCTTCGTGGAAGTCTAGCCCTACACCATGTCCCAGATATTCGCGAACAACTGAGCATCCTTGTCCTTCAGCATAGGTTTGGATAGCGGAAGATATGTCATTTACTAAGTTGCCTGGCTTGGCTTGTTCGAGCCCTAAGCGCAGGCACTCACGCGTTACTTCTACAAGATTGCGTGCTTCAGCAGAAGGTTCACCTACAAAGAAAGTCTGGTTGCAATCTGCATAGTAGCCGTCAAGTATGCTTGTAATATCTACATTGACGATATCACCGTCTTTAAGAGTGTATTCGCCAGGGATTCCGTGACAAATAACTTCGTTTGGAGAGATACAAACACTTTTCGGGAAGCCGTGATAGTTTAAAGGAGCGGGTATTGCTCCGTTTTTAACGGTGAACTCGTGCACTACCTGATTAATTTCATCGGTCGTTACACCGGGTCTGATCAAACTTTTGATTGCAGCAAAGGTTTGCATAACCAGTTTACCCGCGCGGCGAATCCCTTCTATCTGTTCCGGGGTTTTTAAGCGGATATTATATCGTTTGAGAAAGGTCTCAGGCAAATTAAGTTTTTCCGCATTTTCAGTACCCATACAGCACTTTTTATATTTTTTACCACTACCGCATGGGCATGGATCGTTGCGGCCTACTTTGGCGTTCATCAATCGTCTCCTGATATATATTATGGCGGGAGTTCCCGTCGGAAGGATGGGATTTTGACAAAAAAAGTCACGCTTGAAAAGCTTTATCGTAATTAATTAGACTGTTTTATTTTATAAAGTCAGTACGATTTTAGAATAATAGATGAGAGTGAAGTGTAAAAGCTTATTTTACATATTAACTAAGTATAAATCCCTTCAGTTTTAATTTTTAAGATCAAAATGGTAGGTAATTAAAATAAAATATAATTATTTTATGATGTTAATGTATATTATAAAATTTTTAATAATAAAATATGAATTTTAATTATATTAAATCTATTTTTATATTTTTGAACCTAAAGAATTATTAAGAATGAGCCGATTATATAAGCAATAAATTGATATAAGCGGAGGTTGTTATGAAAATAGGATCGAGTGGAAGCAATATAAGTTTTTCGAACCTGAATATAACCAATATAGCCGAAGAAAAAGCAGACGTAATTGAAGAAAAAACAGAGAATGCGGTTCAATCTGATTCTGAAGAAATTTTAAATACTGCTGTAGAGTCTAAATCCGCTAATTCTTCACAGGGGCTCGGACGTCTTAATTTGATTGCACGTAGTTTTGTTCATCAAGAACAAGAAGGAGATGAAGATAATTATAGCTTGAGAAATTTAAAAGCTAGCCAAGCGAATAGTAATATGATGGCTAAATATAACCTGATTATAAATGGAATTATCGACTATAGGTTGGATCGAACAGAGACATTAATAGATGCTGGAATATCGATTGAAGGTGCCAAAGCAATAGCGGGTAGTGAAGCCTTAGCAATGGGGGAAGCTGCACATGAAAAAGTAGTTGATGATGTTAATGAAAAGCATCTGGAAGAAGAAGCGAAGGAAGCTAAAGAAGACATCGAGACACGCACCGAAGAAGTTGTAGAGAAAAAACAGGAAGAAACGAAGACTGAAGCGAAGGAAAGCGAAGCAAAGGATGTTGAAGCCAAGACTGATCCTGATAATGCAGAAGCAAAGGTTTCAGAAAGCAACCCTGAGACTGTAAATCCTGCTCAGACAGTTCAAAGTGGAGTGGAATCAGGGTCAACTGAATCAATCGCTTCTGGATCTGTTGGTGTCGAAGCTGTGTCTTCCGCTACTGAAGGTTCTGTTTCTGCGGAGACGGGTAACAGTTTACCCAATGCTGGAACTAGTAAGAAAGTAGATATGCTAGTTTAGATTAATAATTACTGCTTATATTTAGAAAGTTAGGGATATTAAGAGTAACTATAACACTACATAATTCGTAAACTGAGGCTGTTATGAAGATAGGATCGAGTGGAAGCAATATAAGTTTTTCGAACCTGAATATAACCAACATAGCCGAAGAAAAAGTATCAGATACTGTTCCGGAAGTGGAAAAAGAAAATAATTCAGATAAAGTATCAATTTCAGTTTCTGATCAATTACACACTGAAAATAATGAATATTCAAAATCTTTAAAATTAAACTTACTCTCTAACAATTTTTTGCAGAAAGATACTCAGCCTTCAAAGTACATTATGGCAAACATGATTGCTATGGAAGTAGAACAAAATATAGGAAACAGAATGGGTAATCTCATTAGTGCTTCAATCGCCGAGAGACAAGAAAGCTTTAATAGTCTTGTCGCTTCAGGAGTTAAGCCATTAGATGCTCACCAACAAGCCGGAGGACCAATTAGTGCTGGCGCGGTTGAGACCGCAGATACTATATATGACCAAGAGATAGGAAAAGAGGCTGAAAGAATAGGCGAAGAAGCTAAAGAATCCACAGAGAAGCATACCGAGGAAGTTTTAGAAAAAAAACAGGAAGAAACGAAGACTGAAGCGCAGGAAAGCGAAGCCAAGACTGATCCTGATAATGCAGAAGCAAAGATTTCAGAAAGCAGCCCTGAGACTGTGAATCCTGCTCAGACAGTTCAAAATGGAGTGGACGTTGGTTCAACTGAATCAATCGCTTCTGGATCTGTCGGTGTCGAAGCTGTGTCTTCTGCTACTAAAGGTTTTGTTTCTGTGGAGATGGGTAACAGTTTACCCAATGCTGGAACTAGTAAGAAAGTAGATATGCTAGTTTAGATTAATAATTACTGCTTATATTTAGAAAGTTAGGGATATTAAGAGTAGTTATGTATTCTATAAATTGGGGGTGTTATGAGAATTGGATCAGATGAAAGCTCTATAAGCTTTTTAAACATAAAAGTATCTAATTTGCCCGAAGAAAAAACTGAGGAGGTTAAGCTTAATTCGGAAGATTCTTCAAAAACTGCTGCCGAAACACCCCAAAACAGTTCTTCTAATCGCCCTGAACGTTTGAACCTATTGCAAGGAAGTTTTGTTCATAATGATGGATTTGATCTATCAAAATATAGCGAGATTAATTTAAAAAGTCTCAGGCTTGAAAATAATCTTATGACTAATTTTACAAATGTTATTAAAGGCGTAATGGCATATCGTACCGTTGTGACTGAAAATCTTATAGATGCAGGGAAAGAATGGTTTGTTGCTAAGGATATGGCATTTGAAAGTATAAAGGATATTGCTACTGCCGCTCCTGATAAAATGTTAGGGCAAGTCACAGGTGAAGAGGTTAAAGAAGAAGCGAAGGAAGCTAAAGAAGACATTGAAAGTCGTACTGAAGAAGTCATAGAAAAAAAACAGGAAGAAACGAAGACTGAAGCGAAGGAAAGCGAAGCTGAAGCTAAGACTGCCACTGATAGTGCAGATGATAAAATTGCCGCTAATATTACAGATACGAAAGCGTCAGATAATATCACTGAAACTGGGAATGCAGTTCAAACCGCTCAAAGCGTAACGGAGGTAGGAAGCAACGAATCCAAAGCTGGGGTTATCGGAGTCAAGTCAGGTGCGCCAGTTTCAACAGAATCTACTCCAGTGGACACTGATAATATTGTAAGTTTTACTGGGGTTGGTAAAAAAGTAGATGTGCTAGTTTAATAAATTTATACGATAATTGTTTGAATATTTTCATAACTAGTCTTTTTGCAAAAAACATCCCCCAAAATATGTCTCTGCTTATCACCCAACGACGTGTCGCAATTCTTCAATATATGTTGCCAAAGCAACAGACTCGCATAGCTGTGTTGCCTATTGTGAACTATTATTATGCAACATGGATCATGTATTTTGTTGGGATATGGGAAACTTAATTCGCAATATTTATTGCGTAAAAGTTGGCCTTTTGTTCTTCAAAAAGAGGAGAGAGAATGAGTTCAGACGTCAGAAAACCATCCTTGCTTTGGGCTTTTTTAACTTTTGCAATTCCTGTTGCAATTATTTTGTACGGAACGGTTGTAGTAGGGGTACGTCCGCCTATCTTGCCCTTACTTGTAGCCGTTGCTGTTGCTGGTATCATGTCTTTGAAAATCGGCTATAAATGGGATGAGTTGCAGGAGGGCATGCTTTCAGCTGTCGGTCGCATTCAAATTGCTGTGGCCATACTTATGCTGGTAGGGATGATCATCGCCTCGTGGATGGCTTCGGGTACAATCCCAATTATTATCTACTGGGGCCTCAAACTTATAGCTCCTGAACAATTTCTTTTATCTACATTTATTTTGTGTTCTGTCGCCTCACTGGCTACCGGAACATCATTCGGTACTATGGGTACTATTGGTGTGGCATTGCTCGGAGTCGGAGGGGCAATGGGATTTGATCCGGCCTGGACCGTTGGCGCCATTGTTTCCGGCGCATATTTCGGTGACAAAATGTCCCCGGTTTCCGATTCCACTAATATTACAGCCACAGTCTGTGATGTTCCGCTTTTCACTCATATTTCATCCATGATGTGGACTACAGTTCCTGCAGCTATTCTTGCTATTATCGGTTATGCCATTCTTGGTTCTATGCACACCGGTGATCTTTCCAGCGTGAATAACATCAACACTATTCTCACATCTCTTGAAGCAAGTTTTTCACTTTCTCCCATTGCCTTTTTGCCGCCGGTTCTCATGATTGTATTAGCTTACAAACGGTTACCCGTACTGCCTGTCATGGTAATCTGTATACTCAGTGCATTGGCTATAGCCATGTTCGAGGGAGCTACCATCTCAGCTTTGGCCAAAGAGCTTACCACCGGATATAAAGCCGCAACACAGTCTCCTGAACTTAACAAATTGCTTTCCCGCGGTGGACTTATGTCCATCATGGTTACCATCCTGTTGCTTACATGCGGCATGGCTTTTGGTGGTATCTTGGAAAAAGCACGGGTTCTTGAGGTTTTGCTTGAGGCTGTACTTCGCGGAGCAAAATCTCCGCTTCCTCTTGTGGCTGCAACTCTTGGCGCAGCCTACATCATCTTGCTTGGTACAGGAAGCCAGATTCTGGCTGTAGTGGTTCCCGGCAGAGCTTTCGGAGAGAATTATAAAAAAGCCGGTATAGCTCCTCAGGTATTGTCCCGTACCTGTGAAGATGCAGGTACTTTGGGGTGCCCGTTAATTCCTTGGTCCGTTCATGCCTTCTATATCCTTGGCGTACTCGGCGTCAGCGCAATGGAGTTTGTTCCATTTGCATTTTTTAACATAATTATTCCGTTCATCTCGCTAGCCTGTGCTGCAACCGGAATAGGGATCATGAAAAGAAATGATACCCCGGAGCATTCTTTGAAGCCGGCAACCGAATCTAAATCTGCATAACCTAAGAAGGAAGGATTATGTCTCAGAATAAAATTGAAAATGTTCTATTTGTCATGCTGGATACCCTTCAGTTTAACTATTTAGGCTGTTACGGGAATAAAGAAGTCAAAACTCCAAATCTGGACAAGTTTGCTGACAACGGATTTCTGTTTGAAAACGCTTATAGTGAAGGCCTTCCTACCATTCCGGTTCGTCGAGCCCTCCTCACTGGACGTTATACATTACCCTACAGCGGCTGGCGTCCGCTGACCACTGAAGATACATCCATTACTGACGTGCTTTGGTGTCGTGAGGTTCAAACTGCTTTAGTCTATGATACGCCACCCATGCGTCTTCCAAAATACGGATATTCACGCGGGTTTGACTATGTCCGTTTCTGTAACGGTCATGAGCTGGATCACGAAACATTCAGCAATGTTCCTTTGAGAGATGAATTTAAGGGCAAGGATTACCTTTCGCCCAATTGGCTTAAGAAAGGCGAAGACGGTGAGCTGGATGATTCAAGCAATTCTTTGATCCGCGAAACTGAATGCTATCTGAAGCAACGGCAGAACTGGACTTCCGATGCAGATAATTATTCATCGGTTGTCATCGCAGAAGCTGATAATTGGCTGAAAGAAAAACGTGATCCCAATCGTCCATTTTTCTTATGGCTCGACTCCTTTGACCCACATGAACCTTGGGATCCACCGTCCGTCTGGGAGAAAAAGCCTTGTCCGTATAATCCTGATTATGAGGGCAACCCTCTGTTGCTTGCTCCATGGACAGAAATCGATGGCGTTATGACTGAAGAAGAATGCGCGCATATCCGTGCTCTGTACGCCGAAAAGGTCACCCTAGTGGATAAATGGCTTGGTAAGTTATTTGATTCGTTGAAAGCACAAGGACTCTGGGATAACACAATGGTGGTTGTTACTTCTGACCACGGCCAGCCCATGGGTAGCGGTGAACATGGCCATGGGATCATGCGCAAGTGTCGTCCTTGGCCTTACGAAGAATTGGTGCATGTTCCCCTGTTGGCTCACGTTCCAGGATTGAAAGGTGGAAAACGTATTGATTCTTTTGTCCAGAACGTAGATATTACCGCAACGATTCTTGATGGCCTTGGTTTGGGTACTGATGCTGTTGAAGAAGCAGGGCATGAAGGTATTTCAACTTATGATGCGGACGACATGCACGGTATAAGCTTGTTGCCTGTAATGCGTGGTGATACAGACACTGTCCGCGACTTTGCCATTGCTGGGTACTATGGTATGTCCTGGTCTATCATTGATCATAATTACAGTTATATACACTGGCTGCTGAAGGAAATAGACACAGATTCCATGAATAAGGTCTTTTATGATGGTTCAGGTTCAGGCGGCAATGCTGGAGCACAATCTGCAAAGCTGGAGATGAAAGAGGAAATGTGGACCTGCGTGCCTGGGGCAGAAGTCTCGGTACCTCAGTCTGATGAACTCTATGATCGGCGAAAAGATCCTTTTCAGTTAAACAACATCATTGAAGATAATCGTGAAACGGCCAAAGAACTTCTTCAAAAGTTAAAACTGTATATTGGAGAACTTAGAACTACTTAAGATCTGATTGAGCAATAGGAGCCACCATGCCGAGACCGCACATCGATGAATTCTGGCGTATCAAAGTTAACAGCGACATCTGGAACAAAGTTCTGGAGCTGGGGATTCGTCAGGAATTCAAGCATGGTGACTCTATCATCTGCGCAGGGGAACTGGTTACTACATTGCGGTTCCTTCAGTCAGGTGTGGTATGCATGAAGCGAACTTCCTTTGACGGTAATGAAAAGATCATCATGCAGATAGAGAGCAATTCTCTCTTCGGAGAAGTGCCATTCTTTACAAAGGAACCGATCTCCAGTTCGTTTACCTGCTATGAGGATGCTGTCGTCTATTCATTTGCGAAGGATACTGTAGAAAAAATGATGGAGACGCATCCTTGCATTTCAAAGGACATTATACATAGACTCTCTCAAAAGGTGAGCGTTCTCAGTAACCAGCTTGCTTCGCTAGGGCTTGATAGCCTCGAACAACGGATCGTGAAGTTCTTGTTTTTGCGGTATAATTCAATGGATCTGTCTTCCAATGAAACTATTTCTTTTGGGCCCATGCGTATGAAGGATATAGCCTCTATACTTGGAGTTCACAGAATTACACTATACAAGGCATTAAAAACACTTGAAAAAGATGGGTTTATTAAAATGTTGGGAGAACATAAGTTACAACTTTTAAATATTGATGCCCTCGCAGCAATCGCATACAATTGAATGGAAGAGACATAATCATGAATGAAATCAAGAATATCACAGAACAGGCCTCTATGGAGCATTTTAGCTCTATGACAGATTCCATAGTTATTTTTTATAAAGAACTTTGCCCTCACTGCAAAAATATGGAAAAGGTGTTGATCAAATTTGGAGCAAAGGCCCCTCAAGTAGAACTTTGTAGTGTAGATAGCGAAGCTAGTGCTGAGCTCATGGCCAAACTTGATTTTGAACGTGTGCCCACCCTTGTTTTCATCAAAGACGGTGAGATAGTCAAAACTCAGTCCGGCCTCATGAATCCGCGGGAGTTAAAAGCATTACACGCATCCCTTTAACTCCGCCGGAGACGAGCATGGATAATAATTACGATTTGATCATTCTGGGCGGAGGAGTCTGCGGCATGACTGCGGCTGTGTATGCCGCGCGCGCCAATATGCGTGTTTTGATACTAGATGAAAACGCTTGCGGTGGACTTGTAAACTGGACAAAAGTCGTGGAAAATATGCCGTCTTATGATTCCATCGGTGGTATGGAGCTGGTTGAGCGTATGCAAGCTCAAGTGGAAGCTCTTGGTGTCACTATTGAGGAGGCGGCCTGCATAGATTCCATGAAACTTGTTGGCTCCGTTAAAGAAATAGAGGCAGACGATGAGACTTATACTTCCAAGGCGGTAATCATTGCCACAGGTCGTAAACCAATTCCATTGGAGGTGGCAGGTGATTGCGAGCAGGTACATTACTGCGCCATATGCGACGGAGCCTCCTATATAGGTAAACGCGTCCTCATCGTGGGAGGCGGTAATAGTGGTTTTGACGAATCCATATCCTTGCTTGACCTCGGAGTTTCTGAGTTGACTTTGGTGGAAAAAATGGATCGCTTCTTCGCCGCTCAATCTACGCAGGACAATCTTGCGAAACGGGGAAATGCCACCATGCTTCATTCCACTGAAGTTGTGTCTTTAAATGGTGACGGCAAACTTGAGTCTGTTACGCTTCGTAATGTTGTTAGCGAAGAAGAGAGCGTAGTGGAATGTGATGGTGTTTTCGTATTTATGGGGCAGCAGCCCGGCACTGAGTCATTTGCAGGTCAGCTCTCTCTTGACGATCACGGTTACATCATCACAGATGATGTCATGGCAACAGCCATTCCCGGAGTCTTTGCGGCAGGTGACGTTCGGCCTAAAAAATATCGGCAAATTACAACAGCAATGGCAGATGGAACCATATCTGCTCTCGAAGCCGAGCGCTTCATACACAGCTTAGGGTAAGGCTATGTCTGAATTTATAATTACTATCTTGGATACTGATACAAGTTTGGCGGAAAGGGCTGCAAGACGTCTCCAGGGTTTTCTGAAAAAGGAGGGGGTTTTAGCCCGTGTACAGGAAGCCACCTGCTATTTAGAAATTTCTAGGCAAGGTTTAGAAGGTAAAACACCTGTTATTTGCGTAAATAATATCAATTATCAGTGTAAAAATCTCGATAGCTACCTGCTGGCCAAGTTTGCAACTTGGCTATCTCAGAATTTGGATAGTCATGTAACTAAGAAGGGGTACAATGAAAGAATTTCCCCGAATATTTTTTAAATAGAAAAAGGTTACAATTAATAATTATTATCTAAAATTTGATCCTAATTGTAATGATCAGGCGAGGTTATTATGCTGCACTTTCAAATTAAGCTAAATGTGCCCTGCTACTTGAGGCATTATAAATATACTTTGCTTAATTGCTAAGTTTGTTTTTTTATATTGTGATTTAAATATACTATTAGCTCATCTCGTTTATTCAGAACTGACCTGTTTTTCATAAATCCAATCCCTGTCATTCAATTCAAGTTGGATATCGCTTTTTATGCCAGTAAGTTTTACAGGCAGAAAGCGTATCTCTACATTCTATTCTGGCATATATGTTGCTTTTTAAGTGTAAACGAAGTTCATCAAAATCCAAACAACGATCATGAGGACTGGAAAGAGTATGCCAATTAGTAATGGCCTGTGGATGGAATTTTCACGACGTGATTATACTGAGATGTTGCAACTGCAGGAGGTTCTGCACAGTAAAAGACTGCAAGGAATTATTCCTGATGTTGTTATTTTGTTAGAACACAACCCATGTATCACCGTTGGTCGCAGTGGCGGATATAATAATATGCTCGCAGATAATGCTACCTTGAATAAGCATGGTATTACAGTGCACGATACTTTCAGGGGCGGTAATATTACTTACCATGGGCCCGGGCAGCTTGTGTGTTATCCCATTTTATTTTTGGAAGGGGAGAACAGGGATCTCCATGCACATGCCCGCAAAATGGAAGAAGTCATGATTCGCACTTTGCATGAATTTAGCATTTCCGGGGAACGTAACCCTGAACATCCAGGCGTATGGGTCGGTGATAACAAAATCGGTGCAATGGGAATAGCTGTTCGAAAATGGATCACAATGCACGGTATTGCTCTTAACGTTTGTCCTGATCTCGAACATTTTTCTTTTATTGTTCCCTGCGGAATTGCTTCCCATGGGGTGACTTCTATGGCCGAAGTACTTGGACATCCCATTGATCTCAGCTCAGTGCGAAAAATAATGCGTCGACATATTTCAGAAATTTTTCAGATTTCTTTGCATACCGCCAAATTGGAAGATCTTATTAAGGAGGATTGTCTTGAAAAAGCCTAACTGGTTGGTAATTCCAGCCCCCAATGCAAACGACATGGATCGTATTCAGGCCTTACTTGGAAAGGGGCAGCTACATTCTGTGTGTGAAAGTGCTCAGTGCCCGAATATAGGTGAGTGTTTTGCCAATAAAACATGCACGTTTATGATTTTAGGTGATGTTTGCACACGAAACTGTGCTTTTTGTGCAGTGACACATGGTAAACCATCCATCCTTGACGTAAATGAACCTGACATGGTCGCTCTGACTGCTAAGCAATTGGGGTTGAAGCATGTTGTTGTAACTTCGGTTACACGTGACGATTTACCTGATGGTGGAGCAGAACAGTTTGCTGCGACAATACGGGCAATTAAACGTGAAAATCCCGAATCCACTGTGGAAGTTCTCATTCCGGATTTCGGAGGACAAGACGATCCTCTTAAACATGTTCTCGAAGCTGGTCCCCACGTCCTTAACCATAACCTTGAAACTGTTCCCCGTATTTATCCTTCAGTCAGACCTGGAGCAACATATGAGCGATCTTTAAAGTTGCTTAGCAAAGTGCCAGTGATCTCTTCTGATCAACAAATTATGACTAAATCAGGTTTGATGCTTGGCCTAGGCGAAACTCAAGACGAAATTATTGATGTAATGAAAGACTTGCTTAGTATTGGGTGCAGAACTTTGACTCTAGGACAATACCTGCGTCCATCTGCTTTGCATCATCCAGTGCTTGAATATGTTCACCCAGACAAATTCAAACAACTGTCGGAGATAGGTAAGAAGCTTGGATTCAGACAGGTTGTGTCAGGACCACTGGTCCGTAGTTCATATCACGCGGCTGAAAGTTTTGCGCAACTTAGTGCGTAGTTTTACCTAAAACGCCAGAAGGAAGAGCTCTTTCTTTTGGCGTTTTTGATTCTTTAGAATGGATAAAAACGTGAACGATTTTATAAAAATAACTCTTGTCGCTAACGCCGGAGTCCATGTCGAATACAATGGATTGGGAATCCTTGTAGATGGTGTTCATCATGAAGAAGGCCATCCGTTCTGTCAGGTTTCTAAAACAGATTTACAGCATATAAAAGATGGTACAAATCTTTTCAAAAACCTCGACTATTTTTTGTTTACGCATGAACATCCTGACCATTTTACTCCTCAATATTTACTTAAAATAATACAATCAAGGTCGTTTAAAGGTCTATTTCTTCCGAATGAGCGAGATGGTTCTTCAAATCTTGCTCTGTTGCTGAAACATGCCAGAAGCATTAATCTTCCATACTGGTCTCTAGGGTTGGACCCCGGAGAAGTAAAACGAGTAGAACTTGCAGATGATTTGATCGTAACAGCTATTGGTTCCGAGCATATGGGGCCGCAATATAAGAATATTCGCAACGATTGTTTTTTACTGACGCTTAACGGGATTAACCTTTTGTTTACCGGAGATGCTGATTATGTTGCAGAATATTATATAAAAGCTCTGTGTGACGTTCACCTTGATGCTATTTTTGTAAACCCGATTTTTTATCATAATCCAAATGGACAGGAAATCATTAATAAAATATTCCGACCGCGCGCTATTGTGATCTACCACATGCCACTTGAACAGAATGACACGATGCAGTTTAATTTTATGGTGAATCGAGACATTCAACGATATGAACAACCTAATATTCAAACTCATATTCTTAGTAATAAAAAACGTAGTATTACGTTATCTGCATCTTTTATAAAATAAGGTGATAGAGAATATATCCGAGAGAAAATTGTAGCTTATATGACTACTCTCAACTCACATTTTTCAATACATATCTTCTGCTAAGTTTGTTGTTCTTAAATTGAACATTTCTTTTTGATTGTTCAATTTAAGAACTAAGGTTTAGTTAAGTATATAAATATTCACCCCGCACATTAATAAATTATAATATCCTGATATTAGAACCCATAAAGACGCTCTCGCTTTACGCTGGCGGCCTTATTAATATTTGATATTTGCTTTTGGCATATCCGGTGCAAAGTGTGTGTAAGCTATTTGTTGCCCCCGTTAGTTGTGATCAGGAACTTTAATAACTGATAACCAAAGAGAGGACCAATGAGCGAAACAATGAGAGCTGCCGTTTGGCACGGAAAAAATGATGTGCGTGTAGAAACAGTTCCGGTTCCCCCGTTTCCTTCAGCAGGGTGGGTAAAAATTAAAGTTGATTGGTGTGGGATATGTGGATCAGATTTGCACGAATTTGTGGCTGGTCCGGTTTTTATTCCAATGGACTCTCCGCATCCGTTGACTGGCAAACAGGGGAGTGTGATCCTTGGGCATGAGTTCACGGGGACGGTGGTTGAAGTTGGCGAGGGCGTTACGAATGTAAGTGTTGGTGATTTTGTCGCTCCAGATGCCTGCCAGCATTGTGGAGAATGTATTATGTGTCTTGCTGGACGATATAACGTATGCGAAAAGTTGGCCTTTACGGGGCTGCATAATGATGGAGCATTCGCAAAATATGTAAATATCCCTAGCGAGTTATGTTATGTTTTACCACAGGGTATTTCTGCCGAAGCCGGAGCTTTGATTGAACCTTTGGCAACTGGTTTTAAAGCTGTACGTGAAGCTGGTACTATTTTGGGTGAGACTGTTGTGATTATCGGAGCTGGGACAATAGGTCTAGGGACTCTTATGGCCGCAAAAGCTGCTGGCGCAGGAAAAATTATTATGTTGGAAATGTCGACTGTCCGGACTGAAAAGGCCAAAGAATGCGGAGCGGATGTAGTGCTCAATCCTAATGAATGTGACGCTGTGGCTGAAATTAAAGCCATGACTAATGGCTCCGGAGCAGATGTCTCGTTTGAATGTGTCGGTAATAAATTCACAGGTCCGATAGCTGTGGATGTCTTACGAAATGCTGGTCGGGCTGTAATTGTAGGTATTTTTGAAGAACCAAGTGCTTTTAATTTCTTTAGCTTAAGTGGCACGGATAAACGTGTAATAGGAACACTTGCTTACACTTTGAGTGATTTTAAGGGTGTTTCAACTCTAATGGCAAACGGTCAGCTTAAAGCCGAGCCCATGATCACGGGGCGAATAGGACTTGAAGATATTGTGGAAAAGGGCTTTTTGGAATTGATCAACAACAAAGATGAGAATATCAAAATTATCGTAAGTCCTGAAGAATAAAACTTAATTAATAAAATAGTCCTGTTTTTATCCTTAGCAAAAGGAGAGGTTACACGAAAACAGGAACGTATGGTTTATTTATTATTCAGTCGCAATACACAATGTGTATTGCGACGTATATTTTTGTAATAAAGCTTCACCGAACAAAAGAATTATATTTGAATATTGAGCCGCTCCATCTTGGAGTATAAAGTATTGCGTCCGATTCCCAGCGCTTTAGCCGTTTTACTGATATTTCCCTTATGAAAATCTAATGCTTCTCGAATAGCGTCTTCCTCTCTTTTCTTGAGCTGAAATCCACTGTTTAAAGACGGGCTACCTCCAATTGGTTGGTTTGTGATTTTTTCTATAAGATAAGGTGGCAAGTGTTCCTTTTTAAGCCACACTCCAGACAGATTATTCACTGCGTATTCAACACAGTTGACCAACTCTCTAACGTTTCCAGGCCAGTTGTAGGCCATTAAAACCTCATTAACATCAGGGAGCATTCCTTCGCAAGGAATACCGAACTCTTTACACAGGCGATCTAAGTGGTACTCAGCCAGCAATATAGTGTCATTTCCTCGTTCACGTAGAGGAGGAAGATCTACCCCCACCACATTAAGGCGGTAAAACAGGTCTTCACGGAAGAGTCCTTGTTTGACAAGTTCAGGCAAATCTTTGTTTGTGGCTGCTATTATTTTTACGTCAACCGGATGAGGGGTCGTTCCACCAACAGGGACAATCGTTCGTTCTTCTAAGGCTCTGAGTAAGTTGACTTGCTGGGAAAGTGGCATTTCCGAAATTTCATCTAGAAACAGAACGCCTTTATCTGCCATTTGAAATTTGCCGATACGCCCCTTTTTAGCAGCTCCTGTGAAAGATCCTCCACTATACCCAAAGAGTTCACTTTGAACTAATTCTTCGGAAAAAGATCCGCAATTCACGGCAACAAATGGATTTTTTGAGCGGGGTCCTGCTTGATGGATGCCCCTAGCGAATAGTTCCTTACCTGTGCCGGATTCTCCATACAGTATTACCGTTGAAGGGGTTCTGGCAGCTCTGGACGCTTGGCTTATTGCCTGACGCATAGGTCTACTGGAATGAAGAATATGTTCAAATCCTTCGGGATATTTTTCTAGTTTAGGTTCTGTGTTAAGGGGGTCTTTTTTCGCAGAAACAGCGAATTGATGCGAGGTCTGTTTTTCACAAATACTTACTATTGTATCTATGCGCGTGCCAGTTGGGCTAAAAACGTTTAAAGCGCGAACAAATAGATCTGGATTGATCCGGCAGCGCATGACTATGGGTTCACGTTTTGAAGTTGTTTTTGTCTCGGTAAGAAATTTGTCATAGTCGAAGAACTCTTCAGCCTTGCGACCTTGCAATGTTCCCCATGTATTTCCAAGTAAGACATCGGCAGCGCTGTTAGCACTTATAATTATTCCTGATTTATCAAGAGACAGAATACCGGTCATAACAGAATTGAACATTGAAGAGAAAAGCGAACCTAGCTGTCCTTCCAGCTCTGAACAATAAAGACGACACAGCTGTTGCTCCAACGCTCTAGTGGCCTGAAGAACAATCTTTAAACTTTTTGTATGATCTGAGCTCTTGGGGCCTGAGATATCGAAACATCCCCATATACTACCATGAGGATCTATAATCGGGGCAGCGGTACAGCTCCAGCTATGATGACTGCGGCAGAAATGCTCTTCCCCGAAAACTTGCATTGGACAGCCTGTGTTCAATGCAGTTCCTATTGCATTCGTACCCACGCTGTCTTCGGACCAATTAGCCCCTGGACCAAAATTTAACTTATCTGCCTGTCGTAATATTTCGAGGTCTCCGCATGTGCGCGCAACGCGACCTTTAGCATTAGTAAATGTCATTAATAACCCAGTGCCGCGTATGGCTTCATAGGCTGAACTTTCAACCTCTCCGCAAATCTTCCGGAGCGTTGAGGTAAATGGTTCTAATTCCGTCATGGGAGTAAAATCCCAACAGCTTCGCGGAGATGGATCAATAGACATCTCCATACATCTTCTCCACGAATCAATGATGTTCTTGTTTAAGCGTCCTAAATTGACTTGTCTGCCTTCCACAAAATGTTTCCATTGGGAATAGTCTACCTGTGGTCCCCTTTGGACGCGCGGTGCGGACAGCGGATATTCTACTGATGTAGTGTTATCGATATTCGCTGTGCAAATTTCAAAGCCATTATCGTCTCTAAGGAGTATATGCATTCTCAGCCTCCGTAATAAAACGAAAAAGAGTTATAACAGTATTAAGTTTTTGACCCATCTATGTTCTTACTGTCAAGTGTTCGTATTTCGAACATATTTGCCTCGTCACTGAATAATTTATTTCTTTAATATCGGGATCATGCACGTTTTATAACACTCTTTTAACCTTGAGTCGCTCAGTTGTTCCACTCCTGAACAGAATTTATTATATATAACAATACAAATTCGTATATCTTATTGAAATATATTAAATTATAGCGTTGGCACCGCCATTGCAGTCCTTCTGTTCTAATACGTTTAAAAACAGGAGGATTGGTCATGGCTCAACAAGTGATCATGCCCAAATGGGGCTTGACCATGAAAGAAGGAAAAGTCGTTCGCTGGCTCAAAGGCGAAGGGGAATCGGTAGAATCCGGTGAACCTCTATTTGAGGTGGAAACTGACAAAATTACCAACTCAGTGGAAGCTTCAGCCAGTGGGATCTTGTCCCAAATCATTGTCCCCGAAGGCGAGACAGCCGCTGTTCAAGCTGTCCTTGCTGTAATTACAGCGCCAGGTGAAAAGCCTGATGAAATTGCCAGTGGAACTGTTAGTTCTAAGCAACCTGAAGTGTCCGCCAACACCGATGGAGAGAAAGTAACTTCTAAATCTGCTGACGTTCCAGTGGAAGACGGAGAGTTTGTTCGTGCTATGCCTGCAGCGCGAAAACTCGCTGAAGAACTAAATGTTGTTATGTCCACGGTTACAGGTACCGGTCCTAACGGTGCTATTACAATGAAAGATGTGCAAACGGTTGCTGATGCTGCTTTCTCCGGTATCAACGCAAGTCCTAAAGCCATCGAATTTGCCCGCAAGAAAGGTATCGATCTCAGCCAGATTAATGGAACAGGAGAAGGCGATAAAATCACTAAAGCTGATATCTTGCGGGCTATGAACCCCGTTGCAGATCAATCTACTTCAGTAGCTCCTGCCGTCGCTAAAGATACTATCGTGCCTATGGACGGTGTTCGTAAGTTGATCGCAGATAACATGCATGCCAGCCTCAACAATGCCGCTCAGCTCTCTGTTTTTGTAGAGATAGACGTTACTGAAATAGTACAGCTCCGCACCACACTCTTGTTACGTAATAAGCGGAACTCCGAATACAGATTGTCATATAATGACATAGTATCTTACGCAGTATGTCGCGCTCTCAAACGTCATCCTATTATGAATTCCACACTACAGGACGACGGTATCCACATTCATGAACATGTTAATTTGGGCATTGCAGTAGCTCTACCTAACGGGCTTATTGTGCCTAATATTAAGCTGGCTGACAGTTTTACACTGGAAGAGCTTAAGACTGAAATTAAAGATGTTGTAGGTCGATCACGCTCGGGAGGCCTTAACATGGATGAAATTGCCGGAGGTACATTTACTATCAGTAATGTAAGTATGCTCGGTGTAGATGGGTTTACCCCTATCCTTAACCCCCCAGAAACTGGAATACTAGGCGTCGGACGCATCATCGAAAAGCCGGCAGTTAAAGATGGTGAAATCAAAATCAGAAAGATGATGACGCTTTCACTGACATTCAACCATATGACCACAGACGGAGCCCCGGCAATGGCTTTCCTGCGCGAGCTGGGAGACATGCTGGAAAATCCGGGTCTGATGATAGTGTAGACGCCCATGGCTAGACAAAGATTTGCAATAGAGCTCGGCTATGCTGCCGATTTGCACGGAGAAGACATGACCAAAGCTGCTGTCCGTGCTGTCCGCGATGCTGTGTCACGAATATGCTTATGCGGCATTGTGGAAATTTGTGGTCGAGACCAGTTTCAAGGCGTTTATGTCCATGCTGATGTGGCTGTGCCTCATCCTGATGAAGTTGATCGAGAAGCTGTGCTTGCCAGCATTCCCATTGGCGAGACCTCGCTGAACGTGACTAATGGCGGCATGAGTGTTCCGGGAATAGAAGTTCCCTGTTTCGCTCCTGGCGTTAGCAATATTGTGGTTGCGTGCGCCGCACTTACTGTTTCGGTTGAGACAGAGATTACTGGGCGCAGGGATTGAAGTATCGGAGAAACAGACCTTTCGGTAATACCGATTTGGTCTAATAACTCGGAGGAGTAAAAAACAATGGCTCTTAGCAAGAAGACATTGATTAATATGTACGAAACTATGAATAAAATTCGGCTCTTCGAGCTGAGATTACAGGAACTTTTCGCTGCTAGCGAAATTCCGGGTTTCGTACACCTTTACCTAGGTGAAGAGGCTGTCGCGACAGGTGCATGTGCCGCGCTTACTAATGCCGACATGATTACCAGTACTCATCGAGGTCATGGTCATCTTTTAGCCAAAGGCGGTGACCTTAAGTTAATGATGGCGGAAATCTTCGGTAGAAAGACCGGATACTGCAAAGGCAAAGGCGGTTCTATGCATATTGCTGACCTAGACTTGGGTATTCTCGGTGCCAACGGCATTGTCGGAGGCGGAGGCCCTCTAGCTGCAGGAGCCGCTTTGGCAGCTAAGTATCGTAAAAGTACCGATGTAGCCATGTGCTTCTTTGGTGACGGTGCATCTAATCAGGGTACTACTCAGGAATCTTTGAATATGGCTAGTGCATGGAAGCTCCCATTAGTGTTTGTTAATGAGAATAATGGATATGGAATTTCCTGCCCACAGTGCAAATCCATGGCTGTCGTAGACATAGCTGATCGCGCTGCCGCATATGATATGCCGGGTGTTGTCGTTGACGGCAATGATGTATTGGCAGTGTACGAAGCTGTTTCTGAAGCAGTTAAACGTGCCCGTAAAGGTCAAGGACCTTCGTTGGTAGAATGCAAAACTTACCGTTGGCGCGGTCATTTTGAAGGTGACGCCTGTACCTATCGCTGCGATGAAGAACTGAAAGAATGGAAGACAAAGGACCCTATTCCACGTTTTGAATCCAAATTGATAGAAAACAAAACCTTCACTAAAGCTGAAGCGGAAAAAATTAAAGACCAGATAGCAAAGGACGTCGATGAGGCTGTTGATTTTGCAAAAGAAAGCCCCATGCCTTCCGCCAGTGCGCTGATGGACGATGTGTATGCCTAAATAGGCTGCGTTACCTTTTACGAATCCATACTAAATCCAACGGAGAAAATTATGTCCGAAAAAACATATCTTCAAGCACTCAATGAAGCAATGAGACAAGAAATGGAGCGCGATAAGAACGTGTTCATTCTTGGCGAAGACGTGGGGCAGTTTGGTGGTTGCTTCGGTGTTACCCAAGGGCTTTTCAATGAATTCGGCTGCGACCGTGTTATTGATACACCTATTACCGAAAGTGCAATTGTCGGTGCTGCTACCGGAGCTGCAGCTTGCGGGCTTCGTCCAGTAGCTGAATTGATGTTCGTTGACTTTATCGGAGTATCAATGGATCAGCTTTTCAATCAGGCTGCCAAGATGCGATATATGTTCGGAGGCAAAACAACAGTACCTATGACATTGCGTGCTCCACAAGGAGCGGGGATCGGTGCTGCGGCTCAACATTCACAATGCCTTGAATCGTGGTTTATGAATATTCCAGGGCTCAAAGTTGTTATTCCAGCCACTCCATACGATGCTAAAGGTTTGCTGATTAGTGCTATTCGCGATGACAACCCTGTTGTTTTCCTAGAGCATAAACTGTTATATGGTGTCAGTGGTGAAGTTCCAGACGAAAGCTATGAAATAGAAATCGGTAAGGCTGACATTAAGCGTGAAGGTAGCGATGTAACTATCGTTGCTACTTCCCAGATGGTTTATGCGGCTCTTGAAGCTGCAGAAAGGCTAAAAGCTGAAGGTATTAACGCTGAAGTCGTTGATCCTCGTTGTTTACTACCATTAGATAAAGATACAATCCTTGAATCTGTCAAAAAAACTCATGCACTTGTTGTTGTTCATGAAGCTGTACAGTTCTCCGGTCCAGGTGCAGAAATAGCCGCCATGGTCGCTGAAGAGGCTCTTGATTATTTAGATGCACCTATCAAACGTGTTGGTGCTCCTTTTTGTCCGGTTCCATTCTCTCCACCTTTGGAACAATTCTATATTCCAGGCGCAGACAATATTGTCGAAGCTGTCAAAAGCATTCGGTAAGCATGTAAGTCATATAATGGGGAAACGAGCTGACTCGTTTCCCCGTTTAACTTAACGAGGTTGTTTCATTGAGTATTGCCGCAATATTAGCGAATCCTGCTTCCGGTAAAGACATTCGTCGCTTGGTGGCGCACGGTAGTGTTTTCGATAATCAGGAAAAAGTGCGAATGGTGCGTCGATTAATCCTCGGTCTTGAACGAGCTGGCGTTACAAAAATTATCTATATGCCAGATTCTTACGGAATCATCCCTCGTGCTCTTAATTCTATTTCTCCATCCATTCCTGTAGAAGCTATAGAAATGCCTATCCGCAATAATTCTACCGATACTACTATTGCGGCTGGTATTATGGAGACACTCGGTGCGCAGAGCCTCATTGTGCTTGGGGGTGACGGCACCAGTAGAGTGGCCTGTAAAGGGACGTTGTCCATCCCTATTCTGCCGCTTTCTACAGGAACCAATAATGTCTTCCCATGTATGTGTGAAGCTACAGTGGCAGGGCTGGCCGCAGGACTTGTCGCCTGCGGCAGCCTTCCTCGGGAAGAGTGCTGTTATCAATCTTGCCTATTTGATATTTTGCTTGAGGATAAATTAGTGGACATAGCTTTAGTTGATGTTGCCGTGTACGATGATGTCTTTTTTGCATCAAAGGCTGTGTGGCACATTGAAAAGATTCCGCAGCTTTTTTTAACAAGATGTAGTGCATCTTCTATTGGCCTTTCGGCCATAGGAGGTCAGTTTCGTGAAATTCTTCCTGAAGAGCCATGTGGACTGGCTTTGAAACTTGAAAAATCTGCTCCGGTAACAGTAACGGCTTCTATAGCCCCCGGCATGTTTGCCGATGTTCCGGTTCTTGAAGTTATGGAAATGGCACCCAGTAAAATATTTCCAATTACGTCTATATCCGGTCTGATTGCTGTGGATGGAGAGAGGGAGATAGAAATTCCGAATAATTCATCCGCCGGCATTCGCTTGAATACGAATGGACCGATGGTTATAGACGTGCAAAAAACTATGTCATTGGCTGGAAAGAAAGGTGTATTCCGTTAATGTTTAATCTCCACTTGTAGCACGTGCTTTGGTTATATTGCAGTAAAAAGCATTGTTATGCAGTCTGTTTACATATCTTACTATTCATCTTTTTTACCATCTGTACTATAGAATCCTAATATAAAAATTCTGGGGCAGAGAAAGATCTTTTCTCTGCCCCGGAATAATACCTATACTTAATTAATCGAACAAATCATCCAGTTCATCAAAAACGTAATGCATATACATGACCTTTGGAGATCCTCCCATTGATATGGCCAGCATAGCTGCCTGCATGATTTCTTCCTTGGTTGCGCCATGGCTGGCAGCTCCTTGAATATGGAGAGAAATACACATTTCACATTGGGACATCATAGAACAAGCTACATGAATCAATTCCTGTGTCTTATGGTCAATTGGACCAAATTCGCTAATTTCTTTAGTAAAACCAAGATACTTGGGGAAAACATCACCAGCACGTTGCATCATCTTGGCTAAAGTCATTGAAGCTTTTTCAGAGGCATCCATGGATTAACTCCTTTGTTAAATGTTATGATACTACAATTAAGCAAGGATTATGCCTTAGGGGTATTTATTGAAAATAAGTAATTATTAAAGTAAAAACAGTATGATAGGGAACATAATAATCTTGATAGTGATGTTCAAGTACTGAACATTGATCGATAATTGAACAGGGGAAGATACTGAAAAATATTTAAATTCAAGGCAAGTGGACATTAAAAATGAAACGAAGGAGTAATTCTGTCTAGTATTGAAAAGCGGGGCCGTATCAGTTTCGTTGTAAAATCCGTAAGATAATGGACTGAGAAGGTGAAGAATACTCAAATTCTGAAGCAACGCTTATGTATTTACCAATCTTGAATCTAATCTTAGTGAATAGATTCAACTGTAATGTTTTCAGCTTCAAGTTCGGTGCAAAATTTTTTGCGGAAGATAGTTTTTGTATTCTTTGCGGATCTTCCAATTAATACTAAATCTGGCTGATACTGTCTTATCAACTCAACTGCCGCTTTTGCTGGATCGATATTCTCCAGTACACGCAAACTCCATAATAATTTTTTTTCCCTGCAGCGCATAAGTCCATGTGCTAATTTTTTGAATAAATTTCCTTTAAACCTTTCCGCATCTCCGCTTGGTAGATTACACGGGATCAAACCAACAAAAAGAAAAGCTGATGGTGTTTCACTTGCCTTTTGCAATACAGAATCAAATAGGGAAACAGCACAATTATCGTTTTTAATAAAGACCATGATTTTTTTTCTGTTAGGCGCAGATTCTTTGTTCGGAATTGTGATTTTCTCAATTTCTGTGAGTGGTTGAACGCAAAATTCTGAAAGAGTTGATACTGCTTCATCCATTAGTGGTCTGTTTGCAGGAGAAGATGAAAGGCACGCTGAAATGAGTTCTATAACTTTTTTGGGTATATCATTAGTTGTGGTTAGGGTATTCGGTTCAATTAATCTCGGGAAAGTAATTCGCAGTATTTGCTTGAGAGGTCCAAAAGCTGGCTTGTTAGCAAGTATGATGTGCAGGATGGCCCCGAAAGAATAAATGTCATCTTTCTCATCGCCGCAATATCCTTTGAGACATTCAGGGGAAACGTATGCTTTATCGTTGGGACTCATTAGGCTATCTGCCCAAAAATCATCCCAAAATTTATACTGCGCACGTCCGAAATTGCTTATTGAAACGTTGCTGTCGCTAATGTGAATGCAGGTTGGGGATAATCCTCGGTGAATAATGTTTAATGAGTGGAGCTTTGCAATTTCTCGAGCTAGCATTGCTGCAATCTTGAGTTTTTTATTTGTTGAAAGGTTTTCCGTTTGTAACCATTTGGATAGAGATAAGCCACGTGGGAACGGGGCGATCAGGCCACCGCGCCACTCTTCACAAGGCCAAATGTATCTTGAAGTTTGAGGCATGTAGATAAAGCGTGCTTCATTTTGCCAACATAAGAACGAATCAGTTGAAATACTATAAAATTGCTTAAGTTGATAAGGAATAGAACGGCGAAGGCCGAGATAATAAAGGTTATGTCTCCCCTTATTGAGCTGTCCGGAAATGAGGATTCCATAGAGAGACTGTCCTGCTTTTAAAGGGGCAGGCAAGCTTTCCCGGATGGCGATGTTTTCTAATGTACTCCACATATAGCCTTCCAAAATATTACTTTAGCAAGAATAAAGATAACATAACTATCGGGGAGTGACAGTCTTAAAGTTTAAAGGTTTTGTAAAAAAAGAATCTCTCAGGACCAAGAGTTGGCAACAAGGTCCTGAGAGAAGTCTAGAAACCAGATTGACTTTGAACTTCGGCTTCTCTGTATCCTACATAGTCATTACGTTTTGATATAGCGTATATGACCGCCGCTAGAACTGTAAAAAGTAGTGCACACCAAAGGACGGGAGAAGACTTGTCTACATCCAACCACCATGCACCAGATGCGTCATAAATGACGCTAATGAAAATATAGGGCCAATGGTTCATTAGTCCCAGATATTGATAGAGAAGAACTGGGCACGCGAAAAGATAGAGCATCGCTCCCAGGCCAACAAAAAAGTGTCTGAATATATTACTAAGCATGATGATCTCCTTACGCTCCGTAGTAGAACCAGCCAACGCCGAGAATGACGATGAGCAGGCATTCAAGAACAGTGAGCTTGAACATGAAACCGCATATTCTGCGTTGTGTTGGATTCATAGTCAGCATTACTTTATCCATAAAGATGCGCCAGCAGCGGTGCTTGAATGAATTACTTTCGTGTAGGCGATAGTATTCGCGAATACTTGGCAACCAGTACTGCATGGTGCGAGCTGCATCTTCTGATGAAAATTTGCATCCCGCTATTTGGTTAAGCGAGAAGGATATCTCGGTGTTGGTTCCGTTATCGCTGGATCTAGTGGATAGAGTGAGCCCAATTTCAGGGAAAGTAGCTTTGAAGGTTTCGGTGTCAAACTTAAGATCAGGGGCAGTGTTAAACTCTGTTTCAACGAGAACATCTTCAACTGGAAATAAATTGTTTTCAGGTTTAGCAATATCCCAGTGAGGATTGAGTCTCATTAAAGTTTTACTTGTGATTTTTTCCCAGAAGGAAGGATTCCAAGCTAAGTTAGTGTCCATCCATATGGATGGACATGGAAGCTCTTCGACTGGTGTATTAGTAAGCTCTCGGCGATCTATTGTCTCTGATGTATATTTCATGGGGCCACCACCAATGGGCATGGCATCTGCGGATGCAAACGCTTATTTTCTAAACGATCTTTGAAGCCGGGAGCCTGATTTTTTTGCCATGCTCCTATGATTGCAACATCTGCGTTTACTTTTGCGGCAGCTTCAGCCAGTACATCTTCAAGTTTGCCGCCTTTACTTAAAAAATCGATCTCAACGCCATCAAAGTTTTCGCGAACACGAGTCCAGACGGCATCGATTTCTTTAGCTATCTCACTGGCTACGTATGAACCGAAGTTGTTGCGGGTGGTCGAGGTATTCAACCAATCGTCGCAGGTCATGTCTCCCCACGCTTCATTAATGATAGAGAGTACTGTGACTTTTGCACCGTATTTGTCAGCCCATTGTTTTGCAAGGATTTCGGCCTTGCGTGCACCAGGGGTACCGTGTGTTGCGATAAGTATATTTTTCATGGCGTTTTTTTTGTTTTTATCCGTAAAGGAGAGAGATATGTGGGCCTCTCTCCCTTACGGAGTAGTTCGTTTATTGGGTTATACTAGCCATTTTGTGAAGAGTAGCACCAAGAAGGTGACAACCATAACCAAAGCAAGTGCGGTCAAGTCTTCATTTTTCTCGGAAGCAAAGACGGATAGAGCTCGTTCTTCGTTATCGGCTACTTCATCTTTCTTCAGGTCGCATTTAATTTCTGGCTGTGACATTTTTATATTCTCCTTTAATGAAGGACTACGTCTTTAACGAAGTACATGACGATGAGGAATGACAGTGATGCCTTAGCAACACCGGATATACCACCCATAACGAGCGGCCAGCCGCCTGCCTGTACTAATGATTTTTTGGTGATCTGCATGCCTAGTCCGATGAGACCGTATGCGAAAAACCAGATCATGGCGTCAGTAAGCGTTACAACTGTTTTGGATTTTTTATGAACTTGTTTAATTGCGTGCTTAACCACAGTTAAAACGTCTTTAGAAATGTTCAGTTCTCCACCTTTGGCACGGGCTATAATGGATTCCAGACCAGCCATACGCTGACGTGCCGTGGCGGTGTATACAGCTTTGTTCTCGACATCTGCAAAGTTACCGGCAATTTGGCGCTGTGCAACTAAGTTGGTGAGCGCTTCCAATTCGTTGGCTTTGAGTCCTGAAATGCCTGCTGCTAGGGCTGCTTTCAAAGTGTCATGTTCTTCTGGAGCAACTTCTGTACGTTCGTTGTAACTGAAGTCTAAGTACTTACCTTTGTAGTGGTCTGCAGGAGAGAACACGCCCAGAGATGACATAAAGAACAGCAATAGGAATCCAAGAATGAAAATAGGGAATTTGTCGACAACAACTTCTTTGAAACTTAATTTTGTGCCGGACTGCTTGCCATACCATGTTGCAAGAACAAGTACGATTACAGGTAGGAACAGCACGCGGGTGATGTTAAAGATCTCACCAACTTTAAGAGTTTTAATGTCTACAGCATTAAATGCAAGACATGCAGCTGCAACCTGAGCAGAGTTTAGAATACCAGTTCCCGCCCACGCGCCAAACTGAGTAGCGTTCATACCAGCGAGTTTACCGATTGTGGGGAAGGCGAACATGCAGAGGATACCAAAACCTAAAATGGTACCGATGGTGTAAGCCATTTCAGAGCATTTTGCTTTAACGACAGGAGCACAAGCAACTGTTGCAGAAACTCCGCAAACACCCATTCCGGCTGCTAGAACTCCAGTCATAGATCTAGGTTGTTTGAATATTTTTCCAAGGAAAAGTACGAAGAAAACTGTTCCAAGTACAAAGAAACCGATCAACCAGACGGAGACCATTCCAAGTTTTGCCAATTCAGCAAAGGAGTAACGGGCTCCAAGTAGGATAACACCCATTTTTAAAACGAAGCGAGCGGTTTTTACACCGGAAGCTGCAAATTTGGGGATCCCCCAACTATTAGTAATGATGATACCGACGAGGATGCCGATGACAACGTAGTTCAGGTTCAATACTTTATATATATTAAAGCCTAGTGATGGGATAAGAGCCCCACTTGCCATTTTGACTAATGGTTCTGCAAACCAGCGGATGCTCATAGCTAAAGCAATTATGAACATTACTCCGGGAATGGTTTCCAGAACAAAGGTATCGAAATTTGTTTGTGGTTTGTTCCAACGCATTTTGCGAAGAAGAGCCGTCGCGAGTGCGAGTCCTCCGCCGACGAAGCTCATAGTCTCCATCAGTCCCATTGCTTTATGAACCTTAAGTGTGGTGAGCATACCGGTTAAAGCTCCGGATGAAACCAAAAATCCGTATATCATTAGCAATCCGCCAATGATCCAAACAGGGGTGTTGTCGGGGCGTCCGACGTTTACTTTAGCCATACCAAACCTCTCCTTTGGGTTTTATCAATGTGTGTTACCCCTCTCTGTAGCAAAGCATGGTCCAAAGTTGTTTATTTCATATATATCTAAATTATTTGGATAAATATTTTATACAAAGTTTGATTATGATAACTTGAGTTAGCAGTGTGTATACCTAAGGTTGCGCTTTCTACACAGTATTGTATTGGGTTGTTAATAGTTTTAAAAGTACGTTATGTTACTGTTTTACGCTGTATATTACGTTTGGCGTTTATGTATATATGAAATGGGCACGTTGTTTAGGAGAATATATGGGAACTTTCGGGCCGAAAAATCTTCAAGCCAAATTTCTTATGGGTCTTGGCGCTATAGTTTTATTACTCGGTATTTTTTTTGCGTCGAGTCTATACTTTCACCTCAGCTATTTGTTGGATACGCAGGTTAAAGACAAAGCTGATCTTGTTTTCAGTCAAGTTACGAGCGTGCAGGGATATGTACGTGAAATTCTCAGGCCTAAAATGTATGAATCCTTACCGGAAGGTGAATTTATTATTGAGGCTATGTCTTCGTCTTATATTTCTCGAGTTATCATGGACCAGATGAATGCGGCTCATTCAGAGTATTATTATAGACGCGTGGCGGATAATGCCCGTAACCCGATTTTTGAAATAAATAAAAATGAGTACGAGCTTCTTGATTATTTCAGAGCTCACCCTGAGCAAGATTTCTGGGAGGGCTATCGCAAGATGGAAGGAAAAGAATATTTTATTAAAGCCCGTCCTGTGAAGTTTAAAACCTCTTGCCTCACTTGTCATGGAGTTCCCGAGGATGCACCCCCCATATTACTAGAAAGGTATGGGGTAGATCGAGGTTTCGGGCATAAGTTGAACGATATTAGTGGGCTAGTTGTAGTAGGAGTTCCTGTAGAAGGAGCCGTTGGGAATATACGTGAAGTAACTATTGGATATGCAGCTCTTTACGGCGGCGGAATGTTGCTATTCTTTGGCTTGGTTCAAATGTTTTTCAACCGCCTTATTATGAATAATTTGCGCAGACTTATCAGTAAATTTCGTACTTTATTTCATGAAGATGCAGAGCTTGGAGTATTAGAAAAGCTAGAGCATGAAGATGAAATTGAGGAAGTAGTACAAGGGCTAGAAGAGCTTGGGGATCATATTCATGAAATGCACTATCAGTTACGTCAGCACTCAGAGAATCTCGAACAGACAGTAGAAGTTCGTACTAAAGAATTAGAGATGGAAGCTGAAGAAAGGCGTTTAGACGTGGGGCTTTTTGTTCAGCTACTCGACGGGTTAAATAGAAGCCATACGCGAAGGCAGATGTGGAGGCATTCTTTACCACTTATTATTCAGCGTTTTCGGGCTCGCGAGGGTGGGTTTATCTGCATGCTCGCATCTCAGACTTTTTATACTTGGCCTAAAGGCACTTCTAAACCTGAATTGCCTGCAAATTGGAAAGAAATTATTACTGAAGTTAAACCATATTTTGAGCCTGGAAAGGCTTACATTCCAGTAGGGTCATCGGATGCTTCCTCTGAGGGGCTTCTTTGTTTAACTTGGGAAGAAGGTGCGAGGATTACAGAGCTTGATCGGAACGTACTTCGAGCCTTAGGTCAACAGCTTGGCATTGCCATGGAGAATTTATCTTCTTTGCATAATTTGCTCAGGCAAAAAGATATGCTTCAAGCTATAGTAGAGGGGATTAGTGATCCGCTTCTTCTTATGGATGGTGCTTGTGGTATTTTTCTTGCCAATGAAGCGGCTCGTTCCCTTTCTAGCTCTTTTGCGGGAGGAGAGAGTGATGCTTCCTGCTCTGCACTGTTTAATGAAGGAGGCATATTCGAAACTTGCCCTCTACAATTACAGTCTGCTTTGGAGGAAGGGAATGCCATGTCCCGCGAAGTGCAAACCCAAGATGGCAGATCCTTTTCCGTAAATGTTTTCCCCGTGGCTGAGGGGACGGCTCAAGAAGGGCGTGCTGTTGTTTATGTTCGCGATGTGACACAAGAAAAACAAATGATGGCAACAATGCAGCAGAGTGAAAAACTTGCAACTGTCGGGCAGTTTGCAGCTGGGTTGGCTCACGAAATTAACAATCCTTTGGGAGTGATCAAGTGCTATGCGGAATTACTCAAGGGAGAAGCGACCGGCCCTGAATTTGCCAGTGATGTTGATGTTATTATTAAGCATGCTTCCCAAGCGGAAAGTGTGTTGCAGGATCTTTTAAATTTTGCCAGACCAAAACGCATGGAACCGTTAAGTTTGAATGTCGGTGAGGTCTTGACTAATGCCATCAATGTTTTTCGCATTCAAGCCGAAAAGAAAGGAGTAAATGTCGTTCTAAGTGTAGATGAAGATATTCCTAATATTGTTGCCAACGAGCAAGCCATAGAACAGATATTTGCTAACTTGTTTAAAAATGGACTTGATGCTGTAGAGGAAAACTTTGGACGTATTGAAGTTTCGGTAACCAAGGAGCTCTTGCCGGATTCTATTATTATTCGCGTGGCAGATAACGGCTCCGGAATTTCGGATGATCACAGGATAAAGTTATTTGATCCTTTTTTTACTACAAAGGATGTTGGTAAGGGAACTGGTCTTGGGTTGGCTGTCGTTTACGGGCTGGTTCAGGAAATGGGAGGTTCTATCGAAATGAATAATAATGATGGAGCTGTGTTCACGGTATCTCTTCCCGTTAAGGAAGGCGGGCGTGCAGAGGGAGATATATGACAACTTTCACAGGTATTTTACTTGTTGATGATGAGAAAGATTTTGCCACCGGTATGGCTCGTCTTTTAAAAAGAAAATATCCCAATGAGCATATTGTGGCAGCGTATTCTGGAGCTGAGGCCCTTTTATTACTCGAAAAAGAGTCGTTCGGGGTAATGGTAACCGATTTAAATATGCCAGGCATGGATGGAGTTGATTTGCTTCGTCAAGCGAAGGATGCGCACCCAGACCTGAGTGTAGTAATCATTACAGCTTACGGAACAGTTGAAACAGCTGTTGATGCTCTTAAAGTCGGTGCATATGATTTTTTGACTAAACCTGTGGATCCTGAAAATCTATTTCGTGTGGTTAAAAGGGGGCTGGAGCGAAGTCGTCTTTTAGGAGAGAATGCACTGCTTCAGGATACATTGGCTCGAATGACTGGCCCCAGTGAATTGGTTGGTGATAGCTTACCTCTTCGTCGTCTTAAGGATCGCGTTGCTGCTGTTGCTGGGTCTGATTATACTGTGTTGATTCGCGGAGAATCCGGTACAGGTAAAGAGCTTGTAGCTAGGTCTATACACCAGTTAAGTGCGCGTAGAAAAAAAACTATGCTTACTGTTAACTGTCCGGCTATTCCGGATCAATTGCTTGAAAGTGAACTTTTCGGACATGTTAAAGGGGCTTTTACTGGCGCAAATCGCGACCGGAAAGGTCTTTTTGTTTCTGCTAATGGTGGAACTTTGTTGCTGGACGAGATCGGTGATATTTCTTCTGCTATTCAGGCCAAGTTACTAAGAGCGCTACAGGAGGGGGAAATTCGGCCCGTCGGGTCAAGCAAAACTATTCCTGTTGATGTTCGTATTCTTGCTTCGACAAACCAGCCTCTTGAGGACAAAATAAAAGATAATAGTTTTCGAGAGGATTTATATTATCGGTTGAATGTGCTTAGTTTAAGCCTTCCACCTTTGCGAGAAAGGTGCGGTGATATTGCTATGCTTGCTCGTCACTTTTTAGTTATTTCCTGCAAAGAAATGGAGGTTAAGCCCAAAGTCATATCCCCTGATGCCGTGGCTTATCTAAGCACTAAGAAGTGGCCTGGTAATGTTAGAGAATTGCAAAATTTCATTCGTAGGTTAGCTGTTTTTTCATCTAGCGAATTTCTGGAACTGCCGCATATCCGCTTAATAGAAGGGCTTGATGGTATTCCGGAAGAGGAAAATGAAAGCATGGCTCCTTATAAGAATGCTAAGGAAAAAGTTGTAGCCGATTTTACTAGGGCGTATATCGAAGAGTTATTGACAAAAGCCCATGGCAATGTCTCCGAGTCAGCAAGGCTCAGTGGGCTATCTAGAGTCGCTTTACAAAAGATTATTAAACGTCTTGCAATAGATGCAGGGGATTTTAAATAAAAGTATTTAATAGCAATCTTTTTGTGAATATTACTTCTCTAGTTATGTCTATGGGGCATTCTTGGACAAGTCAAAATTACTGAATCGGTTTCGTTGCAAAATCAGAAAGAGAATGGGCTGA
Organism: Desulfovibrio sp. UCD-KL4C; assembly: GCF_006210265.1. Lineage (NCBI taxonomy): Bacteria > Pseudomonadati > Thermodesulfobacteriota > Desulfovibrionia > Desulfovibrionales > Desulfovibrionaceae > Desulfovibrio > Desulfovibrio sp. UCD-KL4C. The sequence goes on from NZ_VCNC01000001.1 coordinate 1,142,197, forward strand.
TAAGGCGGAGAGTTACTAAATAATTTAAAGGTAAAATGAGATTATGTAATTGGGAGGGCCTTAAATTAAACTCTTGAAATGATGTAGATATTAAAGTTATAATATGTTCGTTGGCTGAGTTTGTGTACTGGCTTTAATCTTTTGTAATTGTTAATAATTAATCGGTTAAAAGTTTATATCTCATGGCTGATAAAACATTTCATAGCTTACACCGTTTATCATTACGTGCCAAATTACTCTCTTTACTGATAGTCCTTGTTGTTGCGACTTTAACTGTTGCAGGGATGACGTTATGGTATGTGTACGGTACCCAGAAAATTTTTCAGCATATGGAAAAGTCCGATATCACAGCTTTGCTTTCCGCACAGGGACTTCAAAAAGAGTTAATGGCTCAGCAGGGGCTTACAACCTATTATTCATTAGACCATGATAACAAATGGCTTGTTCGGCTTGAAAATAACAACAAACAGTTTGAAAAATTGTTAAATAAAGCCAGAGAGACAAATTATTTAGATCAGGGCCGTACTATTCTAAACAACATTGAATCGGATTATCTTCACTATATTTTTTCACGAAAAGAAGTCATCAATTTATATCGTAAGAATCTTAATAAAGAAGGCGTTGAACTGCACCGGAAGATTCGTGCCCGTTTTCAATCCATTTATGATCTTTGTGAGCAATACAAACAACTGCATCAGGAACAGATCCGTTATGCCGCTGTTAATTATAGAAATCAGGCAAAAATATTAACTGCCTTGTCTCTTGTCTCAGTTCCACTGTCTGCATTCCTTGCTGTGTGGATCGGATTTATTCTTATCAAGCATATTCTTGATCCTATTCGACACTTGGCCAGGCTGGAAGAAGATGGTGTACCGGATATTCTTTCCGGTGAAGTCGGAGCACTGTCTGAACGCATGCAGAATCTGATTGATGATGTTGAAAATGCTTACGAGATGCTTCAACATAGTCGTGATCAAGTTGCTCAGTCCGAAAAAATGGCCACAGTGGGTAAGCTGGCCGCAGGAATGGCGCACTCAATTCGCAATCCTCTGACCTCGGTAAAAATGCGTTTATTCTCACTTGAACGCAGTCTTAATCTTGATGTTGTCCAGAAGGAAGATTTTGAGGTTATTTCCGAAGAAATTAGACATCTGGATACCATTATAAGAAACTTTCTGGAGTTTTCCCGTCCTCCGAAGTTGCGACCTCAGTCGGTATCTCCGTCTGAACTTGTCGACAGTACTCTGAATTTACTCAGTCATCGACTTGAATCGTGCGGGGTGGTTGTAACTGTCTGCCGCAACGAAAATTTACCGGTTGTTAATGCTGATACTGAGCAGTTTAAAGAAGCTCTTATGAATTTAATTCTTAATGCATGTGAAGCCATGGTCGACGGAGGAAAAATCTCTATTACGGAAGACTCCATGACCATTGCTCCTTATGGTAAAATGGCAACTCTGACTATTGTTGATAATGGTCCGGGCATTCCCGCTTTATTCAAGGATGATATCTTTAAGCCATTTTATTCTACCAAGGAAGAAGGCACAGGTTTAGGGTTATCTATTTCTAACCGCATCATGACTGAACATGGAGGTTGGTTACACCTTAAAGATTCTGGACCGCAGGGAACATCATTTATAATGGCTTTACCACTTAAGGATGCAAGTACATGGCTGAGATCCTGATTGTCGATGATGACTTTCAACTGCGGCAGAGCTTTGAAAAGCTTTTGAAGCAGGAAGGCCATATTGTGCGGGTTGCTTCTTCCGGCGAAGCGGGAGTAGCTGCTGTAGCTAAGTCAGAGCCTGATTTGGTTATTATGGATATGCGTATGTCCGGCATGACCGGCCTTGAAGCATTTCGATTGATGCGTGAAAATGCTCCGCGCATGGCTGTTATTATTATGACCGCTTTCGGAACAACTGAAACAGCGATTGAGGCCACTAAAATGGGGGCCTACGATTATATTTTAAAACCGTTTGATATCCCTGAAATGTTAGCCTTAATCCATCAGGCATTGGAGACATCCAGACAGAGCAGGGAGCATACCGAAACTCGGGAACAGGTTGCTGCTACATCTAATCAGTTGCTTGGCAGTAGTCGTGCGATGCAGAAAGTTTATAAATCTATCGGACGTGTTGCTGCTACAGACGCATTGGTACTTATCCGTGGTGAATCTGGAACCGGAAAAGAGTTGGTTGCTCAGGCCATTTATAAACACAGCTTGCGGCAGGATAACCCTTTTCTGATTATCAACTGTGTTGCAATCCCAGACACGTTACTTGAATCTGAGTTATTCGGGTACGAGAAAGGGGCGTTTACCGGAGCAAACCGGAGCCGTGCAGGACGGATTGAACAAGCCGCAGGCGGGACTGTCTTTTTAGATGAAATCGGAGATATGCCGCTTAATATTCAGGCAAAAATTCTTCGCCTGTTGCAGGAGAAGAATTTGGAACGTCTGGGCGGAGGAACTTCCATTCCGGTTGATGTCCGTATTCTGGCGGCAACTAATCGCGATCTTGAAAAAGCTGTGGCAGACGGTGAATTTCGTGAAGATTTATATTATAGGCTTAACGTTGTGACTCTCAGGCTTCCTAAGCTCTGTGAACGTGGTGATGATGTATATGAACTTGCTAATCACTTTTTAGACCATCTCAGTGCTGAAATGGAAATGCATAATCCCGGACTTTCTGAAGATGGTAAAGAGTTTCTAACTACGCATGAATGGCCAGGTAATGTCCGTGAACTTTCAAATGCAATTCAGAAAGCTTTAATTTTCAGTCGCGGCGCGCCGATTACACGGAGTGAGCTTACGCAAGTAGTCGGGCTCAGTTCTGATAGGCGCGCGTCATCTGATATTTTCGAGGATGTTTTTAAGGCTGAAATAAGGCGTGTGCTTACAAAACATGCCGGTGAAAACGGATTTGAGATGCTGATGGATTACGCCGGTCGTCTCGTTGTAGGAGAAGCTCTTGAAATTACCGGTGGCAACCGGACTCGTGCAGCTAAGTTGCTTGGCATGACTCGCCCGACTCTGAATGCTCGAATTGATAAGTACGGTTTAAGAACTCAAATAAAAGTTAATTAATAATCCAAATTCAACCTGCTCAATAAAAGCCGTCGTCCATGTTTGTGGGCGACGGCTTTTTTTTCGTGTTGTAAAAAAAGCGGACACCTATATTGCTTTTTTCCCTTTTACCATATTTATATTTTAACAAATATTCAATTAATTAAATGTATTATGCATAGGAGACTCTGCATGCATTCTTGGCACAAGTATTGCCATTATCAGTACGTAAGTAACCCTACTGGAGGAATGGATGCAAAGGACTGAAGTCAGAATTCTTATCGTAGAACGTAACCGTCGGATGCGGGATTTTTTGCGTCGGGAATTTTCTAGACGAAATTTTCTTGTTGAGGATGCAGGTAACGGGAATGAGTTATTTTTAAAACTCGATTCAGATATCACTACTCACCTCGTTGTGCTCGCTGTGAACACTCCTGAGGGTTTGGATAGAGGGTTGTTGCAGCAGCTTATAACAAACTATCCGAATGTCCCTGTAATTCTGCATAGCTATCTTGAAGAGCTGTCCGATGATCCATTTCTCCAGAAGGTTGCGGGGATGGTTGAGAAAAGCGGTAACCTTGAGAATCTGACCAGAATGGTCTCAATTGTTTTAAGTCGTTATTATCCTGACTTAATTGAAAATGATAAGCCGGAGAGTAGCAATGTCTAATCATTACTATCATGGTCTGGCTAAGAGCATGATGTTCACGATTATACTCGTGTCGTTTGCTCCACTGCTTATTATCACGATTCTAGCCGGTTACCAGTACAGCGTTGCATATAAGGCTAAAGTTATAGCTCACTTGCGGGAACTTGTTCTTAAGCATGATCAAAATGTTGATACCTATCTTAAAGAAAGAATAGCAGAGATACAGGTTTTAGCAGATGTGGAAGGCATCGCTAATTTAAAAGATGAAGACCGCCTTAAAGCTCTGCATATTTCATTACTTCGTCACCATAGAGGTGATTTTGTCGACCTTGGACTTGTGGACAGCAAAGGCATTCAGGTCGCTTACGCAGGACCTTTCAATCTTAGAGGTGCTGACTATGCGAACGCAGACTGGTTTAAAAATATTCAGGAACGGCAGATATATGTCAGTGATGTTTTTCTTGGTCTCAGAGGTGTACCACATTTTATTATAGCTGTTCTTATTGAATCAGAAGGCGAAAAATGGGTGCTCCGAACCACACTTGATTTCATTGCATTCAACAAGTTGGTGCAAGATATCCGCATAGGTGAAACGGGGTTAGCGTTTATTATTAACCGTAAAGGTGAATTCCAGACTACGCCCCGTAAGGATATTCTTAACGAAGTTCCGTTTCTGAAAGATCTGGCTGCCAGAAAGAAGGACTTTTCTGATCTGCTCAGGCGCAGAGCTTCTATCAGCATCGAAACAAATCCTGCTACCGGGCATGAGACAATTTTTGTAATAAGCCAGATTAAGAGCGGCAATTGGCTGATGATATATCAGCAGGATGTAAGTGATGCTTTTTCAGATCTTAATCAGGCAAAAAATCTGGCGACAGTAGTTTTGCTACTTGGCGGAGTGGCCATTATTGCAATGGCATACCTCATGTCTAAGCGGATGGCCCGTAAAGTTGAGATGTTTGATCTTGAAAAGGACATGATGAATGAGCAGGTTATTGAGGCTGGAAAACTTGCATCTGTCGGTGAACTTGCAGCGGGAATAGCTCACGAGATTAATAATCCGGTAGCCATTATGGTTGAAGAAGCCGGATGGATTCAGGATTTGCTCGAAGAAGGTCTATATGTTGAGGACAATGAGCGTGAAGTCTCGCGCGCTTTGGCCCAGATTCGCAGTCAGGGAACACGTTGTAAGGATATTACTCATAAACTGCTGAGTTTTGCACATAAAATAGATCCTACTATTAAACGGGTTTGTTTAAATGATTTGATTCATGAAATGGCGGCTCTGTGTGAGCAACGCGCAAAGTTTGCTAGTGTTAATATTGAAACCAGTCTCGCAGATAACTTGCCTGAAGTAGCAGCTAGTCCGTCAGAGCTGCAGCAGGTTTTTCTAAACCTTATCAATAATGCCATCGATTCAATGGACCCCAAAGGAGGGGACCTTGATATTGCGACACGCTTTGAAGGCGGAGTTGTGGTGGTTTCTATTTCCGATACCGGATGCGGTATTCCAAAGTCCAATCTTTCAAGAATATTTGATCCATTTTTTACAACCAAGCCTGTCGGAAAAGGAACAGGTCTGGGGTTGTCCATAATATATGGAATTATAAGTAAAATGAATGGTGAAATTACTGTGAAATCGGCTCTGGGAAAGGGAACTGTTTTCACTCTGAAACTGCCGGCAACCAAAGATAAATCCGGTAGTTGTGATCCGGATTGCGATGGATAGTAAACGAATTTTTAGATGTGCGTTAATAAATAATCATGACTTGTAAATTACAATAATACAGGAGGTTATGCCATGTTAGCGACTATTCTTCTTATAGATGATGAGCATGGGTTTGTGGATACTATGTCTAAGCGGCTCAGCAAACGGAGTCTTACTGTTCACACTGCTTATAACGGGCAGGACGGACTTGAAATCCTTGCAAATAATCATTCTATCGATGTGGTTGTTCTAGATGTAAAAATGCCGGGTATCGGCGGAATAGATGTTCTTAAGATGATCAAGACAGAGCATCCGTTAGTGGAAGTAATAATGCTCACAGGACATGCGACTGTTGAAAGTGCCATTGATGGTATGAAGAACGGCGCTTTTGATTACATGCTTAAGCCGTGTGAGATGGAAGAACTTCTTGCGAAAATTAAGGATGCCTATCTGAAAAAGCAGTCTCAGGAAAATAAAATATATGAAGCTAGAGCAAGGCATATTGAATTGCGAAGAGGCGATTAGAAGGGGTTGTCATGAATACTCAGATAATCAGGGTTCTGCTTGTAGATGATGAAAGAGGGTTCACGGATGTCTTGCAGAAGCGGCTCGGAAAACGTGGTTTGGATATTATGACTGCCTTTGGTGGGACTGTCGCAATTCAGTGTTTAAGGAAGAATGATTTTGATGTCGCAATTCTGGATCTTAAAATGGAGGATATGGATGGAATTGAAGTACTTAAAATATTTAAAAAGATGGCTCCGGACATGCCTGTAATCATGCTTACCGGTCATGGATCTGGAAAAGCAGCCAAAGAAGGAATGGCCCACGGGGCTTTTGATTATCTTTTAAAGCCTTGTGATCTGGAAGAGTTACTCGGAAAAATTCATCAGGCAGTTAAAAGCTAAATTGGAAGAATCCTTCAGGCGTTAACGCATCAGAAGGTGATGATAGTGGTAATTAGTAGGAATGAGAACGTAAAAAATAAAATAAGGATAATTTTATGAAGTTCGCACGTAAATTTTATGCAGCATTGCAACAGGCCGCTATGGCTCATGCAATGTGGGATCTGGAGGTCTCCACCAGTATTATCAAGGATAAGCGTAAAGTATGGCTTCTTGCTATACTTACAGCTTTAGGACTGATGGTTTCACTAGCTTTTGCTGATGACCTTAATCTACCGTCAATGCTCGGCGGTAAAAAAGCTTATACTCCGGCGTTTTATACCACAGGTATTTTTGTGGCTTCGATCGCCATCGGTGTTTGTGCCGGTTTGATTACCGGATGTATCGGAGCAGGTGGTGGGTTCATCATCACCCCTGCATTGATGTCGGCAGGTATTAAGGGGATTTTGGCTGTTGGTACGGACTTGTTTCATATTTTTGCTAAAGCAATCATGGGAACGGCTGTGCATAAGAAGCTAGGAAACGTTTCGGTTGGACTTGCTATTGCTTTTTTAGTGGGGTCAGGAGCAGGAGTACTCGGAGGCGGTGTTTTAAACCGTATGATTTACGAGGCTAATCCTGTTGCTTCTGATGCTTTCATCTCCGTTATTTATGTTGTTTTATTGGGTTTTCTTGGCATGTATGCAATGCTCGACTTCCTGCGCTTACGCAAAGCCGGATCCGGCAGTGATGCACATGGAGGCGGAGCTATTAGTTCCGGCGGTCTTCCTGCCAAACTTCAATCTGCTCACATACCTCCGATGATTTCGTTTGATGAAGATTTAATTCCCGGTGGTAAGAAAATATCCGGTCTGTTTGTTGCTCTCTGCGGTGTTGTCGTCGGGTTTATGGCAGCTATTATGGGCGTAGGAGGAGGCTTTTTGACCTTCCCTATGTTTGTATATGTCCTAGGCGTAAGTTCGTTTACAACTGTCGGAACTGATATTTTGCAGATCATTTTCACAGCTGGGTTTGCAGCAATCTCTCAGTACGCAATCTACGGTTTTATCTTTTACACTTTGGCAATGGGAATGCTTTTGGGATCTCTTCTTGGTATTCAGATAGGAGCTCTCGTAACTAAGCTTGTTCCCGGATTATATATCCGTGGTTTTTACGCTTTGGCAATTCTTGCAGGATTTGTAAACAGGTTGTTTGCTATGCCGTCAAAGCTTAATGATATGAAGATTATTTCAATGAATCTGGATTTATGTGCCTTTTTAACAAATGTAGGTAATTGGTTGTTTTTCTTGACTATAGGGGCGTTTGCAGTGTGGGTGATCGGTACATTCCTGTCCAAAATTAAGGAATTGAGGGAGGGCTAGATTATGTTGATACGCGATAAAAAGCATTTTTATACGGGGATGGCCCTTGCCTTAGGTTTTTTGGGGATTCTCTATTATATGTTTACTCCTAGTTTTAATGGCATGAATGCTTTCCATGCTTCAGACGGTTTGTTTAATTCTATCTCTAAAGGATCAACTTACTATATTCCGCAGGTCAAGGAAGGGATCAAAAAGTTTGATGGTAAGAGTTTTGAAACAACTATCTTTGGAGATAAAATTAAGTTTATTCCATATGCCACGACCATATTGGAAGCTAATGGTTTTGTGGTAAATAAGTCCGGTCTGGGGATTACCGTTTCCGGAGATCTCAGCGCGCTTATGATGAGCGCAACGGAAGATTCGGATGCTATGTTTAATAATAACGGGAAAGATCTTGAAGCAAAATATGGCATGGACGGAAAGCAGGTCTTGTACGTATGGTGGCAGACAATGAAAGAAGTGAAAATTTCTCTGGATCAGCAGAAGAATTTTCCACCTGCAACTTTTATAAGCAAGAATGTTATTAACCGGGCCATAGAAGTTGGTTACAATTACTACGGCATTGAGGGACAGCATGCTTCTGAGCGGTGGGGTATTATTCTTTTTTCACTTGTCTTCTACGTAGTTTATACCATGTGGTGGGGCTATGCGATCTTCTTCATGTTTGAAGGAATTGGACTTGAAATGAAGTCCAGTAGAAAAAAAGAAGTGTAAGTTAATTGTTTTAAAATAAAAAATATAAGCGGGTCGCGGACATATGAGTTTATTTGATTGGCTTCCTTTCAGAAAAAAAAAAGCTGAGAAAACGCAAGAAGATCTGGCTGAAATACGCCAGACGTTCGCGACCCGCTATGATCATTTCAGACTGCTTATTCAGGCTAACACTGCAACCCATGAGCTTATGGCGGAAATGGAAGATGCTCTTCGCGGTTTTCAGCCATATGGGATGCATTATGTGCGAGCTTTATGCACTCGTATTTCAACTTCAGTTTTTCAGATGATAAGACATCTTAACGAACTTGATTCGGAGTCTTATGGAAAACTCTACGATCAGTTTTCGGTTATTCAAAATAATATTTCACCACACCTTGAATCTAAGCATCATACGGAAGAAGGAGTGCTTGTTCTTGCTTTGTCTGATGTCGGGCGGGATCAGACAGACTTGTGTGGACCTAAGATGGCAACACTCGGTGAAGCTGGAAACAAGCTCGGTCTTAAAATTCCGGATGGTTTTGTCGTTACAACTGGGGCTTTTCGTAAATTTATGAAAAAGGACGGCCTTGAAGAGGAAATCGACCGGATTATCCAGACTGTAGATCCTGAAGATAGGGAAGCAATGTTTCAACTCTCGTCCAAAATAATGCAGTTGATAATACATTCTGATCTGCCGGAGGATGTGGCTACAGAGATTTTGAAAGCATATGATTCATTATGTGCCAGTAAGGGGCAGTCAGTACATGTTGCGGTCCGCTCCAGTGCTTTAGGTGAAGATAGTGAAGGCGCCGCTTTTGCCGGACAGTACCGCTCTATTTTAAATGTAGATCGCAGTTCCCTCCTTTTAGCTTGTAAAGAAGTAATGGCTTCCAAGTATTCTTTGCAGGCAATGGCGTATCGCATTAATCGCGGTATTCGTGATGAGGATATCGCCATGAGCGTTGGGTGCATAATGATGATTAATGCAATCGCCGGAGGCGTTGCTTATTCGCGGAATCCGATGAATATCCGTGATGAAAATATTTCTGTCTATTCTGTGTGGGGTTTACCGAAAGGCGTTGTTGACGGTGCTGCAGAGGCTGATGAATTTATGGTCAGCCGTATTAAGCCTATGCAATTAGTAGGACGTCATATCGCAGATAAGGAAGATAAGTACGTTTGTGATACAGGTGAAGGCGTATGCAGAGTCAGTCAGATTGACCTTCTCCGAATGGAACCGTCTTTAAATGAGGCTCAAGTTATAAGTGTAGCTGAAAATTCAGTTCGTATAGAAGATCATTTTGGTTTGCCTCAGGATATTGAATGGGCAATTACAGAAGATGGTAACCTGTATATCTTGCAATGCAGACCTTTGATGCAACTTGAAGATTCTTCTGAAGTAGTTCTGCAAAATAGTTCTGTTTCTATTCCTATACTTGCAGGGGGGCGAACTGCTAATCCCGGTGTAGGAATCGGACCTGTTTTTATTTTTCGTAAGGATGCGGATGCGTTGCGTTTTCCGGATGGAGCTGTGCTTGTTTTAAGACAGGCTTTACCCAGCCGTGCTGTCCTTCTTAGCAGATGTTGCGCCGTAATTACTGAGCAGGGTGGCATTGCCGGCCACTTAGCCAACGTGGCCAGAGAATTTGGAGTGCCTGCATTGTTTGGAATGAAAGGAGCTTTAACCAGTTTTGAAGAAGGGCAGATTGTTACAGTAGATGCAGACGGGCGTGCTGTATACGCCGGAAAAGTTGAAGAGCTGCTTAAAGAAAAATCAAGGCATCGGCTTATGCGCGGTAGCGCTGTTCAGGCAACGCTTACAAAAGCGGCAAGGCATATTGTGCGGCTTAATCTGACTGATCCTGATTCCCCTAAATTTAAGCCTTCAAATTGTAAAACATTGCATGACATTATGCGATATTGCCATGAGATGGCGGTGCGCGAAATGTTCGAATTCGGAACCCAAAAAGAATTTGTGCAGTCAGCGTCGCGGCAGCTCATTTGTAGTGTTCCCACGCAATTCTGGGTTCTTAATCTTGGAAACGGCATTTCTCCTGAAGGACGAAAAAGGACAGACAGGCGTGTTCTCCTTGAGCATATAAATTCAGTTCCTATGCGTGCATTATGGGAAGGAATGCAGGCTGTACCGTGGGATGGACCTCCTGCTGTTCATACACAAGGTCTTCTTTCTGTAATGTTTGAAGCAACCGTCAATCCTGATTTAAATACAACAAGTTCTTCTCGATTTTCTCAGAAAAATTATTTCATGATTTCAGATAGATATTGTTGTTTACAATCCCGCTTCGGTTTTCATTTTTGCGGAGTAGAAGCACTTATCAGTGATCGCGTGAGCGAAAATTATGCAAGTTTTCAATTCAAAGGCGGAGCCGCAAATCTAGAGCGTAGAATATTGCGTGCAAAATTTGTTGGTGAAATTCTTGATGAATTTGATTTTAGAGTACGAATTAGAGAGGACAACCTGAATGCCCGCCTTGAAGGTCTTGAACGGATGAGTATGGAAAGACGTCTTAAAATTTTAGGCTACCTTATTACCCACACTCGTCAGCTTGATATGATTATGACCAATAATCTTGAAGTTGAAAAATATAAGAAAAAGTTTTTTGAGGATTTCAAGCTTTTTCCTGCCGTTTAAAAAAATGAGATTAAATTTGTTACTAAGAGATTAAGAAAATATTTGTGCAACAGATTAACAGTGGCAGAACGGCGATCAAAGTACTTGCTGCTGATTATACTATAGATATTGTGATTCTTGATGTTCGAATGCCAGAGCTTTGGCGTTTGTATTCTGCATCACCAAGGCCTTTTGCTTCGTTTTTATATAAGAATTATTTATATGGTTCAGTATGCAAAAAGCTCTTTTTAGAAAGCTTGTAGCAGCCATACACGGAACACAGGGTCTACTATTCGCCACTGACCATCATTTGTTTTTTCAATGAGGTCTTGTTCACTTAGATATTTTCGGGCTGACTGGACTCCACCAAGTGTGAGTCTGTGTGCTTGAAGAAATGCATTTGCCGTGAGGGAGGCTTGTTTTTCCTCTGCGATTGCACGGAGTAGTTTCAACTGGCCGGCACTGATGCCTTGGATAATGGCCTGATACCCGTATCGCTCGTTGCTAATAAGAGATTTGTATGCTTCCTGTACGTTGTTAGATAAGCATTTTTTTTCACACAACTCGAATGCCCGGTATGCTAAGGCTTGAAGATAATATGGATATTGTTCAATTTTTTTAACGATTTCAATAGCAACATTTCGAGGACACTGCTTACCTGCCAGCTCAAATTGACTTACAATAAAATCCGCACCTTCATTTTCCGGAAGTGCATCAAGTTCCATCATTGTTGCGCTTTGGTAAAAAGGTCTACCCCTGTTGTTGAAGATATCCAGAAGAACTCTGCGGCGACTTCCCAGAAAAAAATATGAGGCTTTATGTCTTTGAATGTGTTCACGAAGTAGAGCTTCAACCCGAGGTTCTTTTATGTCGACGATATCCTGAAATTCATCCAGAGCTATGCAAATTTGAAAATTTTCTTTTTCGAGAAATTTCCCAACTTCTTCCAAAACGGTTTCTAGGGCGATCATGGGATCTGTTTGGCGCGTGGCCATTTGGACCCCTATCGCGGGTAGTCCTGTAGCAGGGTCTATAGTGAAGCTGGTCTGTATTGATGGAAAATGTCCGAGCCATCTTTTACCCTTTTCCAGTAGAGACTCATGTTCATGAAGTCCGTTCATTATGCCTTTTGCCAGTCTATGAACAAGGTCTTCTACTGACACAAGTCGCATAAACTGCGCATAAATAACACAAATTCCTTCTTTGCGAAGTTGATGCTGTACCCGCGTGACAAGCGATGTTTTACCATAACGTCTAGGAGCAAAAAGAACTACATTCATACCATTTCTGGCATGAGTGGCCAATTCTCTCAGTTCTGCCACACGGTTACAAAAAGGCTGATCCGGTTCAAGCGTATCTGTATGGAAAGGGTTTTTCATGACTATTGTTTTTAAATTATTGTAAAGTAATAATCAAGACTATTGAGAGACAATTATTTATAATGAATAGTCAAGTTGTTATTCTAAGGAGGAGATCTTTATATTTTGTGTTGTTGCAAGTGTATATGAATGTGCTTCAAGTCGAAACTCCTAAGTTAAAGCATACTTTCCCATATTGGCATTTTCACGATATGAAAAAGTATGCTTATATTAGTTATTAGTATTATTGCTGAATAATGACTTCTTGCCCGTTTAAGTTGATATTGTTTTCAGGAATTTTTATTCCCATTCCTTCGAGTACTCCGAGAAGTTCTCCGTATACAAAATCGTCTGCCTGAATTCCTTTAGTCAATTTTAAAATGAGGCTATCGCCTTTTATTTCAGAATGGCGAATCATACTTGGTTTAAGATTTTTTTTGACATTGTACATTGTTCGCTTTGACTTGAGATGCACCGTTACCGTTACAGGTAGTGTCCCTTTTTTTTGTGCATGAACCTGAGCAATAGATGCCATTCTTCGTATTTGTTTTTTGGCCTGATTCATAAGCAGTGATGCCGCATTTGAGGCTACTTCAGCTAAGCCGTCACGAATCGCTACGCTAGATTGGCCTTTAGGAACAATCACCATAAAGTCCTGACTGCCTACAGATTTAGTTTCTCCTGAATTTAAATCATACAGCGAAATGGCTATAGCGGCATTCAACTCACGTGTAACCTGATCAAAGTATAAAGATTCAATTCTGTAATAAAGAACAATTGTATTTTGTGCTGCAAACCTTGTACGAACAACTTTCAGCAGTCTTTTGTTTATTACAAAATCTTCGGACTCATCATCGAAGTAAACTCCAACCAACGGATCGTCATTAGACATCCTCATTTTCTGGAATTCATCAAATGTATCCAGACGAGTGAGTTTAAGTCCTTCCTTATTTGCTTTACTGATGATCGTATCTCTGATTGACCGCTGGTATGATGTATAGAATACCGCAAACGGTCCTAAACCTCGCAGCTTTCTAACACCTGTAGAATCTTCCGGGTTTAGTATCATAGAAATATTGGCCTTTGTCGGAGGCTCTTCCATGATTAGAATCGTAACATCAGTTGCACCGTTTTGTGCACCGCAACCAAGTTCTTCAAGCATATAGTTAAGTTTTTCATCATCAATGCGTACTAGGTACGAACCTTCCATATAATCGCCAACTTGAGAAATTTCTTGGGTTGTAATCCTTTTGATTAGTGCCGCCCTGTCATTTACTAATTGCTTAGCACATGACTTCCCCACCGCTGAAGGATTGACCCGTTTAAGGTAGCTGATGATAGCTTGTTTTTTTGCTAGAAGTTGAGCTTCTTTTTTAAGTTTGTAACTGCGTGTTCCTTTTATTGAGATGGAAACGCCTACATCCTCGTAGGCGTTTCCTATTGAAGCACTTAATAGTAAAATGAGAACAGCAAAAGCTATGGCAGCTGTTTGTGAACTGCGGGAAATCATTTCAGATACCCTCGTTTCAATTTAGCCATTTCTTGAGCATCTTCTATTGCTCTGTAAGCCTCACTATTCCTGACGCTCATGTCTAAAGCGAGAGTGCAACGCCCTATACCATCAGCAAAATCCTGACTTGTATTTGCATATTTATTGAAAGCAAAGCGGTATATTTCTAAAGCTCTCTCAAAATCTCCAACTCCTTCAAATGCTAATCCTAAATTATATATATCATCTAAATATTTATCTAAGTATGAATTTGCCAAACCGGATAACTCATTAGGGGCAGGCTGAACAAAAGGAACTCTTTGTTCGGCAGGAAGTTCTGCCTGCTTTTCAGCATATTCAGTCTTCATTTTTCTGATAAGCATTTCTTCAGTTACTTTTTCAAATTCTAGAGAATCTATAAGTTTATTGGATAATTCTTGATCTTTATTAGTAATTTTAAGAGCTAGATATTTAGATAATCCTTTAAAAGATTCTGTGATAAACATTGTCTGTGTTTTTTTGTCGAGACCGCGCATTTCTATATCAAATTCTTCGGAGTGAGGTTGAATTAAACCCTTGAGGCGTGACCCTACTGCGTCTGCGAGATCGTTTTTCATACCTAGCTGGTCAGGGATACTATTACATTTGTTGGTTACTTTTTTGTCGAGGAAGCTTTTCCCATAATTGTCAGGATTCTTATCTTCTTTGTTTGTTTGAACTTCAGCATGTGGAGCCTTTTTTGTAGTTTTACTCGTGCCAGAAGTCATAGATGGAGGTAAAATTAACTTGAAGCTGAAGCCAAGAGCGTTTGCAAGGCTATCTTTTAAGTTTAGCGGAGCAGGTGTACTTTCGGTTTCGTCGGCAGCAACTGTTCCCTGATCGACTGTTTCTTCGGGGGCTGCTTTTGATTGCTGCGGACTTAACATCCCGGAAAAATCGGGCATGCTGAATCCTTCGTCAGTCTTTAAAGTTTTAAGTCTGTTTTTAGCTTTTTTAAATCCTACAAGTTTAACATTTGTTGAAAACTGGCCATTACTGATAATTGCCGGTTTTTTAGCAATTTCAAAAACCTGTGCAACTTTTTCTATCTGGCCTTTAGCACTGAGTCTATAAACCGACAAACTCATCATCAAACTGGCAGTTACAGTTCTATAGTGTGATTTATAGAATTTATCTTTTACCTGAGTAGTCAGTCTTTTTGAACAATAAATAGGTTTTCCTTTTTTTGTTCTTCCGCATACATATTTTCGAACAACCCACCTTGATAGTGGCATTTTACTTGGCATGTAATTTTCGTATTCATCAGATATTTGCCACCATACTTTTCCGTAAAGTATCCCGTTCAGCCGATTTTTAGGTCTTGCATTATGATCTATTTTAACAAGTTTATTTTCCAGATCTAAATCAACTAATTGAAAATACGGCTCACTGTAGAGAGCATTTTCCACACAGCGGCGAGCTAGATCGCAAGCCCGCTTGTTTGCGGTATACTTTCCTTTTTGAAGGTTGGAATCTATAGAGTTGAAAGGCAATATAGCAATCTTACTGACTCCTGATATTTTGATATCGCCAGGAGCAAGTAATTTAATTTTTACCTTTGGTGTACAGCCAGAAAACATGCAAGACAAAGCAAGCAAAATTGTGAAAGCAATGTATTTTTTACGCATCTAATTCTCCGTGTATTTACCGGTCTCGTAATTATCTATTTTATTTGGATTACTAAGTCTGTTTGAGGCCTCTACCATCTCTTTGACTCGCGAAACAGATATGCTTGCACTTTTGTTTTCAGGATCAGCCTTTGCTGCCATTTCATAGTAATTCAGAGCTTCGTTTCTATCTCCGATAATTTCTAAGATAATTGCCATGTTTTCATAATCAGGAGAACTGTCTTTCGTAACGTCGAGCAACTCTTGCGTTCTATCCTGAGCAAGGGTGGCTTTTTTATCTGGGTCGTCAGTGTTTTTAATCAATTCATTGTATTTAGCGTTAATTGCTGCTGACGCTTTATTAATTTCTGCTCGTTCTTTATCCGTAATATTCCCAAGTCTCTCCATAGCGTCAAAGAAAGCGGTCCCTTTTATCAAGGCAACTGCGGATGAATCACCTTTCTCGTTAACTATTAAAGATCTTGTTTCTCGGTGAGGGGAGATATCTGTTATCACTTTTGCAATTGCGTCGTTAAACAGATTTTGCGCAACTATAAGATAAGGATCCTCTGCATTGCTGCCGGCATCACCACCAGCCTTGTTTTCAAATTCAAGATCATCAAATCTTCTGGAATAGATTTTTTTACCGGAGAAATCATACAATGAACAAACAATGCTGCCCTTTGCCTTAACTGCAATATATGGAACATTTTTTGTCACAATATGCATGGTAGGCTTATTGGGCTTGGTACAGGGAACTCCCTTATCATTAGTTATGATGCTAAAGGTTTGATTAACTAGCCTAACATTTATGGTATCTTTTCCTGTTATTCTGCTAAATTTTATATTTGCAGATACTTTGAGATTTGCCTGTTTACGCCCTTTAACTATTTTAACGTTATATCCATGTTTAGAATGCGCTAATTTATTTCGCACATATTTTAACCCATTAACATTTCCATATACATCATCAGCTGGTTTTAAATAGCCATTGTAGTATAGTTTGGAGCTGAAATCATTAACGATTGCGTTACTAAAGATATTACTTATATCTTTAGATGTTTTTCTGCTAATTCCTGAAAGTGAAATTTTAGGCTTAACAATATTTATTTTCTCAATATTGGTTACGTCTGAAATTACCTTTGGAGGCATGATATATTCAGCATAAACCATTCTTTTGGGTTTCATACATCCGGCTGTTGCCATAACAACTAAAGCCAGACAAACGCTTAAGCCTATTGTATAGATCTTTTTTAACATATTAATTCCCTTATAAATCTAGAGCGTTATGCCTAAACGCTTAGCAGTTGTTTCAAGCCTAGCCATTGAATCAGCTGTTGCAGCAATTAAAGTTTTATCTTCTGCAAGCAACAATATTCTTGCATAGTTATCATGAATAACTTCAGCACTTTGCTCTGATATTCCTCTGGCCTCTTTTGCCATATTCAGCAGGTAAAGATTTGCTAGATCCTCAGACATGTTTCGTTGAGGAGTTTTATTTTGTTCAGCTTCTTTTTCCCATTTTTCGTAGCAGGATGCAGTCAGTTTAGATAAAGGAACCGGTGGAACCAGTGTTTCAAGTCTTTTGTCGGCTTTTTTTATCTGCTTAGAAAGAATGAGTGCTTTTGCTTCTGAATCGCCGCCGGAAGGAAATACTACTGGGACATTACGGCGTTCTTTAGATAGTAGGCCGTTAATATTCGCAACAATTTCAGACATAAGCTTGTTGCGTGTTCCCTTGGTATTGCAAGAAGGTTGTACTTCTTTTTTATTTTTACTCCAAACCCAGTTTGTATCTTTTGCAACGACATTGAAATAAGCTAGCGGTTCCATGTTGTTGACCTGATAAATACTTACCCCTCCAACTAGAGCTGCTGTATATGAGGTCCCATATTCTTTAGAAAGGATGTCATGTCCGCTTCCATCTTTGTTTTTGATGGATTCTTTATAGTATCTAATATTATATTTTGCCTGTTTTGAGTTGTCGCAGCGATCTGCCCAAAAAGTATCCAAATTTAGAACATAGCGTGGTTTTGCTCTGTTTCCAACTTTGAAATATCCGGCATGGTTAAGTCTTTCAGCCAACTCTTTTGTAAAACCGGGTGTTTCTTTGTTGCTGTTTGGTGTCGGAATAATTCTTAGCAAAGAATTCTTTTTAATGATTGAAAGTTTGGAAGGCACTTCAAAATTGACTTCTGCATTTGGGATGGGCCGCTTTATTGCGCATCCTGTAAGCAGGAGAAAAGACAACCCTGCCACTATAAGGAAAAAAAAATTTAACTTCATCTATTCCTCCAAAAATAAACGTATAAAAAGATGCCTTCCTACTGTTATTTAAAAAGCAGCAAAGCTGTTCTTCTATATTTATATTACTATTAGTGATGGTTATTAAAGATGTTTACCAGCTGTTTTGCTGCTTAACACGATTCCTCATCATTCCTCGTTTGCGTACAGCACGAAATTGTAATCCTGATGTGTATATGGAACTCTTGAGATTAAGTTTCTTAAACACTCGAACAAGATCTCTTTTTAAATCTGCGGAATCAATACTGGATCTGTAAAAGAACTCAGCATGTCTTTCGGAATTTTGGGAATTCGATTTAATCCGATGTGAATCGTATCCCGGAAAGGTTTTGATGGCGTCTTCTATATCCATGATTTCATAGTTATTGAATCCATCAAAAGTCATAACCCACTCCTGTAAATGTCCTCCTTCAGCATCTACATATCCATTAATACGCTCAGCCAAAATTTCCCCTATTTCCTGACCCAGTATAGCGGAAATATCAGTGAGAGCTTCAAGTTCTTCGTTTCGCGAATAAGGTTTCGCTATCGGTTTTGATATTTGAGACTTTAAGTCGATATTTCCTAGTCTTGACCCATCATAAACGGATACCAGGCGTCCCTCCACGCGAGGCATTATCCGTACTGTGTTCTGATCAACTTTTTTATTTGGGTAGATAGAGAAAATAACTACTATATCAATGCCTAAATCTTTGGCTACTTTAAGTAATTCAGATTGGTTTCTACGTGTTTTCCCATGGGTATGAGAATCTGTAGATAAAGCGACCTCATCTTTTACGTCATAACCTTGATTAAGCAGAGAATTTGAAATTGAATTAAGAACTTGTGTGAAAGGGCGTGAATCGCGAGCGATAGTCCCTGAGTTCGAATCGTCACCAGCAATCATAATTCGCGGTAAGTCGGTGGCAAAAGCAGAATTCATTGATATGCCGGATAATAGGCAAAAAAATAGTACAAATATTATATTACGAATCACTATAACACCCCCATTATAGTTTAGACATGATTACTTATCTAAAAACAGAGCATTTAACAAGTCTGTAATGGTAAGTATATAAAATAAAAATAATGTTACGATTCTTTTTATGCGTTATTCTTTGCACAGTTGATTTCGTAACTGGTAACTGTTTCCATTATTTCTCTGCATGTTTGTTCACCTTGCCTCCTGACAATTTCCGGAGAAGCATTGGTGTCGATAAGGCGGTCCAATTCAACTTTTTCTGGATAGTCATCCAAACATTCTTCGGCAACATTCATTTTATCAGGTGTGAACACTGTTGTTTCTTGTGTTCTACAGTCTACTGAACTGCTCAAATGGTTAAGAGCGGCTATGACCAATTCTTTTTCTCCTGCATCATTTAACAACGTAAACAACAAATGAAGCCTATCAATCGGGTTTCGTTGATGGTCTTCATTATTTGATGATGAGCAGTAGCGGTTAATCTGGGTTTGTCCTCTGGAAAATATTTTTTGCAGATGAGTTGCTCCTAAAGCATCCCGCGCGCATTGCATAATTTCCCAAGTTTTTGTTGCCGTGTTTTGTTTATTTTTCATCAGCTGTATCCTTCATAGTGGTTGGTTACATCATACTTACGAGTATTATTACTCAAAAAAATATTTAATGCGTGGGGTAAAGTTAAGTTTGTTTACCCTCGCTTTTTATTTCACAAGCAATCATTATTTAAAAAAATACAGAATTTAAATTTCTTAATAGTTATATATAGTTAAGTTTTATGAGAAAATATTTCAGAAGTGATAAGGTGTTATAAATACTATTAATTTGTGTTCTTTTAGTGTACTGAAATATGCTTTGCATGTGATTTTGGAAATATAAAATTTGTTATTATATTTTTTAACTGTTGATATTGCACTCTTTTATTAGAAATTGGAAGCTAAAATAATGCCATTTTTTGCGTGAATAATACTTACGAGAGTTATTCAGCTGGAAGATGGGTTGAATTGGAAAATATGTTTTTTCGGGGGCAGAAAGATTGAAGGCTTTTATTTTTGTTTAGTGGTTCGTAGTGGTCTAGGTGTGGTGCTCAGATGATTTTTTTTAGAAAAAAATTGGGAGAATAAAATGAAGAAAACAATTCTACTTTTTATGGCAATGATTAGTTTTTATGCGGTTGTGCCGTCATTAGCTTTAGCTACTGACTTGCCAAGAGTAATGATAGTCGGGGAAGATGTTGACCGAGATACAGTACCTCGCGATTCACGTGTTTTTAAAAGAGTTTTGAATTCTATCTCTAATGAACTAATTGATCGCGGTTTCGATGTTCGTGATGAAGCTGCACTTACTCATGAAACTCATGTTCAGGGGCGCGTCAGACGTAGTGATGCTGAACTGATTCAGATAGCAAAAGATGCTGGAATCGATGTTCTTGTAATTTTCAGTATTTATCCTAACGCAAACGTTAATGCTAATAGTGTCAGAGTTACAGCCCGTATCGAAGGGCGTTTGCTCTCCGTATGGGACGGCGCAAGGATGGGAAATTTTGAATCTGAACCACAGCAGAATCAGCTCGTTCGCAAGCCATACACCAGGAATGATGTGTTGGAGGCTGTTGGAGCTCTTTCGAAAATTATCGGTAGCGATGTAGGAGCCGTTCTCGGTGATCGACTTGATCAGTATCATCCTGAAGGAGACTCTTCGGACGGTGGTGTTAGTTCTGCTGGACGTACTGTAGAGTGGACCCTTATTTTTGACGGTTTTACTGATGAAGATATGCTTAATGTTGAAGATTATATCACCATCTATACAGGGTATGACAGTCATAGGCCTAAAAGTAATGCTGTAAATACTTCTTCACATCATGAAATCTGGTATAAATCTTCAATTGATTCCGCTCACTTGAAGAGAAATATGATTAAAATGCTTAAGAAGATGAATGAGAAGGGGCGTGTGTATATGTCAGGAAATGAATTGAAGATTGTTAAGCAGCACCGCGTTAAGCAGCGCACTAAAAAGAGTAACAACGGTTGGTAGCCCCGTTCAAAAACTTTAAAGAGGTCTCTTTATGTCCTTCTTGAAATTATGCTCACAAATGTTTGCGTTGACTTTAATAGTCTTAATTACTGCCTCATCTGCTATGGCTGTGCAATCAACAGGAGAGGGGATTGATCGTCATCAGGCGCTCAATTCTGCTCTTAGATCTGCAGTTGAGATGGAGCTCGGAACAGCGATTGCCTCGGACACACTAGTTGAGTCTGGAGTTTTGGTTCGTGATGAGGTCGTAAGCCATTCAAAAGGTTATGTTACATCGTTTACTGTTATAAGCGAAGGCGCAACAACAGATGACGGTTATACCATTACTATTGATGCGAATGTTAACCGGAAATTACTTGTAGAAGATTATAAAACTATTGATATTCTTCAAAAAATGTCCGGTCATCCTAGATTACTCATTTTTGCCTCTAGCAATGGCTTTAATTCAGTACCTGCTGAATCAATGGCAAAATTGATTCATTCAGTTGCCCAGGTTTTCAGTCAGAAGTTTCAGTTTGAAGTGATAGATTGGCCTGCTGCAAGAGCAAAGTTTAAAACCATTGAAGGTTCTATGAGCCTTGAAAAGGCGCTCAAGTATAACAAGCTGCTTAAGGTTGACTATGTTGTTACTGTGGATCTTGATTTGACGCCGAGAAGTAAGCCTTCCATGCTTTTATCATGTGTGCGGCTTTCTGATCAGCTTAAAATTGGTGAAGTCAGTAAAGTTGTGGATACTGATGTTGATTTATCCGGCAAGCCTGCTGTGCGTTATGAAAACGCTGTAACAGCAGCAACTCCTGAAGTTTACAGTGGTTCTATCTCAATTGCTAAGAAAATGCTTGAGTACATGGAAAGTGAGCTGGATCGAGGCGAGGGTTTCCGCTATGATGTGACTTTTCTCGGATTTCCGGATGTTTACATTATAGGAACAGCTGTGGAAGATGTGCCGGGTTTTGTTCGTAAAAGTGTGAAGCGTCAAAGTTCTAAAAACATGGAAATGATTTATTGGTCGACACTTCGCGCTGATTCTTTGCTGAAAAGACTTGAGAACACGCTTAAAGATGCCGGTGTTGAGAAGTTTAAAAGTAAAATGGACGGAAGAAATCTTAAATTCCTTTGGGTGAATCCAGAAGGGTTTTAGTTACCTATATCCAAGCGTGGGAAGAATTATTGTAATTTTTCCCTCGCTTGTTTGTTCAGCTGATGTATTTTGCAGTTAAATCATGATTGCCTGCTGAATTAATCAGAAACCAAGGAGAAATAACAAGATGAGAAGATATGCCATATTTATTGTAAGCCTTATTTTAATCGTGTCCCTTGCGGGGTGTGGCAAAAAGGTGGCACCGCAGCATATTGAAGACAATCCTGCTCATCATTATTTAATGGGTATGGAACTTATTGATCAGGGACAGCCTGATAACGCTCTTGCACGTTTTGAACGGGCTGTTGTTTTAGACGAAGAATACGCACCTGCTATTGCAGGTAAAGCGCTTGTTTATGCTATGCGTGCCGAAGCTGAAACCAACGCTGATTATAAATCCGCTGATACTAAAAAAGCTATAGATCAACTTGATAAAGCTGTTTCAGAAGCAGGAGACACAGAGACTAAATTTATTGTCTACGTGTCTGGGATAAGAGTTTACACACATCTCGCCAGCCGTGGTTGGTTGAGCAGAGCAGAAGATCTTCATCATGATGCAAAGCTGATGGAGAAAGATGTTCAGGATAATAAGCTCATTTATTACAGGAATACAGAAGCCGTTGACTATTTTATGGGGTTGGCATTCTTTAAGGGGGGCGAGTTTCGTAAATCTGAAGATACTCTCGGAGTTGTCTTGGCTGCCGCTCCCGGAAAATGGCATGAAAAAGCACGTGCACTTTCCCGTAGCGTACAGAAAATTGTGCTTGCCATGCATAATTACACATTGACCGATGTAGCAAAAAAAATCGCAGTAAAAGAAACGGTGGACAGGGCTGACGTTGCTGCTCTTCTGGTAGATGAGCTTCATCTGGAAAAACTCTTTTCTGGGCGTATTCCTGTTAAAACTAAAGGTATGAAAGCTGAATTTGAGCCTGCTGATGTTATTAACCACATGTTCGAGTCAGAGATTATGACTGTGCTTAAGTGGAAAGTCAGAGGGCTTGAGCCTGTATATGACCAGAAAACTAAGGCATTCTTATTCTATCCTAACAAAGCGATGACTCGTAAAGAGTTAGCCTTTGTTTTGGAAGATGTGTTGATCAACCTTACTGGTGATAAGTCTATGTCTTCACAGCACTTAGGGGAGAGCAAGTCTCTTTATCCTGATGTTTCTCCGACAAGTGCATGGTACAACTCTGTTGTTACTGTTGTTAACAGAAATTTGATGGAGACTGAACTTTCAGGAGAATTCCGTCCTGATGCTGATATGGACGGAGCTGATCTCATACTTTCGCTTATGCGTCTTCGTAACGTAATAAATATTTACTAAAGTGGGGGAATTATGAAAAAAACATTATTTGTTTTGATAGTCGCTTGTATGTTTGCAAATTCAGCTTTTGCACAAGATAAACTTGTAGAAGTTGTTAATTCTGACCAGATTTTTCAAAAAGGTTATATTCAGGTTATCGGAGAATCCGAGTCTGGGCAGAGTCGGTATAGAGCTAAACGCGCTGCAGAAGTCGTTGCTCAGAAAAGATTGCTTGAAATCTTTCAGGGGCTGACTCTAAGTGGTGAAACAACTGTTCAAGACGGGATGCTGTCCAGCGAAACCATTAAAACAAAAGTAGCAGGTACACTTCGCGGAGCAACTCCTTGCGGTGAAGCTTTTGACCGCACTGAAGGGTATGCCCGCGTTTGTCTTAGATTGAATCTGCATGGAAATGATTCAGTGTACAGCTCTTTTAAGGATATTATAGTTAACAATCCTAATGAACTTAAAGTTCGTGAAATGCCTGCATTTGTCCCGGCTTCAATTCCTGCTGTTCTGCCTCCGACTGAGACAATTCCAACTGCTGATGAAAAGGTTGAAGTTCCTGTTAAAACTGAAAAAGAAACCCCTGCAGCAGCTCCTGTGGTTAAGGTCGCACCAGTGGTGGCTGTAGTTAATGTTGATGGAATAATTGTGGATGTTCGTAATTTTGATTTCAAACCGGCTTTGGTCAACCGTATTCTTACTGAAAATAATGAAGTCCTTTTCGATCCTTCCAAGGTTCTTAATCAGGTGCTGATTGAAAGGGGATGCGGCGGTTACACTACTGATTTGCAGAAAGCAAAAGCTTTACTGGAATCATGGGGCAGCAAGTCTCCAATGATACTTCATGGTAAGACCGTTCAAAATGTTACTGATGCAGTAGTAAGCTCTGATGATGCAACAGCTCTTTTTGCGTATGATCAGAAGTTTAATATACTTGCACAGGCTAAAGTTGTTTTTGTTCTTAAATAAAATATACGAACTATATTGAAGGCGGTGATATTGTGTTACGGAAAAAAGGATTTTGTATAGCTGGATTTCTTGTTGTTGCTATTTTATCCGGTTCCATAATGCTTGTCAGGGCCAATTTTGTTGATGCTGTTCAGGGACTACTTTCACAGATGACCGAAATGGGGGTTGTAATGGAGGATATTGAAATCCATTACAGCCCTTTGCCTTATCTTCTGGTTCATAACTTGGAAATAAAAAAGAGTACGGAGTCAATCCGTATTCCTCTGCTCGAAATTTACCCCGATATTGCAAGCATTTTTTCCGGTAATATAAAACTTCGCCACGTTATTCTGCAGGACCCCGATATTCATACTGAGGCTTATTACAGCGAAGGTGGTTCTTCTACGTTTGAAATTCCTGCTATTTTCCCTGCTAAGCTTGATATTGTTTCAGGTAAGGTTCTTTTAACCAATAACGTTCAACGTCAGCCTGTTACAGTTTCAGCCATTATGGAAAAAGAAGGTGACGGGTTTGCATTTAATGTACATAGCGCATCTATTGCAGAACTCGGCTTTAAATTTTCAGGAAAATTGGAAATGCAGTCATCTTCACCGTTAAAACTGAATTTGCAAGCTACAGAATGTTCAATTGATCCTGCGGCCTTTTTGGGATTTCTTACTGGGTTCGGATATCTTAGTAATAGTACTATTCCTGAGCTTGCAGAAGCCAGTAAATTTGAAACCCGTAATTTGGATTTCTCCGTAGACAGTACTGTCGGTTCAATGCGCTTTCAGGCCGGTGATTTGGTGCTAGATTCCAACAATGGAAAAAATCTTTCTGTTGAAATAAAACCGGGCGGTTCATATCAGATTTCATTGGATGAAATTAAAATTGATGCCGGAGAATTATACTCCATGGCTCAAAAAAGTGAACGCGGTCGTAATGCTACGCTTGCTTTGTGCAAAATGGCGAATCTCAAATCAATTAAACCTAAAGGCAAATTGATTTTGAAATCAGTTTCACTTTCGTCACCTGTATCCTCAGTAAATAATTCATATTCAGCAGGCTTGACCGGACGAATGACTGTTTCGGCTAAAGATTTAGCGTTGAGACTCGAATCAAATGAGGGAAGAATACAGGAACTTACTATTTCAGACGTTGACGTGGATGTTGAAATTAAAAATGGCAAACCTGTTGTTTCTGTGCGGAAATTTAACGTCGCTTCAGTTACCGGTGGTGATTGTAATCTGCAAGCTGCATTCGCTGTTCCGCTTGAAGTGCGGAAAGTGTTAGTAAAAGTCGATGCTCGTGATTTTTCGCTTTTTGATTACATTATTACTGGTAAAGTTGAAAAAAAAAATTCTTTAAAAACTGTGTTTGACACCCAATTGTTAAATAAAGGAACCAAGATTTCAGCTTCAGGATATTTAAATTCTATCTATAGTAAAAAAAACGGTTTTGATGCTGTTTTATCGTCTTTAAGTATTCAAAATTCTAAACAGTCTGAAACTGTTTCAACTAATAATAAATTTGATTTTAGTGCGTTATTAGCAGGGAAATTGGATGGAAAAGCTCTAATTCGTAAATTTTACTTTAATGATTGGCCACTTAGCGCTGTTACTGTTTACTTGAAGAGCAATGCAGATAAGGCTGTTTTGAAAGCAAGTGCTAAACTTTTTCGCCTTAATGTAAATGCTGAAGCAGTTCTTTCAAAAGATAATGTTGCTGTTCAGTGCGGCGTAAAAGGGCGCGGAGAAAGTCTTCCGAATTTGATAGCCTGTTTTGCTAAAGATCTTTCAGTAGCCATTCGTGGAAAGGTATATTTGAACGCGGATGTTTTTATTTCCGGAAAAGATCCAATACAGTTGGCTGAGTCTGCAAAAGGTGATGGAACTGTTTTAATTAATAATCTTCAAATAAAAAACCTAACAAATCTTGATCCACGACTCGGGTTCTTTATTGATATTGTTGATGCTGTTTCTAAAAAGTCAAAAGATGGTGATGGGTTGAATTTTAGCTCGGCACGTCTGCGTTGCAGCCTATCTGGAAAGGAAATAGCTATTAATTCATTTGCTCTCAAGGGCAATGTTTTGCAGGCGTGGGGTGGTGGATCGTATTCTATGGGTGAAAGTCGTTTGAAATTAGATGGAAAAGTTCGTTCGGTGCTTGGAATTGTTAATTCGGTTAATATTGACAGAAAGCTTAAGTCATAGAAGATATCTACATGAAAAAAATAAATTTTGTTCTGATTCAGTTTCTTGCTGTAATGATGCTGGCAGGATGTTTTGCCGCAAAAACGACCCCACAGTCAGTTCATTACGCAGTGGGCGACTCTGTCCCGTATCGAATTGCAATTCTGCCTGCTCAGTATATTACTCATGCTGAAAATTCAACAGTTCATAAATCTATATTGGTTGATGACGACGATAAAGCTTTCGTTGCTGATATTGCTAGGAGTGCCATATATAATCAGTTAGCTGGTAAAGGCTACCTACCTCTACAGAAAAGTGTTGTTGATGATGGGCTTGCAGGTATCGGTAATGATCAAGATTGGAAGAGCATGAGCAGTCAAGATTTGTGCAAACTCTTAAAAGCTGACGGTATTGTTAGAATTAATATTTCAAGCGCGGATATGATAACTGCTGTGGCCTTTGATCTTTTTCAATTGGACGCAGGGGTTGAACTGGAAAATTCAGCAGGTGAGCTTGTTGGAAAGTGGAGCGAGAGTGCTTCCAAACGCAAAGTGGCTGTTCCTACAGGTATTTTTTCACTTGCCGGAACCATAGCGGAAGAAATTTTTGCTGATCCTACCAGACGGCAGATGCGAATGGTTATTTATGACTGGGCCTGGAATCTGGCTCAAATGTTACCCGATTGTCCTAAGGGGCCGAAGCTACCTGAGATAATTTCTGTTGATACAAACGTAGATAATAAAATTTTCGGAGTCGGTAAAAGAATTGTCGTGCGGGTTGATGCTGAGCCTGATTTAACATGTTCTTTTGATTTAGGTGATTTTAAGAAAAATATTCAGCTCTCGCAGACTTCAGAAGGAGTTTATGAAGGGTTTTATGTGGTTCATGAAGGAGATAAAGGCGTAGACGAAAAACTTTTGATCAGGATGCGTAAATCAAACGGGATAGAGAGGCTGTGGGTTGAGTCAGGTTCTCTAGCAACAATTGATGGTATTCTGCCTCCTTCTCCGAAATCTGTTATAGGAATTGCCGGAAAAGAAGGTACTGAGATTTCATGGAAGGTTCCTAAAGCAGAAGATCTTGATAATTTTGTAATTGAAAAGGGAACTGATCCGGTTGGAGAATTTGAAGTTATAGGAAAGACGCATGGCCTTTCTTTTGTTGATAATAGTGTTTCACAAGGGGCCACTGTTTATTACAAAGTTCGCACGATGGATCGTGCCGGAAACCTGTCTTCTACTGACGAAATTTTAAAAGTAGTTGTTCCGCAATTTGATGAGCGTGAACTTCTAGGAGAGCTGACGGGAACTTTAGTGAAAGGTAATTATCTGATTAAATCTCTAGTTACTGTGCCGCAGGGTGCGACCCTTACCATACTACCTGGCACAAGAGTCAGATTTAACGCTGGAGCCAGAATGAATGTTTCTGGAGAACTTAAGTCTCTTGGTGAAATACGCTCACCGATAAAGTTTGAATCCTCAGGAACCGAAGGTTTTAATATCCTTTCAGGTGGCAGTGCAATTTTTTCGATTTGTGATTTTTCAGGCTTTTCCAAAGCCGTTATAAGTTCTAGCGGGTATTCAGAAATCCGGTCTTCCAGTTTTGATGGAGGGGGGGAAGGCAATTTATTTGCAGTAACAGTTTTAAATAGCTCCAGATATTATTTAAAAGGCTTGCGAATTTCAGGGTTGAAAACTGGGGTGATATTAAGTTCTGGAAATGGTTCAATGGTTCGGTCAAGCATTAGCAATTGTACGACAGGTTTAGAATTTAATGGCGGGAATGGTATCATTAAAGAGAATAATATTTTTGATAATGAAATTAATATTTTCTCTGGCTCAAAACTGGTGGTCGAAGAAAATTATTTTGGAACAGCCGCAGTTGATAAAATAAAAGTGAAAGGAGATGTGCTTGTTAAATCTCTGTTGGATTCCCCATATCCTCATGGAAGAAAAATTGTACTAGTTGATGACAGAACAATCACTCCTAAATTGCTGGACGAAAAGTTCAATAAACTTAAAGAGGAAGGCGAGAATTTTTTTCATAAGCAGCAATATGGTGATGCTTATCAGAAATTTGAGCAGGCTTTAAAAATTAAGAGTGATCGTGATATTTATTTGTATTTTTCTTATACCCTGCTTGCTTTGCAAAATGACGCAAAGCTGAAAGAGACTCTTAGTGAAGGAATTTCAAAGTTTCCATATGATGTGAGATTGCACCAGCTTTATGTTCGGAGTTTGCTTAGTAAAGGGGAAGTAGGGCAGGCAAGGCTGGTTCTTGAAAAAGCTCTGACCCTTAGTCCGGCAGATAGCAGTCTTTTATATCTGAAAGATTATATGGATCATTTAGTCAGTAATGACGGGGCAGAAACGAATGTTAAAAATGACGACCATAAGAATCTTAAGAACGAAGAGACTTCGCCAGTCTATAACGGCGATAAAACAGATAAAAAGTAATGCATGTAAAATTAAATAGTAATTATTCCGTAATATTAAGAAGAGATGTTATTATGAAAAATTATATTTCTGCCGTATGTCTATCTTTTCTCGCAATCATTCTTTTTTGCGTGACATTAAGTCCTGAACTTGTTTTCGCAGCTAAGCGTATTCCTGTTTCTGCGCAGCAATATTCGCCTACCGATCTGGAAGATCAGGCTCAGGCACAGTGGCACATTAATTACGCCAGCTATCTTATAGATATAGGTAAATATTTTGAAGCACTTGAACAGTATGATACAGCTATTGATTTTTCTCCATCAGCGAAAACCCGTGCCCATGCCATGTTCGGCAAAGCTATGGTTCTGTCTACGTTTCTAGATGCTCCGGAAAAAGCTGCTGGAATATATGAAGAAGTTAGCAAAAAGTATCCTGATCAGTCAGCATCAGCACTCTATAAACTTGGGTTTCTGTACTATCAAATGGGTAAACTAGAGAAATCTCGGTCCATTTTTAAAGAATACATTAAAAAATTTCCTGTTGGGATGTTTAGATTTCAGGCAGAAGCTATAATTTCTTCTATGAATAAAATAGCTAAGTCTGAACCGGAGGTAAAGTCTGAACCGGAGGTAAAGTCTGAACCGGAGGTAAAGTCTGAACCGGAGGTAAAGTCTGAACCGGAGGTAAAGTCTAAACCGGAGGTAAAGTCTAAACCGGAGGTAAAGTCTGAACCGGAAGTAAAATCCGAGCCGGAAGTAAAACCTACTCCAGTTGTAAAATCCACTAAACTTGCCGAGGAACCGTCTTTGCGGGTGTGCCTCAGTCGATCGGTTACCTCAATGACTATTTCAGTAAAGAATAAAACAGATGAAATTTGTGTTGGTAAGCTTGGATGCGGTACGAATTTTAAAGTTGGACTTTCCGGCACTAAATTAGTGCTGAACGGTAAAAAGATAACTGCAGCACGAATAAGATTTACTTCAAAAGTTCCGCTTAAAGTTGTTTACAGTAAAGAATCAAAAAGAGTCCGCGGAATTGTCGATGTGAGTATAAGAAGTGGTAAGTTGCTTATTTTGAATATTGTTCCGATAGAAGAATATTTGAAGTCTGTGGTTCCGGCAGAATCTTATGCTTCCTGGCCTGAGGATACTCTCAAGGCACAGGCTGTAGCGGCAAGAACTTACGCTTATTATCAAAAACTTCATCGCACACATCTTTTTTATGACGTTTATGCAGATACTTACGATCAGATGTATGCCGGAGTTGATCGTGAAGGTAAGCGTACAAATAAGGCTGTTGCTGAAACTCGTGGGCAAATTATTTTTTATAAAAAGAAACCGATCCTTTCACAGTATACGGCTAATAGCGGCGGCTTTACCGCAGATGCTAAGGCTATTTTTGGGGCTGGTAAAAGCTATCTTGTTGCGCATAAAGATCCTGCAAGTCTTGAAGGGAAGATGGCTTCTTGGAACCGTAAATTCAGTGCCGGAGATATTGAGAGTAAGCTGAAAAAAATAGGAATTTCGGTGCCGAGGATACAGTCTATTGAAGCTCTTGAGAAGGGGCCGTCAGGAAGAATCATAAAGGCCAGAATTAAATATTCTGGTGGTCATAAGGATGTGCGCACCAGAACGACTTTGGGAAGCTCAAGAGTTCTGTCACTACCGGATATACTTTTAAGTATTAAGAAACAAAAAGGATATTATGTATTTGCGGGGCATGGTTGGGGACATGGTGTAGGATATTCACAGTGGGGATCTGCCGAAATGGGTAAAAAAAGTAAGTATGATGATATTCTGGAATTTTATTACCCTGGCACAAATATTAAGCAGTTATGGTAAAATCGTTCATATTTAAAAAGACTGGGAAAGATGAGGGTAATTCGATGAGTAAAGTTGAAAATTTCTTATGTGCTGTCTGTTTTATTCTTACACTGACTTTTTTTATCGGTATCAGTGAAAGTCGGGCAGTGGCTCAGGAAAAGCCCGCTGTCGTGACAGAGATTTCCAGTGGAAATACAGCGCAGGAATTCATTGATAACGGACAGTATGATTTAGCTGTATCAACCTTGAAAGATGGATTACAGCTATACCCGAAGTCTGATTGGCTCTACAGCTTGTTGGGTAGGGCTTACTTTAAAATGGGAGATCTTGAATCTGCCGAAGCTCAATTTAGACATGCTCTTGAGATTAACAAGAATAATCCAGTCGCAAAGCGGCTTATTGTTGATATGCGCAAAACTCAAGACCTACTTAAGGATAGAGATTTTTCCGAATGGGTGGGTATTGCTAAAGAAAAAGCTGCGGACCTTGCAACTCTCGTTATTGGTGTTTGGCTTGGTATGCTGCTTTCTAGCATATCAGGCAAAGTTTATTCTTATTTTGTGAGCACCAGTTTTCGTAAAGCTTTGCGTAAAAAAGATTATGAGTATGCAACCGATATTTTAGAAGATTTAGTCGTTGATAGAAAAAAAGCAGAGCTTCGCAAACGGTTAAGCGAATTTTTGCATGAATTAAATCTAGAGGAAGCTAAAGGTCTAATCCTCGAATATGTTGATGACCAGGAGATGAAAGATAAGCTAATTCACTTTATTGTTCAGATTCATAAGAAATCTAAAATTTGCAGTTAGTCATTATTAACTGTTTCATTTTTAGGTGAAGCTTCCCTCTTTTAATTTGCAAAAAAACTCCTTTTAGTCGCTCTTCAGGGCGGTGTCCTATAAGTGCCATTTACGATCCGGAAATGCTTTTTTCAATTCACCTAAATACTTTCGTTTGCTGTATATAAGCGTGAGCTTTTTTCGATTTTATTTCTTTCTTGAAGTGTCTTTGCGTAGTCGGGGTACTGATACGAGAATTGCTAGTTCAAACTGATAAGCTGCTTTAAGAGTTCGATAACGACTTTGTGAAATTGGTTTATTCTTTTTCCGTTGGTATTCAGATCGAGTACTTGAACTCGTACAAGCCGCAGGTCGAGGGATTTTAAGTCTGAAAATAGCCATTTCACACGTTTTCACGGGTTGTCATTTATAGTCATTAAGCAGTTTTAATCATTAAGTTAAATCTCTTTGTTGACTTCACTGGTCGTCACCCGATATACTGCTCCATACCTGTTCAAGTGGGGACAGAGTGGGGACTGGAAACGGGGGCAAAATGACAAAGTGGCTTACATCAACGTATCCCGGGGTTCGGTGCAGGGATCATACAACCCGTAAAAACGGTCGTGTGAAGATGGATAGATACTTCGCTATACGCTTTCAGATAGATGGAGAGCGTAAAGAGGAAGGGTTAGGTTGGGCATCTGAAGGATGGACAGCAGAGAAGGCTGCTGACGAGTTGGCAAAGCTTAAAAGGGCAGCAAGATCTGGAAGTGGACCACGCACATTGCGTGAAGTTCGTAAGGCCAAAGAACGGGAAATTAGTGAACAGAAGTCTCGAGAAATTTCTCTTAATAGTTACTATTATGAATATTATTTACCTTTTGCAAAGCAAAGTAAGCCTGGATCTTGGGATAAAGAAGAATCTCATATGCGTCTCCACATTGATCCTGTGCTGGGGAATGTGCTTCTCTGCGATATTCAGATTCCTCATTGGGATGATCTCGTTCTCGCCTTGAGTAAGAAAAAACTGTCTCAGAGATCTATAGAATATATTACTGGATCTCTGCGCCGTGTTTTGAAACATGCGCTACGCCGAAAGATTGTGACTATACCTCCACCATCTGGAAAAGACATTGGAGCCACTGCACCAAAGAACAACCGCAGACAGAGAATCATTACTCCTGCTGAGCGTAGAAAGATTATGTCCACCCTCGAAGAGCAGGATCATTCGTCATGGATGATTACGCAGTTTGCTTTTCTTACAGGCTGTAGGGCAGGGGAAGCCTTCAAGCTAGAGTGGCGCAATGTCAGTTCCACCCATGTTATTTTCGAAAAGACCAAGAACGCTGAGTCAAGGTGTATTCCCATTTCTGGTCCGCTGGCAGAACTCATATCCGAATTGCAGCGCACTAGCCCTATAGAAAAGGTTTTCCTGAACAGCAGGGGGCTTCCCTATAATGAAGCTCCCACTGCATTTGCCCGTGTAACCAACAGTCTTGGGTTCAACGAAGGGCGAGATAGATTGGACCGTATCAGTTTTCATACAATTCGACATACCGTAGCAACCGAACTGGCAAAGGTACTGGATCTTCGTTCTCTTATGGATGTCATGGGCTGGAAAGTTCCGGCTATGGCTTTACGCTATATGCACGGCGATGAGGAGGCTGCACGGTCAGCTCTTGATATGCTTGGTGATAGCGGAGATGGTGGTAAGGTGATTCCTTTTCGGAAGCGGGGGTAGGGTGAATTTTGACGGTTGTTATCATTAATTATGCTTGACTCGGGCGAGGCTTGGGCGTGGGAACGCGATTTGAATAATAGTGGAGTCGGGCCCAATCTGGTTTGCCCTGAAAGATGAAACGTTACGTGAAAGTATATTTGGAACTGAATTCTCAGCTTTAGTTGCCTTTTGTTGGTCATCAAATTGAACTTATCTAGAGCTGTACTTCTTTAGCCAAACATACCGTCTATGAGTACTGATTTCTAACGGCTTGGGTACATCATAAACAGGATAGCAAGTCCGATTAATTGCTTTACCTCTTTGATTTTAAATTAATTAGTGCAATGCTTGTCCTCATCTGTGTCTTTCTGAGGTTACGTTTTCACAACTCAGGAGTGGCTACAAAACTAGGACAATACAATTGTCAGTCAATATAAGGGCTTGTTTTCTTGTAACTTGAAATAAAGTTAGTTACAAATAATAATGTTAGTCCATTAAAGATAAGGCAAATTCACTTAATCGCAAAACACGCAAGCAACAAAGAGTAATAATAGACATTCAAATTGGGTAAAGAGATTTATCTCTCTTTTTAGTCATGGATTATATTATATATCTTTCCCAAGGATCCAAGATGCTCACAATATACCAAATTCCTTTGATTTCAATTTTTCTTGCAACTATAGTCCCTACTATTTCTCTGATTTCTATTAATGTAAATCAGTTTACCAAACGTCAAATAAATAGCTCGCTATTGTTAATAACTGTCACAGGAGCAGTTTTAAGCGTGTTATTTCACCTTACGGCAAATACTCTATTGGTCCATGTCTCGGGAAACTTTGACGCTCTACTTATTAGAAACATTTCAGCTTGTATTCTCTCGCTATCTATTTTCTTTGTAATGAGTGAAAGAACTTTCTGCGAGATGCTTAGCTATAAAGCTCGTCTTTATACAATTTCTGGAATCAGTCTGTTCTTTTTGGCTACAACTTTTTTTTCCATAGCTGTATTGAACACCGTTTTTACGCTTTACACGGCGATATGTCTCTTTGATCTGGTCCAAAATAACAAAAAAAACACGGCAGAACCCAATGGACATATCGGGGCGGAAACAGAGAAAGACATTCCGTTCAAACATAAGCCTAATGTGTATATTCTGCTACTGGAGTCGTTTCATTCTCCAGATGTGTTAAAAGAAATATATGATATTGACAGTTCTGCACTGTGCTCATATTTGGAAAAAAAGAGTTTCACCATATATGATAATGTATACAGTAATCTGACCTGGACGGTTGCGACAATTTCCAACTTAATCTGGCCCAGAAGCCTTTATGATTATAATCGGGATGAGAGAAGCTTGCAGGTAACTCCCTCTGAAATCTTGTCCACTTTTAAAAAAAATAATTACTGCCTGAACTTTTTCGCTAGTGAATTATTGGAAAACATATTCAGCGAGATTTTTGACAATGTAAGTTCAAACGCTTCAAATATAAAATTCAAGTTGAATCAATTGTTTGCCCCGATACTTGCGCAATCATCACTTCTTCGCAAAAGACTTTCCGTTGAAGATATTTTTGAACATAAATATTATTTTGAGGAGATGCTGTCTAAACTACAAACAGTCATCATTAATAATAAAGACAGACCTCAAATGAGCTGGATTCATTTCGGAGCAAATCATTCGGATATTCGGGTAAACTGGGATAAACTTGAGAGTTTTGAAGAAGACTACAGGAAACTTTATTCAACAGCAGAAAAAAATTTTATAAAAGCAGTAGACACAATTTTAAAAAATGACCCCCAAGCCCTAATTGTTGCAGTTGGAGACCACGGAGCAAGACGCTTTAACCATATCGAATGCGGTGAAAGTGACGATCCAAACGTAACAATAGAACAACGTGGATACTCACCAAGTCTTATATCAAAAGATCAATGCGGAGTTTTTTTGGGAATTCGCTGGCCTGTAGATCATTTCTCAAAAGGAGAAATATTATCACATGTTAGAATTTTCGATCATATAATAGCTGCGCTTAGCGAAGATGCTACACATCTTGAAAACATGATGCCTAATGAGTCCTTTTGCCGATCTGGTCAATTTGGGCGTCTTTTAGTCGCCAGAGACGGAGTTGCGCTGAATAAATGGGAAAAAATTAATAAGGAGGAACAGCTTTCTTTTTATCTGAAGGAGGTAAAAAATAACCCCAAAAACATGTCTTGCCATCTTGAACTTGCTTCTAAGTATCTGGAAGTAGGCCAACGGGATCAGGGAATTCAACTTCTTATTAAGATTTGTAAAGAATTTCCTAACAATGATGAAGCATACCTTTTATTAATTAATGACCTTCTAAAACAAAAAAAACTAGAAGAAGCTCAAAAATATGCCCTTATGGCTATCCACATTGCACCCAAATCAAGTAAGGCCTTCTATTACCTTGCAGTAATAGCGGAGCGACAGGAAAGAGATAAAGACTCAGGCCAATTCATAGCCAAAGCCATCCAACTGGCCGGGGATAAAGTTGTTCCAAACACATGGTACCTTATGTATGCTCAGACTCTTGCCCGTAAGAGTGATTATTCTAAAATAACAAGCCTTGTGAAAAATACAAAAGGGAACCTTGAAGCAATTGAATCTTTTCTAGACTGGGAAATGCAATATTTGGCATTCTTAAATGGGGTCAATGATTTGTTCTTTGACTGGGTTGAAGACGTAATTATTTCTGCAAAGCCTTTGATGAAGGATTCCTTTATTGAAAAAAAACTAATACTTAGCATGGCAACACAAAAATGGGCTTTGGCTGAAGAAGCCGCACAAACATTGCTAAACAACAATAATTTTCAAATAGGTGTATATGCCGCCTTGTCCTCCGCATTAGAGCAGCAAGGCAAAATCATGGAGGCTCTTAAAATACTGTCTGACGGCCTTTCTAAAACAAAAAGCCAAAACCTGTTAGAGCAAATTGGGCTCATGGCTCGCAGAAATAACATCCATCACCCCGATTTTGTGCCAATGAAAATATTTGCTCAAAAACAGATCTCCTCAAAAACTAAAAATTGGGAAAAGATGTCCGCCTTTGATAACGAATGGTACTTAAGAACATATAAAAAAATATTACACGGTCTATCTCCGCTTGAACATTATATACAAAATTCTACAACACTTATGCTCAACCCCAATGAAAATTTTAATACAGCTTTTTACTATCTAAATTCTCCTTCAATTTTTATGCAGGGAATAGATGCATCAGTGCATTATAACCAGTTTGGCAAGCATGAATTTTCCAGACCTAAGGCAATATGTATTCTGAACCGTTCAATGAATTATGATTTAAACTGGAAGAAGGTGTAATACCTATATTGCATACTCTACATCGAAATTATTTTTTTTACACAAACATCGATCCAATACTTCTTTTGGCAGGCTATTTGCATTTTATTCTATGATTTTCATTTTATTGACCATGAAGAAAATGTTTCGTGCCTGATTCTTACATAACAAAAACCCTTCGTGAAGAAGGAACGGGAATGTCAACTATGAGTACAACCGCTAAGATCTATTTTTTGTTTGTAATTTGTTTCTTCTCAGCAGGAACAATTCTTTTAGCTCCTCATATTGCTCATGCTGGTTATCTGGATCCAGGATCCGGCAGTACGGCTGTTCAGTGGATTATCGCCAGCGTTGCAGTTCTTTCAAAAATGAAAAAGAATATATTGACCTCAATCTCTAGAATTTTTAGGCGGTAAAAATATGCAAAAGGATTCAGGGTCATTTCGAGATCGTTCAGGATACGTCTATTACGAAGCGGGGAATATTTTACGGACAATCATGCCGTGCTATAAGGACACGTGGTTGAAAGTTACAGAGTCAGGCTTTTTAGATGAAGCACTGGACGAAAATCTTATTGTCTCATTTGAAGAGTACAAAACTATTCCAAAAAGCTGGAAAACCCTGAAGGTTGCCTCAGTTCCTTTTATTACCTACCCCTACGAATGGAGTTTCAGCCAACTTAAAGATGCGGCATTGCTGACTCTAGAACTTCAAAAAAAAGCTTTACGCAAGGGGCTGACACTAAAAGACGCCTCAGCGTACAATGTTCAATTCATCGGTAGCAGACCAACATTTATAGATATTTTTTCTTTTGAAGAGCAAACAGAAGGAGGAGCTTGGCAGGGCTACGGGCAATTTTGTTCTCATTTTTTAGCTCCTCTAGCTCTTGCCGCTAAAAAGGACTTACGCCTTGCCCAACTCAGCAGACAGTGGATTGATGGAATACCGATTGATATTGCAAGCTCACTCTTACCTTGGATAGCGCGTTTATCTCCTTCAATTTTCATGCACTTAACTCTGCACTCAGCTCTGCAAAAAAAATATGCAGATCCGCGAACAGTTAAAGACATAAAAACCAGGCATATGCCATTAGAAAGACTTCAAGGCATTGTTGAATCTCTTGAAGATGCTACAAAAAATTTACATTTTCCGAAGCAGATTACTGAATGGGGCGATTATTACAACGATACGAACTATACTGAAGCCGCGACAGATGCAAAGCTCAGTATCGTTGAATCGATTGGGGAGAAGTATGCCGGTAAGCTCGCTGTTGACCTAGGAGCTAATACAGGACGCTTCAGCTTGCCTTTATCAAAGTACTTTAAATGTGTCATTTCCGCCGACATAGATCCCGCAGCAGTAGATTTACACTATAGAACTCTACGGAAGAACGGACCTGAGAACATTTTACCAATTATAATGGACTTGTCCTCCCCCTCACCATCTCTTGGATGGGCCACTAAAGAAAGAAAAAGCTTTGAAGAACGGTGCGAAGCAGACATGCTTCTTGCTCTAGCTCTATGTCATCACCTTTTCTTCACGGCAGGAATTCCTTTCCAGCAAATAAGTGAATTTTTCTTTTCTCTCCTCCGTGATGATGGTGTGCTTATTTGTGAATACATCCCTAAGGAGGATAGTCAGGTGCAACGCATGTTAAGTGCAAGAGATGATATTTTTGAAGATTACAACGTTCAAGTTTTTAAAGAATCGTTTACTTCTGCGGGATTCAAAGAACTTGAAACCATAAATTTGCCAGATAGTCTCCGAACTTTACACGTATTCAAAAAAAACTCTTAAAAGATAGCACGCACACCTGTAGAGGGAGGTTAAGTCATCAGGCATTTTATTATGCTCACAAGGCTATTTTACTCTACGTTTTCAGGGTGTAAAGACCCCATTCTTCGGTCCACCTACGAGTAGAGACTCCCGCTCGGTTCGTGATGTTTGTCCAGCGGGGAGGGGATATACCCTCCCCGCTGGACAGCGAAATCAATTGGCGTCATATTTCTCAATGACTCATGAGGACGCTCCTCATTGTATTCCCGAATGAACTCTTCTGTAGATTCTCGAACTTCGCTTAAACTATTGAAGATAAAAAAATCTAATACTTCCTCACGGTATGTACGATTGAATCGCTCGACATATGAGTTCTGTGTTGGCTTACCTGGCTGAATAAATTCCAGAGCAACGCCGTTCTTTTCGGCCCAATCAGCCAAAGTTACAGAGATTAACTCCGGCCCATTATCCATCCTCATTTTTTCAGGAAAAACGCGCCAAGCTGAAACTCTGTCCAGTACACGAGTTACCCGTACTGCGGTAAGACTTGTGTCTATTTCAATCGCCAAGCATTCTCGGCTGAAATCATCAAGCACGTTAAAAGTTCTGAATCGCTGTCCACTTGTAAGCGAATCATGCATGAAATCAATCGACCAGCAAACATTGGCTTTCGGACAATCCATACTTGCAATTTGCTTTAGCTTAATAAATAAAAAATTATTGAGATGTGATTTAATGTCTTAATCTACCAGACTATCTTCCATATCCACACAATTTTAACCTGTTGCTTGCGGCGTGATAGATAAACGTTTTACCTAGCAAAGGAAGATGACCGCCGGGTTACCCCAGCGGCCACCGCCTTCGAAAACTATGAAGCATTAACAATAAATGGATCCTTATCTTTTTCATCTTCTATTTCAGTATTTAAATCCTCAGACTCATCACAGTCTTCTTTCACCTTCTCATCCTCCAAAGCATAAATCCCAGTAACAGCCAGAATTCCAACAGCCACACCACCAATAAATGTAAGTATACTTTTCATATTATCCTCCACGGTTATGATTCAAACTGAGTGCCGCAACGATTACAGCGATATAAACCGAGAACATGACGATCGACGTGCTCACCTACCTGACTGCCCACTTTTGAACCTGCAAAGAACCCCGCAAAAGCTCCCGCTAACCCACCGGCCACGGCTCCGATTCCAGTACCTATGATAGGAATTACAGATCCGATAGCCGCACCGGTTGCAGCCCCTGATGTTGCTCCGGCGTATCCAGCAACTCCTCCAGTTACTCCACCGACTGCTGTTCCGAGTTTTTGAGTGTTGTTAACAAGCACAACGAAATTCGCTGTATAACAATTGGGACATAAGGGGTTTTCTTCTGACATGACATTTATCCTTTTTTATTAGTTAGTTGAGGAGTGATTCCTGAAGCAGGTCAAACATGGCAGGAGCCAGATCTGTGAGTTCGGTGATGACTCTGCTTTTTCCCGGGAACAAACGAAAAACGGCCTCGGAGTTGATTCCGAGACCGTAGATTTCAAAGCCGTTTAAGCTTCCGTCTTTTATTGCTTTCTGTGTGTTTAGTAAGTTGTCAGGCACACCGTCCGTTATGCAGATGATGATTTTTCGACTCTCCGGCAATGGCAGCATCTGTTGAAATATCCACCAAAGAGCTTCACCTAATGGCGTAGATCCTGATGCAGACAAGCCAAAGCAACTGTGAACTCGCTGGCCATGGTTAAGAATTGCAGCGACTGTCGGCTCGCCATAACTTTCACCATCTTTTGCTCTGACTGCTGGAAAACAACTAACGCCCACACTCACTCCGTTAATGGAATTAAGTGAGCTAACCACAGTATGACAAATCTGCGAAGCAAGTCCGATACGCCTGCGCATTGAGCCTGAACAATCTATAAGGATGTGGACTGCCGTGCTGATCTTTTGACGTTCCCCACAGCTACGAAACATGCGAGGATTACCGACAGCAACACGATGCAAGTGAGATGAGCTTAAACGTCCCCGTCTACCGATACGATCATGACTTATAGTTTTAGCTTGAATGACTCCATGTAATCGAGACTTGAGGGAGGTTGAAGCTCTGCGCGTCTGTTCGAGATCTGTTTTATCTAACTCAATAAGCCTTTTGTACCCGTCTCGAGCAACTTGCAGCCCTTGATCTATGTTATCCGGACTATTGCTAACCAGCTGTTCTTCCAGAATTTTACCTAGTCCTTTGGGTAGATCTTTAGATTCGGAGCTAAGAAGTTTATCCAGATCCTGAATTGACTGTTTAACTTTTATATCCGTTGATCTTGGCGAAGGCGCATCCTGCTTGATATACTGCTTTAGCAGGGCCACGAATTCCCGTGTGTAGAGAATACAGTCCTGAGTCGAGTCACATTTTGTGCGGACATTCCGAAGAACAGAGTCCCAGCGAGAGAGAAGGCCTGGATAGTGTGATTCAACAATTGAAGCGGTTCTCGCACATTTTTCAGCTAATTCAGGGAAATCCCATGACCTGACTATTAATAGTAAGCAATTCAGAACTGCTGAAGCAGGATCGTCTTTATTTTCCTGAGACTGGTC
Organism: Desulfovibrio sp. UCD-KL4C; assembly: GCF_006210265.1. Lineage (NCBI taxonomy): Bacteria > Pseudomonadati > Thermodesulfobacteriota > Desulfovibrionia > Desulfovibrionales > Desulfovibrionaceae > Desulfovibrio > Desulfovibrio sp. UCD-KL4C. Next base: position 1,183,039 of record NZ_VCNC01000001.1, read on the forward strand.
GATTTCATGCATAAATAAGTGTTTGATCAGCCATTGGAAGTTTTGCCGACAACCCGGAAAGCTATCAGTGAGTTTATTTTCCACTCTCCAATCTTCCAGCGTGTTCCAGATATGCATTTCAATAGGAGTTAATTTTGCCAGTTTAAGCCACTCAAAGTTTGTTTCTCTAATATGAGCCGCTTCGTGATCCAGATAACCACGGGCAAGGTTCAACATTAATTCATCATTTTCCAAAGGTAATGCAGGCAGTTGAATTACTTTGCCATTAGTAAAGGCCTTATCCCCACCGATTCGGACCTGCACTCCATACTTGCGTCCCAGCACACTCGCTACGAGCGGCAATGATTTTATAAGCAACTTGTTATTCATAAGAACCTCCTTCATTACCACAACCCGTTACTATCTATCTGTTGCTGAGTCGCGGATTGAGGAACATGCGTTGGGAGTGAATTATTTGAGATTGTTTCAATTTTCGTACGAGTTGGAACTGCAACTAAACCTTCAAGCAGGTCCTCGGCAGTGTTTCCATCAAGGATTTTCTGACCATGCTTAATAAGTAAGGCAGGATCTCGAAGTAACGAGACAACTCCCTGTAACATGAGCAGATCAGATCCCCGTATAAGACCACGGGGCGGCACTTTATCGAAAGCTGTTTGCAGTAAACCCGTAATAGGTAGGACTCTAGGGTCGACGAAGGACAAACCATTGAGTTTACTGTGAATAGATCGCAACGGCGAAAGGGCTTTGTGAGTGACTTTAACTTTTCCAGCGTAACAACGGTTCCAAGTGTCAGTGGCTGTCTTGGATATTTCCTCGAAAAGCGTTGAACCAAGTTTGTTGACTTCATCCTTTAAGCCTTTCTTTACCGAACCTTTTTCAGGAGCGGCGAGCTTGAATAACTGCCATTTGAAGCCCATTCTTGAACGTACATATTCAGCACTGACCGTAGAGCTACCGATGAGCTCCTCCCAGCCAGGGTGTTGCTTTACCCAGTCCTGAACAGCTTCATCGTAGCGATTGAGAAAATCATCCTTTGCGGCCATGAATTCCTTTTGAATAATGGTAAGTTCTTTGACAATTTCATCTCCCACTTTCTCAGGAACTCCCCAACCACCAAGAAATCGAACTCCGTGTCTATCAAGTGTGCTTACTGCACGAGATTTAAGAGTCCCAAAAATACGTAGATCTTCAGGATTACAGATTCTTTTACTTCCGAGAGAAGCAAGTTCTTCCGGTGGTAACTGCGAACCTCCAAAATCTGACGGAGTTAATTTCTTTCTGGCAGACCAGATGTTTACATCAAGGTTGAGAGCTAGAATGTGGTTGAGGACCGTAATCCTTGTTTTAGTTTCCATGGTTGTCTCCTTTGTACTTTTGCAAAACAAAAGCGGAGGTAGCTTTCGCTACCCCCGCCTATAAAATTTGCGTATATCATTTATGATGTTGATTCAGTTTCACCTTCTACCGGGAAGATGCGCTGCGCTAGTTCATGTAAAACCGTTCGAGTTTCTCTACTAGCCCGATAGCCCAGAGCCCTATCCAATGCATACGTTATTGGCTGAATTCCTTGCTTTGCTAGAGGTTGAAAACGAACGGTAAGATCTGCCCAGCGTATTAGAGTACGAGTTGAGAATGTTACTTCGATGGTATCGGTAAGATTTCCAGTTGCTTCGCCCATGAATAGCTTGCGCACTGAATTCGCATACTCAATCATCTTTTTACGAATGTTCTCGGGAAGAGTTGCCGCCTTGCGGGAAAGTAGCTCCCTTTCAGCTTCAAAAGTCGGATAACCAATTTCACAAAGCCAGAACCGATCCATGAAAGCTAGGTTCTGACGAATCACACCCTGATAAAGGCCAGTTTCATCTGCTGCTCCATTAGAATTGGCTGTAGCTGCAAAGCGAAACATAGGGTGCGGATGGATTATCTCACCGGAGTTTTCAGGAATACAGAGCGGTTCACCATCAAGTATTCCGTTCAAGCCTGCAGCAGTTGCAGGATCAATAATGTCTATTTCATTGAGTAAAAACAATCCGCCATATTTCATGGCAAGGGCTAGAGGACCATACTGAAACTGCATATTTCCTTGTTCTACTGTAAGATGGCCCACCATTTCTGGAAATTCCAATCTACTATGGCCGGTTACTTCAAATACCGGATAATTGAGTTTGGCGGCCAACTGTTTAATGAGACTGGTCTTGCCACTCCCACTAGGTCCGAACAAGTAAATCGGATCAGAGCTATCCATGAACCAAACAACTACATCACGACTAGATTCATGAAATAGGTATTCGGGGTCAAGCTTCGGTGTGAAAGGTGAAACCGATTCAAACCCCTGAATAATACGACCAGAGACCTTGCCACTAAAGATCAATCCAGCATCAAGCTCCGTAGGAACTGTACTTTCAATTTCTTCGATTGTGTTAGACATGTTTTCCTCCTTATTAGCTGATAGATTTACTAAGTTGATTCTGTCTGACATGTTTCTCAAACTGGTTGTTGTAATAATCCCCACGCACCTCAAATTCTTTTTCATCTTCGCTGATACGCAGAAAACTGAATTCTTCAGTGTCCATTTCATCGAAAACAGTATTCACGAGTTTCACCATCGGGTGCGAGCTGCGCCACTCGCAGGATAGCCAGCAAAACATGTTGCCTCCGTATGCTTGGCCTGTCTGACTGTTTTTATTGCGATCAAGCATTTCCTGAAGATCAATTAATTCCGACTTGCTTAATTTTTGCTGGGCGTTAGCCAGTTGCTTGTTGAGCCTTGTAAGTCCTGCTTCAGAGAGAAAAATCGTTACATCACTTCGTATTGGCATTTCCACCTCCTTTGAAAAAGACAATAAAAAAGCGTATCTCCGAAGAGGTGCGCTTTGTATTGAGATCCACTGATCTGGTTAATTTCTTATGTTTGCATTATGCGGCTTGGTCATACTTCCACCATAGCTTACGATTCCCATCCCAGCGAAATCCTGCTTTTCTCAGAAAATCTTTCTTGGCGTGGGTGTTGCCGGTTGCCAAAATACAAGATTTGCCATCCGTCGCAGTTTCTTTACGATACTGAACGCCATCAAGACGAGGTAAATTAGAGGCTCCTATATCATGGGGCTGCGGAGGTCTCTGGGAAGCTGAGGCCCCTTCTGAACTCCCTTGTTTGCCGTTGTTTAAACCCTTGTTTTCAGTTTCATGACGACAAGAGCTTTCTGCGTCATCATCGCATTCTGTAACAATTCCAATTAAAGCAGCAAGTCCGTAACGTCTTGCATAAGTCATAGCCGATCCGTAACTCTGTGGATCACTTTTCGGTAACGGCATCATTAGTAAAGAAGATTGCCATTGCCCGGATTCAGCATGAACAATTTTGCTGACTAGTCCCAGATTTCCGTGATCGACTTGTACTGGCAACTGAGTCAGCCAGATACCATTAGTAAGTAAAGCGTCTCGGCACGTTTCCATTACAGACTGTAATGTTGCGTATCGACTGTTGGTAAAATTGTTTTGCCCATCCTTCTGAGCTGGCTTTAACGATTGCTGAACCTTCAGCATTGCTCCTGCCAATTTGGTGATCTCCGGCGAACACAAATCAGTGTTAGTCATATACTCCTCCTGCAATAAGAAAAGCCCTTGTCCGATTATCGGACAGGGGCTTGTAATATGGGTGCGCTCTTATATTAATGATATATATCTGAAATGATTTGAAAAGCAGGGGGAGGTCTGTCTGGATTAATATTTATGTACGATAGTAGCAGTCGTCAGTCCTACATCCTCAAGCATATTGTCGCTGGCTGCAGCTATGCAAGCCAAATGGTCTGCGCGTTCGTTAAAACTGTTACCACTGTGACCTTTAACCCACAGCCATTCCACATTGTGACTATGGAGAGTTTCAAGCATTTCTTTCCACAAGTCTTGGTTTTCGACAGGCTTTCGGTTGCTTTTTTTCCATCCGTTAGTATTCCATTTGTCAATCCAGCCTTGTTTGAAGGCTTCAACTACATATTTAGAGTCTGACATAATCGTGATTAAACTTGGTGTAGAGATTACTTTTAGCGCTGCAATAACTGCTCGTAATTCCATTCTATTATTAGTTGTGCATGAGTATCCTTGGGCAAGTTCTATTGTGTCACCGTTTATCTGCATAATGGCTCCATAGCCACCGCAAGCATTATCAAATTGGTTGCCGAGACAAGATCCATCTGTGTAAATACAAATAGGAGTATGCATTTTAATTCCTTTTTATTACTAGGTTAAAGGTCTATTTGCTATATCATGTGGGTGTGTAATTTTTATTTATACAAGCTCTTGATAGTTTTCTTATATCCCTAATTGCGTATCTGGGATGCTCCAAAGCTTCGTCCTTTGTACGGATAACCTTCCTTGCTGTATTCTTTCGATAAATACCTGAGCCATTGTCTGGTTTGAGCAAGTGTCTTTTCAAAATCAGAATTTACTCTACGCATTTTAATTGCAGTCTTCAGGTACTGATCGTCTACGTTATGTCTACATAGGTGGACTAAGCCTTGTGCCGAATGACCTATTGCCTTTGACCATAGCTCGGTTGCTTTATTATGAATCTGTGAGGGGTTCTGAATTACGTTTCCATCAAGAAACAAGACTATGTGGAAATGATGGTTATCAACAAGAGAGTGGAGAGATTGCTCTCTTACCCAGACAGAATATGGAGAGTACTTTTTGCGTGTGCAGTGTTTAATGAATGAATTTAGAAAGTTACTGAATATTGTGTTATCGTTGGGGTAGATGAACTTTTCTGGATATGTGATATCAAATCGTACTACTAAGTTTTTACTCCTGCTTCTGCTGCTGTGAATCAGTACTCGTTCTATAGTGTCTTCTATTTCGTTAATATGGTTGTAAGAACTTTGATATGTCATGTGCTTGTACCTTTATGTTTAGTGGTTTTAATATAATACTACTATCTACCTGATTTAATGACTTGTTTGTTATTGGCATTTGACAGGGGGGCATGCCATTGAAATAGGGCAGAGTGGATAATCTAGTTAAGTCATAGTTATTGTTTAATATGAGTGTTCTGAGGGGTAAGTCTGTTTAGCCACCATGTCAGGAATGGATCGCGTACAATCAGTACTTTGCGTTTGCCGTCGAGAAGGAAACATTTGGCAGGGATTTGATCGGCTTCGGGAATCTCTTTGTTAGCGCGCATATTTTGAATTGTTCTCCATCTAAGGGCGTTGCCTGTAAGAATGTCCAAAGAGGTTGCAGCGAAGACTGGCGGAAGGTGTTCAGTTAATTGGGTTTGCAGATCTTTCATTAAAATATCCTATGTTTAAATGTTCATAGGATTGCGGCAGCTAATTTTAAATAATATTTTGATCACTGAATCGTTTATTAGCGTATGGGGAAGACCTAATGTCGTTGCTGGTGAGAATTTGTTGTATTCAACTTTAATGGAAGATAATGGAGATTTTGAATGCGTTATAGATACGCGCTGTTTTCTTATGACAGAATTGAATGTTTTGAAGATACTCCAGAACAGCAGAAGATGCTTATTTCTAAAGGCGCTCATGCCTTTAGCGTACATTCTTTTTCAGAACCTTTGGTTAAGGGACGACTGCCGCAAAGGATATGGGGAGATTTGCATATAACTTGGAGTGAGGAAGAAGGTTCAAGACCTTTGCAGGAATGTGTAGATTACCTGCATAGATATGCTGTGCCGGAATCACTTGTGGATTTGTATATAGAGAATAGTTTTTATGAGCTTATAGTGGAAGAGTCTGCTTTTAGGGGAGAACTTGGTTCACCCGCACGGTTTGTTTTTGATTCTAAAATTAAAAGGTTTATTTGTTCGTATGCTGTGAATTACAACTTTTATGATGTAAATGGATTTCAGATCCCATTTACAAGTGTTCCCGTTGCCAAAACAAAACTTGCTCCTTCTTCAAGTGACTCATGCAAAGGGTTGCTCGGTTATTGGGAAAGTTGTGACTCGAAAGTTTCGGAATTAGCCCACTTATATTTTGTGGAGCATATGAAACTAGGGGAGAAGAAAGATTATATAAGGCCTGTTCTTGCAAACCTATTAAAATGTAATGTTTTTAGGCAGTTTATTAATAGTTCAACATATAGAATTGATGAAGCCAAATTGCTTGCTAAAATGATTGGTGGCTCTGCAATTAAGGCCTTTTTAAATTCCTGTCCTAACTCAACGCGAAGCGAAGATAATGACCTTATCCGCATCTTCGATAATAAAAATATGTATTTACTGTTGCCCCGCATTGCGTGCTCTCGGGTTTCTGAAGAATTGAGTGCAATAAATAGTAATTTGCAATGCACATCAGAATGTCACGTTCCAAGGGCGTCTGTTTTGCCCTATGCTTCAAAAGCATTTGAAGTTGATAGACCTATGGCACTTGAAGGTTGTGTTTTAAACTCGTCAGGTTTTTATCACGTAGACAGTTCTAAAGTCCCCAATGAGAACTTTAGGATTATGGACCCAATCTGGGCTAGAGATAACTTTCTAGGCGGGCGGCAGATCATTTGCCACGATATGTATGGTTTTCGAAGAGAACTCTACCTTTCTGAAGAAGACCTTGATTCTCCTAAATTATTTTCAATTTTGCGTTCTCACCAAGTTTATGTTCCGACCAATAAGGTTAAGCAAGGGGCTCTCCGGAGATATCTGCTTAGTCAATGTCCCCATATAAAAGAAAAATCAGTTTATTCAATCTCCGAGTATGCTGGCTGGCAAGACGATGGCAGCTATATCCCTCCGACTGAAACCACTCAGCCACAAGATCAAAATATTAAAGTTAAATCCCATGTCTTACCGCCCCCGGAAGACCTTTATAGTTTCCCAAGGCTAGGAAAAGAAAAATTCAGCACGGAAGCAACTTTGGCAGCTTTGTTTTCGCTGGTGGCTCCATTGCTGAGAAAGTTAGGGATGAAAGGTGTTTGTTTACACTTTCATGGAGGTTCTGCAGATGATCGTGACCTCATTATACACGCTGTTCAAACAGTCTGGAGAAGTTATCTGTATCCAGTTCATTATTCACTGCCGGATGTAAAAAGGCATATTGCTGCACTTAAAATGCACAGAAAAGATTCCGTGTTGTGCGTGCGGGAAGTGCAGGAGCATCAAGTTAAAAATATGAGGAGCGTTTTACGACGTTTTTTCCTTGGCCGGAAAGGTTCTGACCCTGGAGTTGATGGGGTGATCGTTTCTACAGGGGCAGTCCCATTGGGAGAAGAGAAGGAAGGAAGGAAAGGGCGTGCGGGGTATATAAGCAAAGGCAGAGTTCTGGCGGTAGACGTGGAACTTGGGAAAGACCGAAATGCTGGGGGTGAGTTGACTCATTCTACGGGTGAAGTTTTTTTGGGGAAAATTATAGATGGTAATTTTGCTCAGCTTTTGAGTGAATTTAAGTATTATTTTGTAGCGGACAAAAAACAGGGTAGTGGAGATATCGTTTTTGGAGTCCTTACTGATATTGCTACTGTTGCATTCGTAATGATTAGGTGGCTCCATAGTGCCGCTGGTATTCCACCTGCGACCATTGACTTTTGTGATCAAGAGTTTGGTAATTTGATATTTCGTCATGATTTAGAATTGATTAAGTATGGGCCGATAGTTGTTGAGCTTCATAAAATTATTCAAAATGCTCAAAAAAATCCTGCTTCTTTTTTAAAACAAGTAGTTCCATGTGGGCGAGGATGTTTTGCTATTACCGCCAAAGATTTTAAAAAGATTATCCCTGATGAAGTCTCGTTAACTTTTTTTTCGATTTGGCTTAAAAAGAAAAAAATACTTCGTTTAAGTCAGGACAAAAGTTTGTGCGGAGTTCATCATTTTACTGGTCTTGGTGGATCTGCTCGGGCCTATTTTGTACATGAAAAAAGTTTGAATTCGTTTCTGGGTAATCCAATAGATAAATTAGGTTTATCTACTTGTAGTTTTAGAGACATAGTAGAAGATTTTTCAAAATAATTTTTATTAATCCATTTATGGTGATTTTAAATTTGTTCTAGAGATGAAATTAAGACGGGCATAAGCCCGTCTTTTTTTGTCTAATAGATAAATATGTAAGGTGGGGTCTTTTCCGAGATATCATGGGTATGAAGTCGTTTTTATATCTATTTATGAAATTTTATTTCAAAACGTAAGCGTATGATATGACGCATTAGAAGTGAATTATAAATGACTATAAAGCACTGTAAAAGAAGATAACTTGAAGAGTCAATCATGATGTGTTAACGATACTATTAAAGGGGTACTAGCAATGTCCATAAAATCTAAAATTGATTCACATAAAAAGTATAATCCGGTTCTTAAACAAACTACAATACGCATATCAAAAGAGTCTTTAGAAAGAATTAAAAAGTATGCGAAAGAAAACAAAATAAAAGAGGGAACACTGCTTCGAATTTTAATCGAAGACGGTATTGAAAAGATTGATGGGGACGGTGAACAGGGTGCGGAAGATCCCGTAGCTGCTTTGAGAGAAGAGGTTTCTTTTTTATCTGAAGAGCTGGAGAATATGCAAAAGGAATTCACAAAGTTACGCGGTAAGCGCAGTGGAGATCTTTAGGGACGGAGGTTGTTTCGAGTATTCAGATCGATTACGTACTATGACGCTCTCGAAGCATACTGTGTGAATTAGACACTATGATTCGTTCTTAGGAATGACTGAGAGGTTGGCTGTGGACAGTTTTAAGCCGTATTGGTTTGCACTGGGGTTGAGTGGAGAAGGATTGTAATCGCGAAGTAGTCTTAAAGCTCTGAAAGAATTTCATAGTACCGTACTGTTGATAAACAGTGCGGTATTTTTTATGTGGTCGGGAATTTCGCTTAAAATAGGAAAAAAGAGGCTTCTAGTGTGCTTTACTGCCTTGTTCAAACTCACAGATTGTCACAGAAAATCACTCTCCATAGCCGTTTAAGTGGGGACAGAGTGGGGACAGAATCGACTTTTCCCATAAAAAAAGGGTCCACAAACAATCGTGAGATTGTTCGTAAACCCTTGATTTAACCGTGGTACCCAGAACGAGACTTGAACTCGTACAAGCCGAAGCTCGAGGGATTTTAAGTCCCTTGCGTCTACCAATTCCGCCATCCGGGCACGGAGTAAAAGTTAATATACTTAGTCTATTAACTAGTCAAGTAACTTTAGCGTATTATAACAAATTTTTTATTTCAAGGTAATTTCTGTAAAGTCTCGGACTTATTCGTGAGAATTTATCCATGTCTGAAACAATCTCCAAACCCGGTATAATCGCCCGAGTTACGGGGATTTCAAGGTCTTTACGCGTAAGGTCTGCATAGATTGGATAGTAGTCGTTTTTGGTGAGTAGAGTTTCAAGTACCATCACATCACCTTGCGTACTTCCGGTGGAGAAATTCGGAAGATCTTCCAACTTGAGTATAGGTAATCCTTTTGGGATGTCCATGGTTGCAGGGCCGGGGAAGGGGTAGGGGACTTCTGTTAGGGCAGAGAGAAGTGCCCGTTTACCGTCCAGATTGCATCCTCCTCCTTTATTGATGTCACCATGCTTGCCGACAGCGAAGGCTCTATAGCATGGAACTCCAAGCTCGGAGGTCATGTCTTGAAACCAGACCTGAATTCCTGAATCTTTCAGATCGTTCAGGTGTTTATTAATTTCAGCATTATCACTTTCAATTCTGAAACATTTTTCTTTGGCAAACGGGATTGTTGAATCAGAATCACGCTCAAGAACTTCAAGAAGACCGCTTAGTCTTGCCTCATCAAAAGTGTTACCAGAGGCCAGTCCTGTTGAACTAAGCCCACTGAACAGATTCTGTTCGTCAAGGTTACAAAATAGAAATACATGCTGAATAGGAATCAAAATCTTCTCATACTCTGTGCCGTTAAAGCTTTCCGACTCCATCCACCAGAGCGATTGGCCTTCATAAGGATATTCCAGTGATAGAGTGGACGGATTAAGAGTTTTGCTGTCTTTTGATACCTCTTCATAAGTACCTTTAACTACAGGACAAGGGTTAACTCTGTTAAGAATTCCGGCTTTACCTATGCTGCCATAGGAGCTGACTCTTTCCACCACTTCCATCGCGCAGGAAACTTGAGCATTTATAAGTGAAAAGCCGCGGCCGTAACTAGTTTGGATAGCATCCAGCGAATTAGAAAATGAACCGATGTCAGTTCTAGTTTTAACTTGCCAGTGCTGAAGTACCGCGGCAGGGCTCAGACAACCCTTCTGGCGCATCTGCGGTCCAAGAAAAACGTCAATAGCTTTGAGTTGTTTCATGGCATGAGCTGTTACTTCAGCTATAGGTGCGCGTTCTTTTGCAGGGGGGAGCTTTCCTTCTTTTTCAAGCGAAATTCTAACTGCACTGGCATCTATGGAAACTTTAGCCGGTAGTTCGTTTGTCTTGTATAAAGGTGGTAATCCTGATTCTTCAGGTGTGGGCAGGTCCTTATGCTCTTCCATGTTTGCAGATAAAATTGAAGTCCATTGATTGTGCAAAGACTGATCTGATAAAATATGTGAGCGTAGATGTAGTGTCGGCGAAAAATCTTTAAGCTCGTTCGCATCAAACTCTTTTTCAATTTGTTCTTTTATGGGAGCAAGTTTAGGGTATGTAAGACACGCTTCGTATATTAAAGCTGCGAGAACTTTCTTGTTGGGATTCCCTTTAATTTCAGTGATCAGTTTTTCGATTTTGCGAGTGCGATGCTTGCCTAGCATGTCGAGCATATGGCGGTGCATAAAATCATCATGGGGATATCTTTCCAGATGGTTTAATACTTCTGAAAAACTTAAGTTTGGTTCGGGGAGCGCCGCAAAGCACCCTGTACCTGAAAGAGTATCCATAAGTTTAAGTTGGTAACGCATATATTTCCTTGGTTCGGCTTAAAAAAGCATCTAATGTTGATAATTTAATATGTAATCGTTATTCTGGCCGAAACGGAATGTTATGGTATTTATGCTTTCAAGTGAAGTAGGTAAATATGGCTATAAATGATTGATTAAAAAATAGAACTTTAATCCTCATTACATTTCATCCGCTAAAGAAATTTTACCAGCGTTAGATTGAATTATATAAAGCGGTTTTTGCGCACTTCCACCGGTAAAAGATATGTTACCGGAAACTCCTTGAAAATTCTTAATTGTCGGTAGATTGGCCCGTATGTTTACAGACGTATTGCCTATTTTTTCAGCTGCTTCAGCGAGTAGAAGAATTGAATCAAACCCGAGAGCCGAATATCCTGTTTGCGGTTTTTTACCGAACAGTTCTGCATAGTCTTTTACAAAGAGTGTAACAAGGTTATCCTCACGGGTAAGACTTGCCTGCGAAGCAAAAACAATAGTTCCTGACCAAGCAGCAATGGATTTTTTTATTTCCACGGTATCAAAACTTGTGCCACCTACGACATTATACGCCATTTGCTTTTTTTGCATGAGTCGCAACAGGTGTGCACTGACTCTAGCTGGAGCCAAAATAACCACAGCTTCAATTTGTTGAATTTCAGGAGGAGACGAGCGTTGCTGCGTAATAATTTCGGCATCACTATCCGAATATTCACTTGCGACGATACCTTTATCTGTTGTTGTACTATCAGACTGAGGCAGAGGAGCGAATGCATCAATAGCCTTCATAATGTAAGATAAATCAGGGTTTGGTTCGGTTATGCGAAGCTCTGAAAGTATTTTTCCTCCTTTCGCTGTAAACTCAGATGTAAAGCTTTCCGCCTGATGCGCCGTTGAATCCTTCATGTCTGATCTTATCAAGAAAATATGGCCGGCCTGAAGTGTTGAAATTGTATATTTTGCAAGGTCGGAACCGATTTTATTGTCTGGTACTGCTAAGGTAAAAATGTCGGGAGTTTTAGAATTTGTCAGTCCTATGAGTTGTGCACCGCTGCAGATGAAAGGGAGTTGTAATTCCTGAAAAGTCGGAGCGGCGGAAAGAGCTGCATCTTCAGATACAATTCCTACTGCGGCAGAAATTCCTTTTGTTTTAGAAAGATTATGAACAGTTTTCATTATCTCCAGCGGATCTCTTGTGCATGTTTCGCATTTAAGTTTAATTTTTAAGTTTGGACTTGACTCATTGAATTTTTTTACGGCAAGAATTGCTCCATTCATAGCCTCCTGCGCGGTAAGTGCATTTACTCCTTTATTTTCGAAAATAGTACCGAAAATTAATTCATTAGCTGAAATAGTCGAAGAAGCAGAAAGCAAGATTGCAAGCGTCAGCAGTATGGTTTTCATGTTCCTGATCCTCTTCTTTCCTTTCTGGTTTTAATTATTTTTATCTTACGTTTAGCTTTATTGGGTTTGGGAGGATTATCTGTAACGACAGGATGTCCTATTTTTACAGTTTCTTCATGTTTCGCGTCTTTCTTTTCGTTATTCATTTTTTCTTCATTAAGTTTTCTGGCTTCTTCTTTTCTGCGTAACTCGTTTTCTTTGAGTTCGGCTTTCTTTTTAAATTCAAAAACAGCTTCTTCAAAATTTCTTTTTTTAGTGGTAAGTGCCACTTTTCCTGAGTGTACAATCTCTGTAATTTTTTTAATCTCCCACATTTCAATCGGACGTGGGTGTTTAATATACACAGGGATTATTTCGTGATGATGCATGTCTATAGAAAGTGAAAGTTGGCTGGTAAGAATAGATCTTCTGAAGATTCTGGAAGAGTTGAAGTAACTCTCAATAAAATTGCAAGGTTCGGAATTACAAGCGTCATCAAAGTAGATGGCAATGATGATATCAATATTTCGCTTAACGCATTCCATGATCGGCATAGGTGAGGAAAAAGCTCCATCAATTAATTTTTGGCCGTCGATATCTGCCGGAGGCATAAGCGGATATACTGCGCTGCTAGCATAGATTGCCTGAGCTAGATGACCCTTTTCCAGAATTACAGGGAGGCCTGTTGTAAGGTTGGTGGTGGTGATTATGGTCTTAGGTTTTAGGTCAGAAATATCCATATCTTTAAACAGTGTTTCATATGTTCTGCGAATGCATTCTGTCTTTAGAATACCGGATTCTGCTGAAAATTTGCCTTTGCTTATTTCGGCTATATCCATGACGGATTTATGATTGATATCTCTGAAGAAATGCGGGTCTACTGCTTTTGAAAAAATGTCCTGAATCTGTTTCAGATCGTATCCGGATCCGAGAAACGCAGCAAGCAATGCTCCTCCGCTGACTCCGATGACAAGATCAATCTTAATCTTTTCTTTTTGCAGGTATTCAATAAAAGGTAATGCACAAAAAGATTTAATTCCTTCAGAACCTATTATCAGAGCGATTGAAGGGCTGTCTTCATATTTCTTTGGCGGATCTTCCGGTGCTGCAGTTTCTTCCATTAGTTCTCCATTTATTTATAATGAGATAACTTTCTTGGAAGAAAAAAACAATAATAATCAGAAAAACTGGGATATATGGTTATTAAAATTAAGCAGTCAGTTCGTTATAGAAGGTCTTGAATAGCGGGAATATATTCTCAACTATTATTGAAATTCCTTCAGTATTAGGGTGTACTCCATCTGTTTGATAATACTCAGGTTTTTCGTCTAGTCCTTCCATGAAGTTTGCATAAAAAGGAATGTTGTACTTTTGAGCAATGTCTGGAAATATTGAGTTAAAAGATAAAGCGTATGATTGCGGCGTGAAATTCATAGGCATAAAGCCTAACAGGATCACAGGAATATGCGCTTCCTGAAAGGCTTCGATTATGGCCATGATATTTAACTTGATCTGTTCAGGATCGACTAGCTGAAAACAATCGTTTGCTCCGAATTCTATGTAGCCTGCATCAGGTTTGCTTTCAATCACATCTGCAAGTCGTGACAGGCCGTCAGCTGATGTTTCGCCTGAAATTCCGTAATTGGCAATTTCCAGGTTGCATCCTTCCTCAAGCAGTTTTCTTTCTAGCTGTGCAGGAAAAGAACTGTATGCCGGTAAGCCGTATCCTTCAGTCAGACTGTCGCCAAATGCTGCTAATGTAATCCTTGCCATTTAATTTACTCTTTATTTATTCTTCATCATTACGGAGCCAGTGACGGAATTTTGCAACTTCGTCCTGCCAGTCTGATGAAATTCTAATTTTTATGAACTCCATAAATACACAGTCCAATAATGAAATACATTTCTCAATTAGGAATATCTTTTCAAGAAATTTTGAATCAGGATCATCTCCCTCTTCGTCTTTCATTTCAACTTTCGGAGTCTTAAGGCCGCTTAGGGCAAAGTCTTCTGCTTTAATCTGCACCTGCCAAGCATTTTCGTCAATTTCCATTCTTAATTGGGCACGAGTAACTTTTTTACCTGTTTTAAGACCCATTAAAACTTCTGTCATATCCCCAGTTGAGGAGTTGACTGTGGCCGTATCTATATTTTCGCCTTCGCCGCCCTGAACAGATATACGCTGTTCCATGAAAAGCAAAAAACGTTCACCATTTTCAAGTTCGAAGAGACCGTCACGAATTTCACTTTTGTACCAGAGCCATGTCAGAAAATCCTGACCGAGCAGGGTGTTTTCCCTTTCTGCAAGAAGTAACATATCCATAAAATTATCCTTATTTTTAACTGGCAGACCCGTCTTCTAGGCTATGAAATATGTCGGATCTAGAGATTCAAGTTTTTGTGCAGCATCGTCTCCAAGCATTTCCATTGCAAGAAAGAAAGGAGTCAATGGTTCTAAAGTCAGTTCAAATGTGTCTGAAAAGTACTCTTCAAACATATCAAGAACTTTTGAGTTGGTACAAGCAAAGTAAAGTCTGTTTTCAGGAATATTCCATACAACATCAAAAACGGCCGGAATCGGAAGGCTTCTTGCGCGTAATTTGAGAATTACCTGATCTTTTATTTCACGCTTTCTATCACGGGAAATAAAGTTTTTCCCTTCTTTCTTTGCTTCTTCAAGCTCATAATTGAGGGCTATCTGTAAATGCTTTTTAAGGACAGCCGGCTGGATTCTGCGTGTATCAAGGCGCAGCGAAAAAGTATGGTATTGCCCTTTTTCCGGCGGTGAAACGCTCCATTTGTCATCGAGCATTTCATCCATATTCACCCATCCGAAAGATCTTTCTTCAGCGGTGTTGTCAATATCCTTAAAAGCATATTTTACTAAGAGATTAGGGATGGCTCTAATTAGATCATCCTCAATATCTTCCAGTATTCTATAGCGGGTAAGTCCGACACTAGCGGAAAGTATAGGCAAAACAGACTCCTTGAACCGGTAGCTATTTAAATTGATTCATACCGGATTTATTTTATCGTGCATGACGCACTTTCAACAGTAATGCCTAAAATCATTCGTTTGATATGTAAAGCGAAAGAATAGCAGATTGATCGATTATGGCATATTTGGTGCATAATATTTAGCAGGATATTTGTAAATCTGGTCATATTTTAAGGAGGATTCAGTCGAGTAAGACTGTTGCAAGCACAGGAGGTCATTATGGCACTCTGGAAAGTTCAATTAGAAGACGGATACATTGTTATGGGTAATCAGCGTAGAAAGATGCTCACTTCTAACGGTTGTAATGAACCGTTTAAGGGAAGATTCTGGTGTCCACGCAAAAGATGGTTTATGAATGGGCCTTGTCCTTTTCTTAATAAGCATGAGTGCGGCAATTACAGGCAAATATGCGGGGGGCTGTAATTACAGTGATTTTTCATATATAAAGATAATAAACATATACCTGCTTGATTTTGATACTCATGGCACCTAATATAGTATCAAAATTAAAAACAGAGGAAATGAAATGTCTGTTGACCCATACAAAGCTGTTGCAAACTGGCTTGATGATGAAGCTGTAAAGGTTCGTGATATTGAAAAACACGCAAATTCAGCACTGTACGACAATAAAGATGAAGATTCGTATAGAGATCTTATGCGCCAAAAAACGATGCTTTTAGCGAGCCTAGGGGATAGACTTGAATCGTTGGTTGAGCCTTTGAGTGTCGAAGATAGTCTTTTAGTGAAAAAAAGAGTGAAACGTTTTGCCATGTCTGCTTCCAAAGCCTTGGAAATAGGAAGTGTCTTTTTTATGTCAGCTTTGTTATATCCTGATGATTATAAAGATGGTGAAAAAAATGATTTGGAAATTTTTGCAGAAAAAGTTCGTAATATCTCACGATAATGTTATTCTGCATAGAATGTAGGCTACTTTATTTTCTTTATAAAAAATGTTGTGAATATTTTGACAGTGATATATCTCTTTCTGCGGGGAGGAAACAGTCCAACGAATATTGGTCTGTTTTTTGAAGGTTAACAAGGTAGCCTAATGTATTCTACAGATTTAAAAGACCTCATCGTTGCTGATGAAAATCACGTTTCAAACAAAATTTTAAAAATTTTGTTGGCAGAAGATTGTGAAAATAATGTGCTGTTGGTTCAATTGTATCTTAAAAAATTTCCATATTCTATAGACGTCGCGGAAAACGGCGAACAGGCTTTTGAGAAGTATAAAGAGAATAGTTATGATCTGGTTCTCATGGATATTGAAATGCCCTTTATAGATGGATATCAAGCAACGACTAATATCAGGAAATATGAACACGATAACAATCTTAAGAGTACTCCGATTGTTGCTGTTACCGCCCATGCTTTAAATGAAAATAAAGAAAAAGCTTATAGTGTCGGGTGTGATCACTTCATGACCAAGCCAGTCAAAAAAGTTGACTTAATCAGTGTTATTAAGAAATTTACAGAATAATTAACAACTTAAGTAAAATTATCGATTATTCTTTCTGATTAGTCTTATTAAAAAGTGTTTACTACATTGATGGGGTGACCACCGAGAAAGGCCTCTGTATTTTGGATTGTTATTTTTAGCAGTCTGGCTCGTGCTTCAAGTGTTGCCCATGCAATATGTGGTGTTATGAGAATATTCGGTGCTGTGAGCAGGGGGTTCTCCGGTGACATTGGCTCCTTGCTTAAAACATCAAGAGCCGCTCCGCCTATAGTTCTGTTTTTCAATGCTTCGGCAAGATCTTCTTCATTTATAAGTTGCCCTCGAGCTGTGTTAATAAGAATAGCATTTTTCTTCATTGTCTGGAGGAGTGATCTATTGATAAATTTTTCATTGTCAGCCGTAAGCGGGCAGTGGAGTGATATTACATCTGATTCACTCATGAGTTCTTCAAGGCTGGCAAATTTGAAAGGTAGATATTCCGGTTTTGGTTTCGGGCGTGGTGCATAGGCTATTATTTCCATTCCGAACGCATTTCCCCGCATGGCTACTTTGTTACCTATACCTCCGAAGCCGACTACTCCAAGTTTTTTACCCTTAAGCTCAACCAGTGGAGTTTTCCAGAAGCAGAAATCTTCCTGAGCAGACCATTCTCCATCTTTAACGGCTTTGTCGTGCAAGCTTACCTGATTGGAAAAATTGAGTAAGAGTGCAAAAACATGCTGTGCAACAGATGGTGGAGAATATTCTGGAACATTTGAAACAATAATCCCTTTTTTAGCTGCTGCTGACAAATCGATTGTATTATATCCTGTAGCTAGTACGGATATGAATTTTAAATTTGGTAGGGAATTGATTATTTCAGCGGTAATAATGCTTTTGTTGGTGAAAATTATTTCTGCATCTATGCACCGTTCAATTATTTTAGATTGCGGAGTGCGATCATAAACGATTAAATCCCCTAATTTTTCTAACTCAATCCAAGGGTTATCACCGGGATTAACGGTATAGCCGTCAAGAATAACCATGCGCATATGAGTGTCCTCTATGTTGTTTAAAGATAAATTATCATGATTTCAAAAGATAAAAAATCAGAGTGGTATGATATCAGAGTTCAATCTTTTTTGTAGGTTGTTTTTTTAAGTTGTGCTTATCTTGTTTCTCAGCAATTTTAGTGATCTCATCTTCTGTAGTGTCATTAGTATTTTTACAGGATTTTGTTTTTTTAATAGTTCTTTTTTGAGCAGCAACAACAATCTTACTGATAATTTTATCCTGATCCTTGTTTAATTCATGAAATTCGCAACCCACAAGTTCTTCTTTACGTCTTACTATTTTCAATTTTAAATTTTTGAGAATAGGCTTTCCGGACCATATCAAGACCGTATCGATTATTACTCCAATCGGAAATTCTTCTGAACTTATAAAGCCGATACCGTTAACGCTGATATCTTTAATGCGGCACTTTACTCTTGGCGTGCGACACACTACTTGCATATTATCCACATGAATTCGATACGCCTTGCGTGCGCTCGCCGAACTCTGTTTGGCGTTAAAAGAAATGTCGAATGATTCGGTTTCTTTATTTCCAAGCATTCTGTGCAGCTTCTCTTTTAGCTGCCCTAAAATGCTATGGTTCTTTTCTTCGCTTGCCATTGTTTCCTCTGTATTCAAAATATGAATAAAAATAGAGTGTTAAAGGATTTATAAATGGCTATTTAATCTTTTGTGATCCATATATTAATTTTATATGTATGATTGTATTTGTCAATAAATTTACTTAAACTATATCTTGACATTATAATGAATAACAGTGATGGATATTAAATATTTTTTGTCATTAATTGGGCTTAATAATTGGAGGTACATGCGATGATTGGTGAATTGCTTAGTAATATCGGGCATAGCAGTACAGCTGGCTTTGTGGGGGTTTCTCTTATTTTTGCTTACTTTGCTTGGATTCTTGTAATGGCTTTTTACAGAATAGAGCAGGGTAAAAAAGAAAGTCAGCATTAAGATAATAAATTTTAGAGAAAACTTTATTTCTTATAATTTTCATAAAAAAAGGCGCGATCAAATCGCGCCTTTTTTTATTTTAATTCTGTGTTAATACGTGTTAGCTGTTTTAAAGTGATGTTTAATTGTGCTTCAAGTATGTAAGCAAGATCTTTTAATTTTTGGTCATTGGTTTTAATAACTATATTATGAACGAAGACTTGCCTCCGTAGAAAATCATTAGTGGCGAATATACTTTTTTGTCTCAGTTCTTTTGCTTCTTTTGTTTCAAATCTTTTTTCATGTTTTATGATGCTTAAAGCCGAGTATATTGAATTAAGACCATGAACTTGAAGTCTGCTTGTTTTGCACAGATTGGCTAAATCTTGCAGTGCGAATGTTCTATCAGGTGTTGCATCTGTCCCCGCGAGATTGTCTAGATTTGCACCCATGGTTTTGAGGGCAGATTCTACAGCTGATAGCTTTTTGAAACTCTGAGCAATGTTTGATTCTTGCAAGGATTCAGGTTCACTGCACTTGGCAGAAACAGGAATACAAATAATAGACGCCAGTAGTAGAATTAAGAAAAAGTTACGCAATGCTATTCTCCTTAGCTTCGTTATATACAGCCATAAGGTATTTGCCGTAATCGTTTTTCAGCATATCTGAGGCAAGATCTTTCAATGCTTCGGCCCCGATATACCCCATTCTAAAGGCTATTTCTTCGAGGCAAGCCAATAGGAAACCTTGCCGTTCCTGAATTGCTTCAACGTATGCAGCGGCTCTAAGAAGTGACGCATGTGTTCCCATATCCAGCCATGCGTATCCACGGCCGAGCAATTCAACATTAAGTGAACCTTGCTTCAAATACTCTTTATTAACATCTGTGATTTCAAGTTCTCCGCGATGAGAAGGGGCAATATTCTTTGCAATTTCGATAACGGAATTATCATAAAAATAAAGTCCTGTAACAGCAAATTTTGACTTAGGGTTTTCCGGTTTTTCTTCAATGCTAATTACAGAGTGATTTTTATCAAATTCGACAACTCCGTAGCGTTTAGGGTCTTTCACTGCGTAGGCGAAAACAGTTCCGCCCTTTTTTAATTTAGCCGCATTTTGCAGTAGATGCGGAAGATCATGACCGTAAAAAATATTATCGCCTAGTATCAGACTTACGCTGTCTTTTCCAATAAACTCCTCGCCAATTATAAATGCCTGAGCAAGTCCTTCCGGTTTTGGTTGGACTTTGTACGATATATTAATACCGAGTCTAGATCCATCGCCAAGCAAGTCTTCAAATCTGTGCAGGTCTTCAGGTGTTGAGATTATGAGAATATCTTTTATTCCTGACATCATATGTATAGATAGAGGGTAGTAAATCATCGGCTTATCATAAACAGGAAGGAGCTGTTTGCTGACTACGCGAGTTAAAGGATAAAGCCGTGTTCCTGAACCGCCTGCCAGAATAATACCTTTCATAAAATTGTAATCCTCCTAAATTTCTATAAAATAAACTTGCTTAATTTATCAATAATATCTTGAAGTGTCAGCTTTAATAGCTTTAAATATGGCATTTAAAGAAATATTAATAACAATGGAGTTGTCATCAGCATGCGCGGCCCTTTATTTTCTCTACCTACGGTAATGATATTAGGCACTCTATTTTTTATTTTCATATTCTTTTTGTTTATATTTGTACAGGTTGGGATTATAACTATAGCTTTTTCAAAATTAGGGCTTACTTCAGGGCAGGGGTTTGCTCTCCTACTAGCAACCTTGTTAGGCAGTGGAATGAATATTCCCATTTTTAAGTCAGATCGATTGGTTCCTGATGTGCTCGTCAGAAAGATTAGAATCTTTAATCCAAAAGTTTCCGGCGAAACTCCTTTACAGGGCAAGCCTCTGGTTCACCAAACGGTGGCAGTGAACATAGGAGGATGTGTTATTCCTGTATTGTTATCAATCACTTTGCTTAATCATTATGGATTGAGTTTACCTGTTTTTATCTGTATTTTTATTGTAAGTGCAGCTACTTATGCTTTGGCGAGACCTGTCCCAGGCGTTGGGATAGGTATCCCCGTTCTCATTCCGCCTATAATTACGGCCTTGGCCGCCCTTATATTTGTTCCGGGTGATATTGCTCCTGTTGCAGCATATGTTGCTGGGAGTTTGGGTACTTTGATAGGGGCTGATCTCCTTCATTTGGCAACTCCTGCAACGAGAAAAGTGCTTGATGCTCCGGTGGTTTCAATCGGGGGGGCAGGAACTTTTGACGGGATATTTATTACCGGAATCCTAGCGGTTTTACTGGCTTGATATACAGCAGTACTTTAAGGAGTATTATTATGGTTAAATGTGATTTTTCGTCATTAGGTAGCATCCGCGTCGGCAATCGTGTTTATCTTGGGTACAGCAATAATTTGCCGCAGGGATGTCCGTTTATCAAGGTTTCTAAAGAAGCCGGAAAATTGCGCGCAGGAATGAGACTTGTCAGTGAAGGGCGTGATTTGCTTAGGATTGTTTCCGGTTCATGGATAGACGGAGTGCCGGGAGCTAAAACATGGGTTGCTGAAGTTCTTGATATTCTTCCTGAGACTGGAATTATTGATTTGAAAATTGAAAAAACAGGTTATTCTGTTGCATATGTGACTCTTAGTGATAAAGGAGCTGCAGGACTTAGGGAAGATAAAGGCGGACCGATGATCGCAGGAATCACCAGCGATGCATTACCTGTCTCGGTTGTACACGGTTTTCTTATTCCTGATGAGTATGGTGATTTAAAATCACTATTGATGCATCTTTCGTATACGAGTCGGTTTGACCTTATTATTACTACCGGCGGGACGGGGGTAGGGCCGCGTGATATTTCACCTGAAGCTACTCTTGCCGTTATTGAAAAAAGATTGCCTGGTTTTGAAAGAGCTATAACTGCAACAAGTCTTGCTAAAACTCCGCATGCGATGATTTCCAGAGGTGTTGCTGGAACATTAGGTGAGAGTCTCATAATAAATGTACCGGGTAGTCCCAAAGCGGTTAAAGAGAGTTTAGAAGCGGTTCTTCCCGCTATTAAACATGCAATTGATAAATTGCAGGGTGATTCTGCAGATTGTGCAGTCATTGCATAGTGTTTACTTACAAAATGTTTCTTGATTACATTGTCAAGAACATTTATATAGGGTTTGATTTTATGTTTTAGATTTTAATTATAAATAACATGTATTGCTTAGGACGGATAGAATGAAACGCAACAGATCCTTTTTATTTACTTTATTTTTCTTACTTGCAGCATCTACATCTGCTTTTGCTCAACAGCTTTCAGGTGAAAGTAACCTTGGGGAAGCTGAGGCACCTGTTTCAATGGAGCAGGCAGCAACTCAAGTTCCACAGGCTGTTGATCCTGTAAAGGGTGCTGAATTGACTCTTACACTTGAAGAGTGCGTTGAGATGGGGCTTAAACAGAACCCTACCATTATTTCTGCACGTAAACAGCTGATGGCTTCAGAAAGCAGTGTTAAGTCACAGCGTGGTCAGTTCGGAGCTGGAATGTCAATGAAGTATGGTTTTACACATTCAAATGACCAACCTAGATCTGCAGATAATCCTTCAGCATATCAGGATCAATGGGGACTTGGAATTAATGTAAGTCAGCCTATTTTTATGGGATTTGAACTTCTTTCAAAATATCAGAAAACTAAGCTTCAAAGAGATCAGAGTGATGCCCAGCTTTACAATGCTGAACTTGTTTTGATCAGAAATATTCAGGAAGCATTTCTGACTCTCCTGCAAGGACGTATGGAAGTAAAAAGTAATCAGGATTCTGTTGCCAGACTTAAATCTCAGTTAGGTGTTATTCAGGCTTTTTACCAGGTTGGTCTGAGACCTAGAGCAGATGTTTTGCAGGCTGAAGTTGAACTTGCCACTGCGGAACAGTCTCTTCTTAAAGCAAATAACTCTGTTGCTTCAAAAACTGCCAGATTGAATACATTACTTAACCTTCCACTTAATAAAAAGGTTGATTATACTGGTGAACTTACTTACCTGCCTTTTTCAATGACTTTAGACCAGTGCATTGTCAGAGCTGACAAGGATCGTCCTGATCTGCGTATTGCGATGAAAGCTGTTAAGATTTCAGAAGAAGATGTAACAATTTCAGAAAGTTCTTTTTATCCTAAGCTAACCGCCGACTTTAATTATAACAGTGCTGGCGGCGATCCTTCCGTAAGTAAAAATAGATATAATTATAAAAATCGTCCCGATTCATGGGATGTTGGCGCTAATGTTAATTGGAATTTCTTTAACTGGGGCGAAACATATTATGATGTCCAGAAGTCTAAAGAGACTGTAAATAAAATTAAGGCTGATTATGATAATACCAGACTTGAAGCATCCTATGAAATTAAAGATCAGCTTTTAAGTTTGAAGGCCGCAGCTGATAGAATCAGGGTTGGCCGTAAGTCTGTTGAATCCGGACGTGAAGGGTACAGAATGGAAATGGCTCGCTATCAGGCTCAAGTCAGCACAAACAACGATGTTCTTAATGCTCAGTCAAGACTCAGTGCTAGTGAAGCTCAGCTGATTGAAGCTTTGTCTGATTATCAGGTTGCACTTGCCAGATTGTTTGTTGCAATGGGAGTTAAGAACCCTTCTCTTAAGACCAGTTAAGTAAATAAAATATACTTTTAGAGCCGGGTTCCTTTAAGGAGTCCGGCTTTTTTGTTATGGTTACCCTGATATAGGGGAGATCCTATACAGAAGTAAACTAGGGGGAATTATGAGCGGAGGAAGAAAACTTTCATCCCGTTTTAGAGATTTTAATAAAGCTGCAAAGGCGAGTATGCCTTGTAAAGCTTGTGGAGAAGAACTACATTCCCTGCGCAGCTGAACAGGTGTTTATTTGTGCTGCAGGTCATGCGGCAAACAGTATGAAGTTGCGGAATATGCTAAGTTTATTGATGATGATTTTGAAGAAGAAATGGCTAATGTTCCGATGAGTAGATTATAACGAGGAATTATGAGTTCTAAATTTAAATATCTTATATTGATTGTGTTTTTTTGTTTTTTACTTGTAATTAGTACTTCAGTTTGCTGTTTTGCTGCAAGCTCTGTTGGACACTCCAATGAATCGCATGAAGCATGGACTTCTTTGAAGGACAGACTTGTTAATGATGGTTTTAGCAGAGAATATGTTGAGGCTGTTTTTTCTGTCAGTTCTGTTAAGTATGATTCGGCAATGATGGCTCGGAAGATGAAAGTGCTGCTTCAGCGCAGGTTTGAACCACAAGCTAAAAAAATAGCACGTGAAAAAGAGTTTGATGAAAGATATGTTGGAACAATCCTTTTAGCTGGTGCATATTCATATTTGCGTGAAAATTATGAAATCCTTACTAAAATAGATAAGCAATATGATGTTTCTCCATCTGTCTTAGTTGCTTTGCTGCTTGTTGAAACAAAGCTTGGTCATACTCTCGGAACTTCTCCGGCTTTTTGCAATCTTGCTAATATGGCTGCTAGCCCCGACCCTGATGTCTTTTTTAAAGATTTAGACTCTGCTGAACTTAGTCTCGCTGATATGAAATGGCTAAGAAAAAGAACTAAGCGGAAGGCTGACTGGGCGTATAAAGAATTGTCAGCACTTTTAAAATTTTCTTCGGACAACTCGATTAATCCGTCTGAAATTCCGGGGTCACCTTACGGAGCTTTTGGTATTTGTCAGTTTATGCCAACTACAGCCCTCAGTTATGCTGTTGATGGTGACAATGATGGACGAATAGATCTGTTTGGTAAGAATGATGCGCTGGAAAGCATGGCCAATTTTTTTAAAAGGCATGGCTGGAAAAAATCACTTAGTAAAGATAAAAAACTAAAAGTTATCTACCGCTATAACCACTCAATGGTATATGCACGGACTATATATGAAGTAGCCAATCAGCTGGATCGCATTCGATCTACTTTCGGTCCTGATTAATCTTTTCAGCACTTAGCGATCTATTCATTCTTGTTCAGTAACCCCTGATAAAGAGTAAGAGTGCGTTTTAAAAAGCCAGTTCCGGAAAGTTGGGACATTGTTTTAGCGTGTAATTCAAGTAAGTTTTTTTCCATTTTAGGGTTGCCGATTACTTCTTCAATCTTCAGTGAAAGTGCAGAAACATTTTCAGGTTCAACCAGAGCTTCTTCAGGAAGCAGGTCTGGCATAACTCCAACCGTGGTAGAAATGAGAGGCCTGTGGCAAGCCATTATTTCAAGAGCGGCTCTAGCGATTGTTTCAGACCAGAGTGAAGCTATCACTCCAAGGTCAATTGCTGAAATACAGGCTGAAATGTTTTCACATTTACCGCTTATTTTAGTGATGTCTTCTATTTTATTTTTCTTTAACCATGAATCGACTTCGTGTCTGCTCGTGGCTGTCGGAAATCCCATCAAGAAAAGTCGGATGTTCTCATACTTAGAATTGTTACGGATTTTGGCAATTGCTTCTATAAGTTCACGTTGCCCTTTAACTCGGTCGAAGCGTCCAAGAAGTCCGATGACTATATGGTCATCGGTAAATCCGAACTGCTTGCGCACTTCATATCTTCCTTGCTTGGTGAATTTAAATTTAGCAGTATCTACACCACCATGTATAAGCCAGAGGCTTTTTTCTACTAATTGCATTTTTTTTAGAAAATGTTCAGCCATACGTTTGTTTGTAACAACAACAGCATCGGCTACACTTGAATGCAGATAGCGGTTAATAACGTCATTTCGCGGAAGACGTTGGTCTCCTCTCGTTCTGACGAGCTTGAAGCCGAGTCCTAATTTTCTGAGAATTCCCCACCAGAAGAAAGCTTCTCCTCTGTGGCAGTTTACGATATCAGGTTTATGACTGCGGACGAGAGAAAGAACCCTTGCACATGCTTTAACAAGTTTTATAGGGTGCGTTGAATTCAGTTCGATTGTCTCAACTTTAAGACCCATTTCTCGAGCTTTTTCTTCCGTTTCAGTATCAGGAACGGTGATGACAAGAACATCATGCCCCGCATCTTGCAGTAGTTTACTGAGGTAGAGGGCATACCATGAGGTTGCATTGAACCAGCGGACGTTTATGACTTGGAAAATTCGCATGAAGTTAGATGACAATCCGTTAACTAAAGAGTCAAGTAAAAAGGTCCGATAAACAATATTATAAGTTGAAATCTCAGTAAAATTGTTTAGCGAACTGTATCCATCGCAGGCTTTATCTTGTTTGTTAATAACGTGTACACCTGACAGTTTGAATTATAAAGATTTTTTTTAAAAGAAGGTAAGTTAATGTCGGTTGAAAAAAATAATTATCATCCAGAAATTTCTATTATTATACCTACTTACAATAGGTCGGAAATGCTTTGTAGAGCAGTAAGGTCTGCTTTAGGGCAGAGTTTTACTGACTTTGAGTGTTTGATTGTTAATGATGGCTCAACAGATGATACTAAGCAGACACTCGAAACATTTACTGATTCGCGTATAAAAGTTTTGTTTCAGGAAAATAAAGGCGTTTCTGCAGCACGTAATCTGGCGATAAAAGAATCAACAGGAAAATATATAGCTTTGCTTGATTCAGATGATGAGTGGCTGCCTAAAAAACTTGAAATGCAACTTGCATTTATGAAGTCTGAAAACTTAGATATAAGTCAGACAAATGAAATTTGGGTTCGTAATGATAAAAGGGTTAATCAAAGCAAAAAATATGCGAAACCATCAGGAATGTTTTTTGATCGATCTCTTGAAACATGTTTAATCAGTCCCTCTTGCGTAATATTTAATAAAAAATTTTGGGACAGTGTCGGTCCGTTTGATGAGTATATGCCAGCTTGCGAAGATTATGATCTATGGATCAGGTCTGGTTTTAAATTTCCTGTAGGACTGCTGGAAGATAAATTAACTATTAAGTATGGTGGTCGCCCGGATCAGCTTACGAATAGTGTTGCATGTTTTGATTTGTACAGAATTTATTCTATTATAAAGTTATTACATTGCAATGAATTGAGCCCAGTAGAACTTGACCTTGCTAAGGAAGAGCTACAGCGCAAAGCGGGTTATTTTGTAGGTGGCTGTAAAAAACGTGGAAAGTTTGAGCAGGCTGAAAAGGTTGAACAAATGGTCAAAAATGTTTTAGAAGGGCAGGTAGTAAATCCAGTAGATATTCTTCCTGTGCAAGAATAATTATTTAAACACAGATTGCCCAAAAGAGATCCGGTTGTATTACAGCGCAGCTATGGATGAGGCTCTTGGCCGAATCTCTTTTGAACAAATCGTTTAAGCCATTATTTCATTTTTGCTGAAAGCTTCAGATTTTACTCTATCGAGCAATGAAGCGAGGCAGGCTTTGACGTTTTCGCGAATATCACCTGCAACAATGAGAAAGAGAAGATCATCGCCGGGTTTGAATGATCCTTCATTCGCTTCGACAACTATTTTATAGATACCTGGAAATTTTTCGTGTTCAGCTTTAATTTGTTTAATTTTTGCATAGTCGGCTTTAATTTCTATTCCGGAAACTTCATCGTGTGAACCGCGGGACCTGCCGCGGACAATTCCATTATGAATTAAAATCATTCCGACGTTGTTAGCAAACTCTGGATCTTGTTTCAGTTCAGCAATTTTTTTTGAAATGTCCATAATCTCTCCGGTGAGTAAGGAGTTGTTGTTTTGTATCAGATTGCCAGCTTATTTGAAAATCTTCCTGTTGTCAGCCATTCTCGAATGGTTAATCGCGGTTACGGTGTATGGATGGTTTGGGGAGGGTCTCTTGACGATTCTGTTTCACGCAGTCTGAGTGATTTTGGCGGAATGTTGATGGAGGAGGGAACAAATCAGGCATACTGGTTCTTTTTCAGCAATGATGTATTTCGCGTTTTGTCGAGGTTGCAAATCTGGTCAAGACTTAATCCAATGCCTGTTTTTGCCCAGCTTATGCCAGCGACTTTGCTGGTAGATTACAAATTACATCTTTCACTGAATGTTTCAGATGAATTTACAAATCAAGAAGTAGCGCTTCCGAATGATTTTGAAGTTTTGGTTCATCCTCAGTTAAGTACTGAGGTTAAGAAAATTTCCGGTTTGAACCTAGAGTCTGAGAGGACTCCAAGCAGCCTTTCTAAATCAGGATGGCTAAAATTAATACCTGATCAAGGTTTGGGGTATGAGTCACTTCAGAATTGGTATTTTATTTTAATTCCGATTGGGAATCCTTCGGATAAAGATTTTATTAAAGGGTGGAGAGCTTTTTTTTCGGAAGTACAGG
Organism: Desulfovibrio sp. UCD-KL4C; assembly: GCF_006210265.1. Lineage (NCBI taxonomy): Bacteria > Pseudomonadati > Thermodesulfobacteriota > Desulfovibrionia > Desulfovibrionales > Desulfovibrionaceae > Desulfovibrio > Desulfovibrio sp. UCD-KL4C. The sequence goes on from NZ_VCNC01000001.1 coordinate 1,210,954, forward strand.
TGTTGCTACAAAAGCTCGGGATTCAGTACATTACTTCTGAAGAGCGCGTGCTACTTCCTGTTGCATCTTTATCTCTGCTCAGAATCTTTTTGCGAGATCTTTTGATTCTTATAAGTGAATTAAGAAATAATGAAGGCGAGGATGTTCGTTATTGGCCGACAGTTATGGCTTTAATTCCCCAAAATGGGATGAGTTTTAACGATGAAGTTATACGTAAAATTAGCCTAGATTGGGATAAACTAACACCTGATTGCCCCCATTTAAGATATAGAGATGCTTATCTTCTTGGGAAAGATTTTGCGATTAATGAAGTAAGGTTCGGAAGTGAGCAGGAAAGTTTAGATGGTTGGTGTAATGTAAGCCTCAATAAAGGTTTCGAAAGTAGTGATTCTGACTCTATGGATGTAACTATCGCACGTAGAGTTTCAGTTGGTGAGTATGAAGACTGTTTTTATTGCGGTATGAAAAATCATACTACCGTCGATTGTCCGAGTAGAACCATCCGAGGGCTTGATCAAAAAGTATGGAAACAGCTTGCAGCAATAAACAGTGATAAATTTACGGAAGGTTTTCAGAATATTGATATTGGAATGCAGGGGAAAGAAAATATAGTCGCGGAGTTCAATAATCTTTTGAAAGCAGGTAGCAGTTACGAAAGTATCATTGCTAATGCTCTCTTCAGCATTAATTCTGTATCTCAGTTACGTACTTTATATATGGTTTGGCGATCCAGAGGTAAAGAATGGCCTAACGGTATAACTGAGCAGAGTCCTGAAGAAGGAGAGCTTATCTGGTCAGCTTTTGAATCTTTAGTTAGTGGAGATTTAAATGGAGCCGAAGTTCTTATTAAGAATGCAATGATAAGGTTTAGTCGTGGGTATCAGCCACGGTCTTTAATGGGGTTTCTACAACTTGAACTGGGGCAAAATGAGCAGGCGGCTTTCTACTGGCAGGAAGCTGAACGAATGAGTTTTTCTCCATTACAACAGGCTTATTTTTCATATTTGCAGGCCAGATTGCAGGAAGTAGGCGGAGAATTTGGTGAAGCCAGCAATCTGTATAAAAGATCTTTTAGTATTTGCCCGAACTGGCTTGAGCCTCAATATCGCCGAGCAATCTGCATGGTTAAAATGGGGTTTTCTGAGCAAGCTATTAGCTATTTTGTAGATATTATTAGTAAAGATCCTAACTATTTCAACAGAATATTAATAGACCCTGAACTTGACAGAGGTAGAATGATTATTCTGCAGGCTCTGGGTGGGTTATGGGATACTGCTGAGGCGAATGCTAAGGAAGTTGCTTCAGGAATTGAATCTTTTTCAGCTGATATCTCCCAGTGGTTTGAGGATGGTCATGAATTTGCTTCAGACGCAGCACAATTTATGGAGAGAATGAGTAGGCTGGCTAAGGTAAAAAATTATGTAGCTTTCAGCCATCTTATTTCCGGAATTGCAAAACTCAAAGAAGAGATTGAAAAAAGAGTTGAATATGAAATTAAGGTTATTAATAAGAAAATTGAAATTTTCAGAGACCAATTGATAGAAGTTCGCGGAGAAGCTTCATGGTTTCCGTTTCCTAAATTGCTCACAGAATTTAATGGTGATTTTAATTACTGCGCCACAAAGATTCATTGGATTAAATCACAGCATTTAAATGTTGCTGAAACTTTTAGAAAAACACAGAAATATCTTATTCAGATTGAAGATAGACTTAGAAAGTTAAAAGGTCGATTGGTTACTTTACGAGTCGTCAGAGATTCAACTCTTTTTATCATGCTGCTTGGGCGAAACTTTATTTGGCTGGAAGTTATCTTTTTGGGACTAGCTTTGCTTTGTATTCCTTTACTTGTTTATTACTCTACAAATGTTCATTCTAACTTCTTGATTGATATGATCATACGTCAAAAATGGGAATTTCAAAAAGGATTAATTCTTATTCTCAGTATATTAGCTCTGGCCATTTCCGCGTTTAAAGCCGCAGTTGTTTTTGAAAAGCGGAAGCGTGAATTGTTTTCGTATGGAGATGTGGATAAGGAGAATGGCAAAGAAGATAAGGGTAAAAAAGGCAAGAAAAAGTAAGTATAAAGAGTTTTTTTAATGTTGGTATACTTGGTGCATTCCTGATATTGAAATAATATTTTTTTGACAGAGGGAAAAGCCATGACCAATATTAATGATAATATTGCATCGATAATGAAGGTGCTTGGGAATTACTCAGGAAATACTGCGGCTAATAAGCCAAATATTGCTGCTCTGAAAGATAAAGCAGGGGCTTTTGATATGGAGATGGCGATGGCAGGGCGCATGTTCTCTGACGGTCGGGATGATGAAGGATATTCCGGACAGGGAATGGATATGGGGGTTATGAATAATGCATTGATGCTCGAAGCTCTGACAACTTTGAATTCTATTGAAGGTTTGCATAAAAATAAAATTGGTAAATCAGCTCTTTCTGGCAATCAGTATGGCATTGTTCCAGCCTCTCTTGATTTGAATTCTGTCAAAAATATGTCAATTCCTGCAGTACCTGAAGTTGCTGGAGAGCTTGCAGCTAAATTTGAATCAGGGTCTCAAGGTGTGTCGGCCATAGGGTATGATCGCGTGGGAGGAACCTCATACGGAAAATATCAAATTGCATCCAACACAGGAACAATGGGACAGTTTATAGATTTTTTGAAGGGTAAAAATCCTGAAATTGCAAAAAGACTTGAATTATCCGGTCAGGCAAATACAGGGTCTAAACATGGCAAAATGCCTGATGAATGGCGCAAGATAGCCGCAGAAGATCCTGAAAGCTTTGAAAAGCTGCAACATGATTTCATTCGTAGCAGTCATTACGACCCGGCTGTTAAGAAAATTCTAGCGCAGACAGGCATTGATGTTAATAAGTTGCCGGAACCTCTTCGTGAAGTGCTTTGGAGCACGTCAGTGCAGCATGGGGCAACTGGTGCGTCCAATATGATTTCACGGGCACTCAATAAACTGTCGGTGCAGGCTACAGAAAAAAACTTTCCATCAGAGCTCGTTAAAGAGATTTATGGCGAGCGCAAGGATCAGTTTGCATCCTCAACGGGGGCGGTTCAAAATAGCGTGACTGAGCGTTTAACGAAAGAGCAGAATATGGTCCTTGCAATGCTTAATCAATCTACGCTTTCAAAAATGGCTTAGTCGGTATGGATTTAAAATAAGGTTATTTCTTTGCGAGAGATTCTTCTAGCGAGTGGTTTATTTTTACGTGCAGAACCCGGTTGACATTATCAACAGCAACCTGACCCGGTGCTGCTCCCTTTCTATTGCGAACATCCTTAACAAGTGCGCACATTACATCTGCTTTTGAATCGTCACACCTGTAACTTTTAATAGCTGCAAGTGTTGCCGCTTCGTTAAAGGTTGTTTCAGGAACTTCATGCCCTGGGTGATCCCGTTTCAAAATAACGTGCGACCCCGGTCCTCCTTCAACATGGAACCAATAGTCAAAAACAGATGAAACTTTGCTAAGTAAGTCATGGTTTGCTTTGCTGTTTTTACCGCGTATCATAAGAAAACCATCTGAAGACACAAAAAGACCCACTGCAATATCCTTATATTTTTTAGGAATTTCAATGGTTGCTCTTTTTTTGTCATTGTTTGACGGAGGTAACAGGTTAGACTGTAAAAAATCTTCCTGTTCAGCTTCGACTTCCGCTTTTCTTCGCTCGATATGCTTAAGGCCTCTTTGAGCCTTAGCCGAAAGTTTGAATATTTTAGCCATGTTTTCAGCAGGAGTGAGAGTTGGGTCCAGTTTTACGATCATTTTACCGTGTTCTGGATGTGTAACTGTCACCTTGTCCAGTTCTCGCAGGGATTTAAGACGGTACATTTCTGCTTGAAGAGCCTGTGCTTCGACTTTTCGATTTAAAAGTATATGTAGTCTGGCTTCCTCCTCAGCAATTCTATTCATCACTTTCTTAAATTTCTTTTTACCGGACTTTAGAGCCTGTTTGTTTTCTGAATTTTCAATCCGTTCCATGGTCGGGAATAGTACTTTTTCCCCATAAGCTGAGGCTGCATCAATGGCGGATGAAAATATTTGTTGGCTTGATTTTGAGTCAGGCCATACGCGTGGGGGCATTAATGCGTTTTTACCTTCAGTTGTAAGATAAAAAGTGTCAGCTTCTCCATTTTTAAGCTTTTCCAATAAATTTTGAGCTTCTGGAGGAGTTAAGGCGCTTAGAGTCTTGCGGAGAGGAGGGGAAATATGCGGGAACTCTTTCCATATTTCATGGGTATCCTGAATATCTGCATATGAAGGCCAGTCTACCTGCTGTCCAAAGTCTTGTGGAAGCTCATGAACCAGAGAAACTCCTTTTTTCATATCGAATAAAAGGAATCTATATCTGCCTGGCTCTCTTCCCGGAGAAAGGGTGAATGCCACGCGAAGATTAATCCAGTCATGGACTGTTTCAAAGATCCTTCGCCCTGAAAGTCTTTTCCGCAGCCACATTACTGTACCAGTGGGGTTTGCTGGATTGACAGGTTTTACCTTTGAAATAAAAAAAAGGCCCACCGATTTGGCGGGCCTGAATAGTAAGAATTCTTTACCACCTGTAGATTGGAGCGCAAAAGTCCATACTCCGTCAGCTGGAGCAAATATTTTTTCAACCCTGCGTCCCTTGAGATTTTCCTCAAGTTCACGTGTCAGGGCACGGAAGAAGTGCGCATCCATTAGGTGTTGTCCTGGAGATTAATCTCCGCGATTTTGCTCTTCCTCTTCCTGTTTACTCTTACATGCAATGCAAAGAGTTGTCATAGGACGAGCTTTAAGGCGAGCAATTGAGATGTCATCTCCGCATGATGAACAATAACCGAAGTCTCCGTCGTCAATGCGTTTAATTGCTTTTTGAATTTTTTTAATAAGTTTACGTTCTCTATCTCTGAGTCGTAAAGTAAAAGCTCTGTCGGATTCGGCTGTAGCACGGTCAGCAGGGTCGGCGTAAGTCTCACCGGACTCCGTCATGTCTTCGATTGTTTCCTGCCCTTTCTGCAAAATATCATTAAGATTTTGATTCAAGGTCTCGCGGAAAAATGCTAAGTCTTTCTGGTCCATATTATTAACCTCCCATTTGGAGAAGTTGATTTAAAATAATTACCTCGACAACAGTAAGCTTTTAAAGATGAAAGGTCTTATCCCAAAGAAGCTTAAAAAGTAAAGTAAAAGTATAACAAATGTTGTTAGAAATATAAATAAATTAAAAATGTAAATCGGTTGACAAAACCTTGGGGCTGTCCTAAAAGCTTTTCTCGGTTGACGCAATTAGTTCATTGAAAATTTTTTTTGATTTAAGTTTTATTTGCATTTAATTTGGCTAAGCAATTAGAACTTAAAGAAAAATTCAGAAAAAAGAAAAAAAGTTGTTGACAGGGTTTAGCTGAAAGGTTATCTTCTGTTTCGCTTTTTGTGAGCGGGAATAACTCAGCGGTAGAGTGTAACCTTGCCAAGGTTGAAGTCGCGAGTTCAAATCTCGTTTCCCGCTCCATTTTTTTTCTTAGGCGACATAGCCAAGCGGTAAGGCAGAGGTCTGCAAAACCTCCATTCTCCGGTTCAAATCCGGATGTCGCCTCCAGCTTGCGGGAATAACTCAGTGGTAGAGTGTAACCTTGCCAAGGTTGAAGTCGCGAGTTCAAATCTCGTTTCCCGCTCCAAGAGAATTCAGGGTCGGTCAGTAATGACCGACCCTTTTTTTGTGCCTTTTAAATATAACTCTTCTTTTTTGTTTCACGCCAAAACATATTGTTGACCGTCCTGATGTTAATGATTACTCCTTTTCGCGCGGATAAAGTTTATCTATACCAATCATGAATAGAATTTGTCTGTATTTTTTTCTGGCAGACAAAAAAAGAATCGAACTTTCATAGGAGGAAATCCTTGAATAATATAGCTTTAAATCCAGAATCGTCATTCGATGAACTGCTTGCGGCTGCTCGTAATAAATTTGGTGCAATAAAATTTGAGACTGTTAAACTTGGATCAAAAACTATTGAAGTAGCTCAAGTAGTCGATATGCCTGCCTATTTGGACCGTTTAATTGATAAGGCCAGAGGCGGTAAAAAAATTGATCTGCCATTGTGGGCTAAGATTTGGCCATCCTGTATGGTTCTTGGTGTTTATCTCTTAAAATTTTCTCCTGTTGAGAATGCAACATTTCTAGAAGTCGGTGCCGGCGGTGGGCTTTGTGGCCTTGTAGCTGCCAGCCGTGGTTATAATGTAGTATTATCTGATATTGATGATGATGCTCTGCTTTTTTGCCGCTTGAATGCTGTCCGTAATAATCTTGATGACAAAATTACCGTGAAGAAAATAGATTTCTGCAATGATGGTCTGGGTGAAAAATTTAATTATATTATAGGTTGTGAAGTTCTTTATCAGGAAAATATCCAGATTCCTTTTTATAATTTCATAGATAAGCACATTAGCAAGGATGCTGGGTCAGAAGCATTGCTTGCGATGGATAAAAAACGTGCTGGGCGATTGTTTTTTGAAGAAGCTAAAAAAGGATATCGTTTAATGCGGCAGGAAGTTCCTTTTGCCGGAGATGACAATGACGGTAAAACAATCATTTCTCTTATAAAAATGGGAGCCCTTTAAAATGATCAAACTTAAATCTTGCCCTAAAGTTTATACAACTGATCAGGATAAAGCTGTTTCGCCAGAAGAAACTGTTTCACACGTTAAAAAATTATTGGAACAGAAATGCGAAGGTGTGCTCGGTTGTACCCGCAAAATCGATACCGGACGACTTGGGATTCCGGTTTTCATCAGTGAATGCGGACCAGCCGCGCGTGAGATAATGCCGACCCGTAAGCAGATGGGGAAGGGTGCTTCGGTTCCACAGGCAGAAGCCTCTGCATTAATGGAACTGGTAGAAAGGTTCAGTTTTTTCAGTTTTTGGAGTGAACCTGAAAATTTTACTCTTGCAACATATAGTGAAGCTGAAGAAATTTGGCCCGGTAAAGTTATTACGATTGAAAAGATTCTTCAGTCTGTTGAAGAAAAAATGGAACCTGCCAAAGCCAGAGTTATTCTGGATTTGGTTCGCTGGCATTTTCATCCGGCTCTCAACGTGCTTACCGGTGAAACAGAATATGTTCCGTTGGACTGGTTTAAAATATTAAATGAATTTAATGGCTCGTCCGCCGGAAATACTCCTGAGGAATCTGTTCTTCAAGGTAGTAGTGAGCTCGTAGAAAGGCATGTTTGCGCTGTTATTGATCGTGAGAGATGTGATGTTAACTGTATTGAATCATCATCGTGTACGGACCCTGTTCTGGCAAATTTGTGTAAGTGTTTTGATGATAATGGAATCAAATACATTATAAATGATTTTTCATTAGGGATGCCTTTGCCAACTGTCGCAGTAACCGCTTGGGACCCTTCAACTTTCCCGGGAATGAGTGAAATTGTGTTTACTGCCGGAACTTCTTCATGTCCATCAAAAGCAGCAATTAGAGCATTCACTGAAGTCGCTCAGCTTGCCGGAGATTTTGAAACAGGTCGTGTTTATGAAGCTTCAGGGCTTCCTAAATTTACTGAGCTCGAGCAGACTGACTGGCTTGCCAACGGAGACCACGTTACGCTTGATAGTCTTCCTACCGTAGAACATGACGACATATACGATGAACTTATGACGCTTGCTACGGGGCTTAATGATCAAGGTTACACTCTTTACACTGTTGATATCACTCACCCTGATTTAGGTGTCTCTGCTAATTATAATTTTGTACCCGGTTTTCGTTTCAGAGAACGCACTCCGCATGCAAGTCTAGGACTTTTTGTCGGACGTATTTTATCAGAAAAAGTTGCTATAGATCTAGCAGGTGAAGGCTTAGACGTTATTTCAGATATTTATGAAGATGATTATTTTATTCCGTTTTTTGAAGGTATGCTTGCTCTCCGCAGTGGAGATACTTCAAGAGCTGCAGACATGTTTACGCTGGCAATAGAAGAGCAACCTGGTAACGAAGAAAAGGCATTGTCAGCTTTTTATACAGCCTACGCTATGTCCTTGGAAGAAAGATGGAATGAAGTGACTCCGTTCCTTGATCGTGCTATTGAGCTTGATAATGAAGCTAAGGAATATTTTAATTTGCGCGGAGTTGCCAAATTTAAAACTGGTGATTACTCTCTTGCAGCTGAAGATTTTAAATCAGCTTTAGCAATAGATAACGGTTCAGCTTCCGATTTAGCCAATTTGGGACTATGCTATAAGTTTATGGGTGAGACTGAAGAGGCCGTAGAATATTTAAGAACTGCGCTTGAGCTTGAACCGGGGCTCGAGTATGCAAGAGTCCACCTTGAACAACTGCTTGCTGGTAAATAAGTTCTAAATTTTATACGTATTTTGATGGAACATTATTGACAAGAAAGCATATTAGAGATTATCGCTTTGTAAGCAAAAACATCTTTTCGTTTTTGCCACTTAAAAAGTCGTGAAACAGTGGATCACTGTTTTTGGATATGGTTGATCAGGCTTATGCCTGATTACAGATTAGCTTAATAGCATAATATTCCTAAGGAGTATCAGAGATGGCACAAGTAGAATTTGAAGGTAAAAGTTTTGAAGTAGATGAAGACGGTTTTCTTTTAAAGTTCGAAGAATGGGCTCCTGAGTGGGTTGACTACTGTAAAGAAGGCGAAGGCATCAAAGAGCTTAACGAAGAACACCAGAAAGTTCTTGATTTCTTGCAGGACTACTACAAGAAAAACGGAATCGCTCCTATGGTTCGTATCCTTTCTAAAGTTACTGGTTACAAACTTAAACACATCTATGAATTGTTCCCTTCCGGTCCTGGTAAAGGAGCATGTAAGATGGCTGGTCTGCCTAAACCTACTGGTTGCGTATAGCATCTAGTTTTTGCAGAATATTTAGGCGGGGCCTTCTGGCCCCGCCTTTTTTTATTATTGATTGACTTGTTGGCCGTTTCTACATAAAAATTTCAATCAAAGCAGATATTCCTTGCAAATTGTATGCGGTGGGGGTATTGGGCTTTGTTTCCACGGTTAACAAAGACAGGAGTAAGTCATGAAAAAAGATATCCATCCTAAACTTTATAAGGCAACAGTTCGCTGTCATTGCGGATATGAGTCCAAAGTTTTTTCTACACTTGGTGAAGAGGTCAGCACTGAAATTTGTTCTAACTGCCATCCTTTTTACACAGGTAAACAGCGTTTCATCGATGCAGCTGGTCGTATTGATCGCTTCAAGAAGAAATTTGGTGATTTCAGCGCTGCCGATAAAGTTAAAGGCAATTAGCTCTTTTTTTGCGGTTCTACCGCGCAAGCATGCCTCTGTTGCCTTTCGGCGGCAGAGGCATGTTGTTTTTCTGTATCCAATTGAAAGTTCTGCCGTATGGTGAAGCGGGGCTTTCACTTTCCATCCTGCACAGTCTTTTGTTCTGGGAAATCTCGCGCTGAACCCTTGTCTGATTACTTATGCGTGATTATCCTATCTAAATCTGAAATTACTTGAATTAAGCGGGAATTATATCCCAAAGAGAGGAAACGCTTTGAAATCAGCTCTTTTAATGTCCGCAGCTAAAACCGTCGGTGGTCAGGCTGTTATCGAGGGCGTTATGATGCGAGCTAAGGACAAGCTTGCTATCGCGGTCCGTCGTCCTGACGGTGAAATCACCGTGGAATTACGTCCTTGGTTTTCTATGACCCCTAATTTCATGAAGAAACCTTTTTTACGCGGTTTTCCAATTTTTATTGAGACTATGGTCAACGGTGTAAAAGCTCTGAACTATTCCGCGACTCAGGCTCTTGATGAGGAAGATGGTGAACTTACCAGTTTTCATCTGATACTTACAATGGTTATAGCTCTTGGGGCAGCCTTGGGGCTTTTTGTTGTTCTTCCACATTTTTTTTCTATCATGATGGAATGGTTCGGCCTGTCCGGTGATGTAAATACTCTTAGTTTTTATGTATGGGATGGGGCGTTTAAAATACTTATGTTTCTGGGATATATTTTATCCATATCATTTGTCCCTGATATAAAACGTGTTTTCCAGTATCATGGTGCTGAACATAAAGTTATATGGGCATATGAATCCGGATGCGAACTTACATCAAGTAAAGTTAAAGACTTTAGTAGACTACATCCCCGTTGCGGAACAGCTTTTTTGTTGTTTGTACTGGTTGTAAGTATTTTAATGTTTACTATACTGGTTCCTTTGTTGCTTGCTATTTGGTCTCCTGAAACTTTTATTTATAAGCATTTATATATTGTAGGCATTAAATTGTTGCTTATGGCTCCGGTTAGTGCTGTTGCTTATGAAATGATCAAGGCGTCCGGCAAGCATACAGATAGTAAACTTTGTCAGGTTATGTGTCTTCCAGGGCTCGGTATGCAGCTTTTGACTACGCGTAATCCTGATCAAGATCAGATTGAGGTCGCTTTGGCTGCCCTTGCAAAGGCTGTTGAAGAGGATGGAGGGGAGAATTAATGTTTGCTAAGCTTGAAGATATCGAGCGTTCTTATATGGATTTGGAGCAGGAACTTAGTGATCCTGAAGTTTACAACAATCAGGAACGTTTCAGAAAAGTGACACGTGCTCACTCTGATATGGGAGAGGTTGTCCGGGTTTTTAGAGAGTATAAGCAGCTTTCTGCAGACCTAGAAGAAAATAAAGAAATGGCTCAAGATTCTGATCCTGAAATTCGTGAGATGGCCGAAATGGAAATCTCTGAAATTAAAGAAAGAATACCAGAACTTGAAAATGAGCTTAAATTACTGCTTCTGCCTAAAGACCCAATGGATGAAAAGAATATTATTCTTGAAATCAGAGCGGGTACAGGCGGTGAAGAAGCTGCTCTTTTCTGCGCTGATGTTTTCAGAATGTATACTCGCTATGCAGAGCAGAATGGCTGGAAAGTTGAAATATTAAGTTCCAACCCTACCGGAACTGGCGGGTTTAAGGAAATGATTGCTTCAATTAGCGGGCCTAAAATTTACAGCAAAATGAAGTATGAATCAGGAACTCATCGTGTTCAACGTGTTCCGGCTACTGAATCTCAGGGACGTATTCATACATCTGCTATTACTGTTGCGATTATGCCTGAAGCCGAAGAAGTTGATGTGCATGTTCGCACTGAAGATGTTCGTGTTGATGTTTTCCGTGCATCAGGTCCCGGCGGGCAGAGTGTTAACACAACTGACTCTGCTATCCGACTGACACATATTCCTTCAGGTCTTGTAGTTATTTGTCAGGATGAAAAATCCCAGCACAAGAATAAAGCTAAGGCTATGAAAGTTTTGTGCTCAAGGCTTCTTCAGCAGGAGCAGGATAAGCAGCATGCTGAATTGGCAGAAGTTCGTCGTGCTCAGGTTGGTTCAGGTGATCGCTCTGAGCGAATTCGTACTTACAATTTCCCACAAGGCCGCGTGACTGACCACAGGATTAACCTTACCCTCTATAAATTGGATTCAGTTATAGAAGGGGATATGTCTGAGTTGATTGATTCACTTATTAATCATTATCAGTCAGAAGCTTTAAAGAATCAGGCTTCCGATTAATCTCCGGTATAAGTTTAGAGTGTTGCTTTTCACTCTTTGTTTTATGATATTACAGCCCGCTGCCAATTTGGGAGCGGGCTATTTTTATAGAAGTTTAAGATTTTAATTCGATCCCGGAGACCTTAACGTATGAAAAAAAATACACTCAAAGAAGTTCTTTCTGCAGCAACTCTCAAACTGTCAGAAGCAGAAATAGATTCTCCGGCCCTTTCTGCGCAGCTTCTTGCTGAAAAGATTTTTAAGTTAGATCGTTTGAAAATGATTATGGAAATGAATAACCCTGTTGAGTCCGAATTGATTCACCCTTTCAATGGCTTAGTTGATAGAAGGGCGCAGGGGGAACCTGTTGCATACATTCTCGGACAAAAAGAATTTTATGGACTTGAATTTAAAGTCGGCTCAGGCGTTCTTATACCGCGCCCTGAAACAGAAGAAATTGTTGAGCATGTTTTGAAAAAGTTTAAACGCGAAGATCCTTTTTTATTTGCTGATTTTGGTACTGGTTCAGGGATACTCGCTGTAACAATAGCAAAGTTTTTTCCTAAGGCTAGAGGTATTGCCATGGATTTAAGTTCAGATGCTCTTGTTATTGCCAGAGATAATGCCAAAAATCATTCAGTGGATGATCGCGTTTTATTTGTTCAGGCAGATTTTACGGAGCCAGTTTTTAAAAATTCTATTTTTGATCTAATTCTTGCCAATCCTCCATATTTAAGCGTTGCAGAACTTACGGATATAAGTCAAGAGGTTGCTGCGTTTGAACCCGTTTCAGCCCTAGTTGGAGGGGAGCAGGGAGATGAACTTATCAAAGGTTGCGCTGGACATATTGCTGCCGCATTAAAGTCGCCCGGATACATGTATATGGAGATAGGTTATCTACAAGGGCGTGCAGGATATGAGATCTTTGATGCGTATGATGCTTTTTCAGGGCAGGTGCGTGTGTTAACTGATATCTCAAATCATGACCGTATCATTTTTGCCAAAAAGAGTTGAATGTTGTTGCATGGTTGCAAAAAAACCACAGTGTATGTTTAATCTTGTTGTAAAAAAACAACTACTTGTGAAGATTAGTAAGATTTAAAGATATAAATTACAGTAAATCAAGTACTTACAGATATCATATTTCAGGCATGACACTTGCAAGTGTAAGGGGCAAGGGAGACAATATGCTACAGACAACAATCCAGAAAACAGTAAGTTGTAAAGGGGTCGGACTTCACAGCGGCAAGCAGGTGGAGATCGTTTTGAGACCTGCTGCTGAAGATACTGGTATTCTTTTTTCACTTCATACTGGAGCAGGTAATTCATTTATAACTCCAAATCCAGATCTGGTTGTAGCAACCGGACTTGCTACGACTATTGGGAATGGCAAAGATTCTGTTTCAACAGTTGAACATCTTCTCGCCACCGTACGTGGAATGGGAATTGATAATATTCATGTAGAAGTCAGGGGTAATGAGTTACCCATCATGGACGGTAGTGCCGGACCTTTTGTTTATCTTCTCCGTCAGGCTGAAGTTAGAAAACTTTCAAAGCCGCGCAAAGTTCTCGCAGTTACTAAGTCTTTAAATTTTGAGCAGGATGGAAAGTTTATTAGAGCTTACCCTTATGATGGTTTTTCAATTGATTACACAATTGAATTTGATCATCCTCAGATTGGAAGACAATCTTTATCTCTTGAAATTACTCCAGATGTATTTGCAGATCATTTGGCTAAAGCCAGAACATTCGGTTTTTTGAAAGAAGTTGAATATTTACACGCTAACGGACTTGCTCTTGGCGGTTCTCTTGATAATGCCGTTGTTCTAGATGATTACAGCATTTTAAATGAAGACGGGCTTCGTTTTGCAGATGAGTTTGTAAGACACAAAATTTTAGATTTTATCGGTGATATGGCTGTAATGGAAATCCCATTGCAGGGTAGATTCGAAATATTCGCTTCCGGTCATGCTCTGAATAATTCATTTCTCAGATATCTTTATGCAAATGCTGAAGATTATCTCGAAGAACGTGTACTTGAACCTCTTTACGACAATGTTGCACAGAAAGAGCATGCTCCTGCATTTCCAGAAGTTGTTTCAGTACCTGTATAGATTTTAAATTTGATCGAATTATTTTTAAGGCCCACCGAATGGTGGGCCTTTTTTTGTTTGGTCTGTATACTTGTGAAAGGAAACGGGCTTGACTCAATTTCATGCAAGAGTAAATATCAATATGACTAAGACTTAAAATTCATTAGAGATGAATTGAAATATTTTTTAATTATTATGCAGATGTTGTAATACTAAGGAGTTTTTATGTTCCGCTCCATGAGCTCTAGAATTTCATATATGGTTGCCATTGTAGTTATTATTTCTACTGTGATAACGCTATTTTTTATTGATAATACTCTTGAACGGGACATGTTTGAGGCGCAGGGTAAAACCGCAAGAAATACGATTCGTATGGGGTTGTTATATCTGCAGGAGGGAAAGCAGTCCATTGATGTGTACCGGAAGGAAGCTTATCAGGAGCGTAAACAGGCTATTAAGGATGCAATGAGTATTTTTTATGCCCAAATTGACGCTTATTACTCTCTCTACAAGTCTGGGGTGATGACAGAGAAGCAGGCTAAAGAAGCTGCTTATCAGCTAGCAAGAACTACCAGATATTTTAACAATGACTACTTTTTTATTTATACTGATAAGCTTACTTTATTGGCTCATCCTGATAGAACTTTGGAAGGACAAGATTTATCAAAGTCAAAGGATAAAAAAGGATATGTCTTCGGTCCGGACATGATGGCAAAAGGAACTACAGAAATCGGTGGGTTTACTGACATATGGTGGTCCAGATTAGGCTCCGCTGTTCCTGTTCCTAAAATTTTATATGTAAAACATTTTTCAAAATGGAATTGGATACTTGGTACTGGAAATTATGTTGATGATATTGAGAACTCTATTGAAGTTCAGGAAGCTGGATTAATAAAAGATTTGCAGAAAGGTTTTTCTCAAATTCGTTTAGCTGAGACAGGGCGCTTATTTATTTTTGACAATGATAAAAATGTATTGGTTCCCCCCGCTGGGGCAAGCTCTAATTTTGGAGATACAATTAATATTGATACTGGAAAAAGTTTAATTCATGATTTGAAAATGATTGCGAAACAAGGGCAATGGAATTTAAATTATAAAATTAAAAAAAATGATGGAAATGAAATCGATAAGCAGGCATTTGTTAGATACTATGCTCCTCTTGGTTGGTATATTGCTTCAACAGTCCCTATCAGTGAAATTCATGCTCCTGTAAATAGTTTGATTATAAAGCAGGCTGCTATAAGTCTGATTATTCTTATAGTTACAATTTGTTTTATTTATTACGTTGTCCGCAAAACATGTTTGCCAATACAAAGTGTATCAAAGGTGGCATATTATATTTCTAAAGGTGATCTTAAAAAAGCCAAGAAAATTTTTATTACCGAATCTGATCCTGCCTTGTTAAAGCGGGTTTTTGAGGGGCATGGTGCCAATAATAGCAGCCGAAAATTGGATGAAATTGATTATTTAGTTAAGTCATTTCATACAATGCTTACCACCCTAAATTCATTAGTGAGTCAGGTTCAAAACTCTGGTGACATGGTGACCGGATCTTCTCTCAAACTAAGTTCTGCAATTGGGCAGCTTGAAATCGCTGTTGAGAATCAGGCCACAGCGACTCAGGAGCTTGGTAGTACTTCTCGCGAGATATCCGCAACATCCCAAGAACTCGCCCATACGATGAATGAAGCAACTGAAGTTGCCCTTTCAACAGCAGAGTTGGCTGATCAAGGAGTTTTGGATCTGGATGTTATGGGACAAAATATGGAAAAGATGCGAGATGCTTCTGGGGGGATTTTTTCTAAGCTTTCCATAATTAATTCTAAAGCTGCAAATATAAGTTCTGTCGTTACTTCAATTTCTAAAATCTCAGAGCAAATTAATTTACTTTCACTTAACGCGGCAATTGAAGCTGAAAAAGCCGGCGAATTCGGTCAGGGATTTTCTGTTGTAGCACGCGAAATTAGAAAACTTGCTGATAAAACAGCAATGTCCACTTTGGATATTGAAAAAATTGTAGCGGAAATGCTTTCTGCTGTTTCATCAGGTGTTATGGAAATGGATAAGTTCCGCCAGCAGGTTGAAACAGGTGTAAGCAACGTAGAAGTGCTTGGCCAGGGCATTACCGGAGTTGTCGATCAGGTCCGTTCGCTGACTCCGCAGTTTGAATCTGTTAATGAAGGGATGCAGAATCAAAGTGAAGGTGCGGAGCAAATAAGTAAAGCGATACTACAGCTTAGTGAAACATCTATTCAAACAAAAGATGCACTTCAAGAATTTGTAAATATTACTGAACAACTGTCATTATCTGTTGAGTCTTTAGAAGAAGAAGTTGCTGTTTTCCGTGTAGAGAAAGAATCGTAAATTGATATTGTCAGGGAGAACTTAGCAATTCAGATAAAAATCCGCCTGAGAAATTTGCAGGAATATTTTCAATTCCTAGATATTCTGGAAAGGATTCTTTTAATTTAGAAGACAATAACAAGCTTATGTTTCGTGAATCTGCAAGAAGTTTAAAGCCATATTGCGGTTTTTTATACATAAATTTAAAACGCATAGGTGCCGACGGGGAAAGGTCAAAAGCGTAAAACAGTTCATAAAAAGAATTGTCAGAGTTTTTTTCATCTTTTTTTATTTTAAGAACTATTTCTTGATTCAAAGCGGAAGGCATGAGCCATGGCATGTAATGCAGAGTTGCTGTTTTCAGTGATGAATTTAGCAGTGAGACACATTTTAGTGTTTCAAAAAAAAGAATTGAGCTTTGAGAGTCCTCACCAATTACTTTCAAATATAATTCCAGTTTGTCTGGATCGGTTTTTGTCGCACTACCATAGTTCTTTTTGATAATATTGCGTGACTGTGCTTCAAAGGCCGCTCTTTTGGTTACAAACAGCCTTGTTAAATCAGATGGGGTAACAGCTTGTCCTCTGTCATGTAACTCGTTAGAATTAATTTCTTTTAGAATTATATCAGGGTAGAGTTGCTGAACTATAAAAGTAAGAACGTCTCCTGGTTCTGGAGAAGATGAAATATTTGCCAGCAAA
Organism: Desulfovibrio sp. UCD-KL4C; assembly: GCF_006210265.1. Taxonomy (NCBI): domain Bacteria; kingdom Pseudomonadati; phylum Thermodesulfobacteriota; class Desulfovibrionia; order Desulfovibrionales; family Desulfovibrionaceae; genus Desulfovibrio; species Desulfovibrio sp. UCD-KL4C. Next base: position 1,227,621 of record NZ_VCNC01000001.1, read on the forward strand.
GATTGAGAATTTATTTGAACCCAGCCAAGCTTATTACGTTCCCATTTTAGAAGTTTACCTTTCAGTATCTCTCCAACACTATATTTATTTCTAAATGCCGCAGCTCGTGATGATGATTTTGAATTGTTATTCCCGTAATGTCCGCTACCGTATCTGGAAATTTTCATAGATTGTGCTAGTTATACTGATCAAGAATTAGTTCAACTTCTTCAGTAGATAATCCCGTAGCTTTAGCGAGACTGCTGATGGGTTTACCTTCTTTATGGCCTGTAATTATTATTTGACGTAAGAATTGTGGAGAACGAGAAAATTCTTCAGCTTGTGAAAGAATTTTTTTCAGCTTTTTGGTTTTGTTATCTAAAAGCTGGTCAAGCTGCGACAATTCAAGTTGTCGTTGTTCAAAAGTAGAAATGATCTCACTTTCAAGTTGAGCATTGAAGTGAAGTTTATTTATAAACTCTTCTTGCTTGGACTGAAGTTGATTTAGCAATGATTCTGACTTCTTAAGTCTCATAAAGAAAATAATAATCGCAATGAGTAGAATGATCTCGGTAAGTGAGAAAAATATGAGTAGAAAGATAGTCATTATTAATCAGCTTCTCTATTAGTCCGCAGTTGTTAGTTAAATTAATCAGATTTTAACATTTATGATGTTACCAGACCATGGAGAAGATTTCGGAGATTCTTCTTCTGATTCCGGCTCAGATTCTTTCTTTTTTCTTTTGCGAGATTGAGCTTCCTGTTTGGTATTCCCAGCAGATTTATCTTGGATACCTTTAGATTCTTCATCTTTTTCAATTTTTTGAATTTGTTTTTGTGATTCTTTGTTTTTATCTTGCTCTGACGGATTAATCATGAGTGATTGTTGTAATTCCGATTTAGTCAGTTCGGAATTGGATATTTTTTGAACGTTCGCAAGTTGCGATATGATTAGAGGCATGTCCAGAGAGCCGGGCATAAAACTACCTCACAAGATATTTTTCAAATAGAATCGTTTCAAACTGACCTGCAACAATATATTGGTTTATAACCATGAGCAGGTCTTTTTTTAATTTCTCCGCATTATTCTTATCGGATAAGAATTGTAAATCTTTATTTTTTAGATAGTAATACACCGCGTCACGTAAAATCAAAGTTTTACGTCTATACTCCGCGACGATTCTCTCGTCGGTGGTTGTCATCGCAAGTCTTGCTACTAGGAAACGGATATGTCCCTTTTCGTCTTTCTGCTCTACCCAAAAAGGATCCATTCTAAGTAATGTTACGCCTGGTTCTTCAGGAGGAGGCGGAGGAGCTTCAGCTTGTTTAGGAATTTCAACAGCTTTTTCTTCTACCGGAGCAGGAGGCTCAGCAGGTGGACTGTCACTAAATAAAAAAAGTTTAACAAGAATTAGGGATAGAAGCAGAATAATTGCGCCGATTCCAATATAAATAAATTTCTTGGAACCTGTACTTTTAGTTTTAACTTCTTCCAGAGCTTCAAGTTCTTGGGGTTCTTCTTCGGGGACAAGGTCTTCTTCGTCTTCATCCTCTAGAAAAGGAGCATCATCAAGGTCTAGGTCAACTTTTTGGGTTGCCTTACTTGTTGGTTCCGGTGTCTGCACTTCCTCCTCGGAGTCATCAATGTCATCTAGAGCGAGGAAAATCATGCGTGAAACCCTTTGCTAAAGTCTTGGCGCTTAGAAATAAGTTTTCCGGTTATGCTTAATGAAAATAATTAGTCAGCGGGTATAAAATTATACCCGCTGGAAAATTTTATAATTTTTCAAAAATTTTATTAATTTTCTGACCAAGAGTGTCAGGAGTAAAAGGTTTTACTATATAGTTAGAGACTTTTGCCTGAACTGCTTCAATGATATTTTCCTGCTGCGCTTCAGCTGTAACCATCAAGAAGGGGAGGTCAGCGAATTCTTCGCTGGCTCTGACTTTACGTAAGAATTCAATTCCAGTCATTTGGGGCATGTTCCAGTCTGAAACGATGAACTGAATGCTGTCATCTTTATTCAGAAGTTCCCACGCAGTTGTTCCGTCATCAGCTTCTACTATGTTCGTAAAACCGATTTGACGAAGGATGTTTTTGATAATGCGGCGCATGGTTGCGAAGTCATCAACAACAAGAACTTTCATAGAGTAATCAATGGACATTTGCTTCTCCTTAAGGTTCCGTACTATATTTTTCCTGGAACATTTTTCTTAATTTTGCAAGGGCTTGAGAGTGAAGTTGAGAAACTCTCCCTTCTGTAATTTCCATTACGTCGGAAGTTTCTTTCATATTCAGCTCTTCTCCGTAATATAAAGATAATACCAATTTTTCTCTTTGCGTCAAATTATCAATTAGATTTGCAACCTTGTCCACTGTTTCTTCAAAAGCAGCGGAATTGTATGGTTCATTTTCAAATTGATTATCATGATTGCTAGGAATATTGTCATTAAAAGCATCAAGGCTTATGCAGAACTGATTTTGCAAAGCTTCTAAACCCTGCTGAACTACTTTTGCAGAAAATCCTGTAGCCTCTTCAATTTGTTCACTTGTAGGTGTTAAACCTGTTTCGTGTTCAAGGTCTCTAATGCTGCTTTCAATAGTTTTAACTTTCTGCCGTAATCCGCGTGAGAACCAGTCTAGTCGCCTAAGGTCATCAAGCATGGCTCCTTTTATACGGCTTTCAGCATAAGTTTCAAATTTGATTTTAAGGTCAGGACGGAACTTTCCAAGTGATTCTACAAGTCCCATACTTCCGGCACTAATAAGTTCACCAAGTTCCACGTTTTTGGGCAGCTTGGCTTTCATTCTGAGTGCAATGATACGGATTTTCGGAGAATAATGCCGTACTATCGCCTCTCGATCAGATGACGAAAAATCTTCCCAACTAGTAACTCCGGACTCTAATTTAAGCCACGGACTGTTCTTGGAAGAGAAGTTTTTTCCAGAAGAACTTAATATTTCCATCGAGCTCAGAGTTTGATTTCCATGTTGTTATTTTTTTAGCTGCTTCCCCAATTTTTGCACAGGCCGGGCTGGAAGGGTGCAGATTACACAGAGGAGTCTGGTTGATAACAGCGTCACGCATTTTAGGGTCGCGGGGAATTACCCCCGTAAGTTCAAGAGACACACCACTTAAGAAATGGTCACAAGCCATATAAAGTTTTTTGAAAATATCTTTAGCTGTTGCCATATCAGGAGTCATGTTCACTAAAATTTTAAATTTGTCTACCCCATGGTTAAGTTTCATTACTTTAATCAGTGCATACGCATCAGTGAGAGATGTCGGTTCAGGTGTAAGGACCAGAAGTCGTTCCTGAACCGCGAGGTTAAAGTATAATACGTTCTCATTGATACCGGCTCCGGTGTCAATTATAAGATAGTCTATTTCTTCTTCAAGATGGTCCATTGCTTCCAGCAAGTCGAGTTTTTGACCTGTTGAGAGAGAGACCATATCGCTGACTCCTGAGGAGGCAGGAAGTATATCAAAGCCGAATTTTGTTTTGTACAAAACCTCTCGGAGATTGGTTCCTTCATGAAAAAGATGGAACAGGTTGTACCTAGGAGCTATTCCAAGAAGTACATCCACATTGGCCAGTCCTAAGTCGGCATCCAATAATAAAACTTTCTTGCCCATGCGGCTAAGATGGTAGGCCAAATTTACAGAAATATTTGTTTTGCCTACGCCTCCTTTGCCGGAGGTGACTGAAAAGACCATGGGAAGATTGTAGCTCATTTGCATCACCTGTTTATATTTTATCTCTATTGTTTACGTTGCTAGCAGAAATTATGCAACGAGTATCGTACACTAAATTGTTCAAAAATGGCTGACTTAACAAAACTAACTGACTAGACAGCCTTTGCAAATGAAGTTTCATCTTTTTTGGGAAGCTGGTGTTTAAAGATGAGTCTCCAGAAATCTTTTTCAATAGCACTTTTTAAGCTGTTTCTTAATCCAGATCCATATGACAGCAGTGAGACAGGTAGTCCGCTTTCATATGAAGTGTTAATAAGTGCGCCGTAAGAACAGGATTCATCAAGTTTTGTCCAGATAATACTTTTTAGTTTTGATGATTTGTATCTTTTCAAAAATGCAGTGTATTGCGCTGGAGCAAAGTATGGGTTCATTACCAAGTGAACAGCTATGTCGCAGGTTCCGGTCAGTCCACATACAGCCAGCCAGCTTTCAAGTTCCGAATTTCCTGAAAGTCCAGGCAGATCTATAAAAATTTTGTCAAATTTATGACTTTCGCCTGTCAGTGCAGCAAAATCGTCTCTTGTTGCAAGATCTTTGAATTCAAGCCCAGAAAGGTCTGCGTAGTGACGCAGTACAAGGCGTCCTTTCCCCTGTCCTTGGTCCGCGGAGGCTACGCATATCCGTGCCCCTGGATTATCCTTCTTTTCTTTAAGAGCAAGCCTGATGATTGTAGAAGTTTTACCTACACCGTGCGGTCCAGCCAATGCATGAATCTTTTGAGGCCAGTTCTTTTGGCCGAAAGGGCAGACCTGTGCTATATTTTCTAGAACGGGTAGAATCTGTTTTGAAGGGTCTTGTCTAAGGTCATGAAATAAACTCATAATAACCTTACCTTCAACTCCTTCACGCTCAAGGTATTCTAGAGCGAGGCGTTGGCGGGGGGCAAGGAGATTAAGGTTCATTTGAGGCTTTAAAAGAGCCATCATATGTCCTTTAATCTGATTCCATTCCTGATTCCATTCAGGAATGGAATTTATAGCATCACCCAGAACATCATCTCTGGTGGGCTGCGTCTGGACAGGAGTCTCCTGACCTTCGACACCGACCATGATTTCGTGGATTTTACATCCACCTTCCTCTACTGACTTATTGCTGAGGATTACAGCACTGTCACCGAATTCAGCTTTGATTTCGGCGAAAATTGATGCTGTGCTGTTTCCTCTGAATGTTTTTACCCGCATATTACCAACCTTTTTAAAACTCTACAGTACCTGCAGACATGATTCTTACGCTTGCAGGAATCTCAGCCTGAGATATTATAGGGATTGTAGGCAAGAACCGTACCATCAGTTGTGCTAAATGGCTTCGCATCTGAGGAGCACACAGCACAACGGGTTGACCGTCAGTATTCAGTACATTTTCAGCAGCTACGCTGACAGATTGAATTAACTGCTGAGCTGCTCCTGGGTCAAGTGCAAGAAATCCTCCAGTTTCAGAAGTTCTCATTGCCGAGTTGAGAGTAGCTTCTACGTTAGGCCCAAAAGTCAGAATCGGTAAGCTTCCATCACTGGCAAGGTAGGGTTTAATAATCGTTCTGCTCATGTGAGAGCGGACGTATTCAGTTAACTGACCAGGGTCCTGAATAGATGGCCCGTAGTCAGCTAGAGCTTCAACTACTGTTAGCATATCGCGAACTGAAACATTTTCTTTAACAAGATTTTGTAAAACTTTCTGAACAGTTCCAAGCGGCATAATGTTTGGAACCAGATCTTCAACGGCTTTAGGAGCACGTTTAGAAAGGTTGTCCAGCAGTTCCTGTGTTTCCTGTCTTCCAAGGAATTCTCCAAGGTTGCGGCGGAAAATTTCAGTAAGATGAGTAGCAATAACTGTTGAAGGATCAACAACCGTGTATCCAGCAAGCATTGCTTCTTCTTTTTGACTGTCAGGGATCCAGATGGCAGGCAGATTGAAAGCTGGCTCAACTGTTTCAATACCTTTGATTCGATGTTTAGCGTCACCCGGGTCCATAGCAAGCTGATGATCGATAAGAATCTCAGCTGAGGCAACAGCGTTGCCTTTAATGAGGACTCTGTATTCTCCGGGTTTGAGTTGGAGATTATCACGCAGATGCAGTGACGGAACAATGACACCCATGTCCAAAGCGAATTGTCGACGTATTGAGCGTATACGGGAAAGAAGATTACCATTTTGTTCTTCGTCAACCAGCGGAATGAGTCCATACCCGACTTCCAGTTCCAATTGGTCAAGTGGTAGCAGGGCTTGTACTTCTTCTGGACTGTCCAGAGAGGGAGCATCTGCATTTGCTTTTTTGTCTTTGGCTTCCTGCTTATCGTTAGCTTCTTCGTTGTCACGATTAAGTGTGGAAATGGCGTAAACTACTATGGCAAGAGCTAGGAATGGAATCGTCGGCATTCCGGGAACTATTCCGAAAATTACAAGTATAGCTGATACAAGTTTAAGAGCGCGTGAGTGATAAGTAAGCTGACCGAGGAATTCTTCGCCCATCTTGGCTTCAGCCGCGGCGCGTGAAACAATGATTCCAGCTGATGTAGATATGATAAGTGAAGGGATTGTGGAAACAAGACCATCACCGATTGTCAGGAGAGTATATGTCTGTGCTGCATCAGCCCAGTTCATGTTTTTTTGCAGAACCCCGATTAAGATTCCGCCGATGATATTTACGAATGTAATCATCATACTGGCGTTGACATCCCCCTGTACGAACTTACCGGCACCGTCCATGGCTCCGTAGAAGTCTGCTTCTCTACGGATCAAGGTTCTTTGACTTTGAGCTTCTTCTTCATCTATTAGGCCGGAGTTAAGGTCAGCCTCAATTGACATTTGCTTACCTGGCATTGCGTCCAAGGTGAATCGTGCGGCTACTTCCGCAATACGTGTTGTACCGGCAACGATAACTTTTTTATTTAAAATGAAAAGAATGAGGAATATAACAATACCGATTATGTAGTTACCACCTACAACAAATTCCCCAAAGCTTTGAATAACGTTACCGGCGGCTGATGTACCTTCATCCCCGTGTAAAAGAATTGCTCGCGTTGTTGCGACGTTAAGAGCCAGCCGCAAAAGTGTTGTGACCAGCAGGAGTGATGGAAATATTGAAAATTCTAGGGGAGACTGCATGAACATGGATGTAATAAGAATGATTAATCCAAGAGAAATACTTACGGTCAGCATAAAGTCAATTATAAGTGTGGGAAGTGGAATCAGCATGACGAATAGAATAATAACTACGCCTGCTGCTAATAGAAGATCACCATGCTTGGCAAATCTATCATAATTTATATTTACTGCTTTTGACTTAGATGCGGCCATGATTTTGACACCCCTTTCAGGTCTTTAATTGAGGTAACGAAAGTGGAGGAGGTAAGATGCTTAGCCCTTTATTAGCGCTTAAATCTATTAAGTTTAGCGAGAATAGCAGCTACAGCTTGATACAGTTCTTCCGGAATTACGTCACCGATCTCAACCTGTTTATACAAAGCCTGTGCCAAAGGTTTATTTTCACGGATAGGGACATTATTTTCACGGGCGATTTCTTTGATTCTTTCAGCTACTTTATTCATACCTTTAGCCAGAACCTGAGGGGCTGGAGCCTGGAGAGCATCGTACCGCAATGCTATTGCGAAGTGGGTTGGGTTGGTAATAACTACGTCTGCTTTAGGAACATCACTCATCATCCTTTTCTGAAGGATTGCTTGCATTTTTTGTTTCATCTGCATTTTGACTTGTGGGTCACCTTCAGATTGCTTGCGTTCATCTTTGACTTCATCTTTACTCATTTTGAGATTTTCCTGGTAATCCCAGCGGGTGTACAAAAGATCGACAATGGCTATCACCATCATTGGAAGCATAGTATAGCTGACCATTTTGTATCCGACTTCAAGCATGAAAGTAGCAAGCCTGTGGGCGTCGGAGTGAAAAAGAGGCAGAAAATTAGGTAGTTCCTGTTGAATAACAATATATGGTGCAATTCCTACAACTATTGCCAGTAAGAGGCTTTTAGAGAGTCTGACGAGTGTTTTTACATCAAAGAGAAGTTTTTTTACGCCAGCCATTAGGTCAAACATTTTGCTGAATTTAGGCTCAAACACTTTAGTAGACCACAAGCTTCCGACCTGAAGTCTAAGAGTTAGATATGCCGCAAATGCAATGGAGAGCAGCAGTGGTAGCAGGATCATTGCAAGTTTTTCTGAGCACCACATAAATAGTGTGTAAACTGAATTTTTATTTAATTCTAAAAAAATTCCTTTGGTTAAAAACCATTGGAAAAGTGTGTAAAATTCTTCGTAATAGAACTCCATCAGGAATTTAAGCGCAATAACTCCTGCTAACAAAGTTATAGTTTTCCCCATTTCTTGTCCCTTAGGAACACTGCCTTCTTTCCTCGATTTATCTATTCGCTTGGGGGTCGCTTTCTCTGTTTTACTTGGATCTTCTTGCATGGCGGCCTATTTTAATGGTGGAATATCCAGCGGACTTGCCGCCTTGATAATATTTAACATGTAAGCCGGGAGTGTATGCACAAAATCTCCAATAAATATGGCTAAAATTGTGAATACCATACTTAAGAAGTAAAATCCCACCATGATCTTTAAAGGGAAGCCAAGCATCAGCACGTTCATCTGTGGGGACATTTTACTAATTAGTGCAAGAGCAAGGTCAACTACAAAAATAGAAGCAATGATTGGGGAAGCCACCTTTACGGCTAAAACAAAAAGTTCAGTTGAGATTGTCATTATTTGAGTAACCAGAGTTTCATTAATAAAAATCTGTCCAGGAGGGATATATTTGAAACTGTCAACAAGTCCTGAGATAAGGTATAAGTGACCGTTAAGGGCTAGAAAGACGAGAATAGAGCACATATACAAGAAGTGAGCTGTTACTGCTTCGTTTACTCCAGTCATGGGGTCTAAAACGTTAACCATAGATAAGCCCATATGTACGCCTATAAAGTTACCGCCTGTTTGGATCGCAGAGAAAACGACGTTAATAATAATTCCAAGCGTTAGTCCTAAGACTAATTCTCCCAAGATCATAAGAGCGATATTATATGGATTTGATGGCATAAGAGAGCCGTCAAACGAGACTGCAGGCCATATGGCGATAGTCAAAACAATAGCAAGCGCAGCTTTAAGCATATTCGGAATTGAGTTGGATCCGAAAAAAGGCAGCATAAAGAGCACAATACTTACCCGAAAGAAGGTAAGATAGAAGCTCATAAGATCGTTTGGACTGAAGTTAAAAATATTCATGCTGTTCTCTTTTTGTAATCCAATGCAAGAAAAGACCCATTATTTAGATATTGTTAGCATTAAGTTTTAAATAGATCAAAGGCGAGAATAAGGGGTATTATCTTGTTGCGATCTGTTTTTGGGCAATAAAAAGGCCCGTTAGGAGAGTTTCCTTACGGGCCATAAGACTGCTTCAAAATAAGTCTTAATTTAAAATGTAACGTAACGGGCTGACTGGAACGCCTCCGAGTCTAACTTCATAGTGTAGGTGAGGGCCGGTTGAGCGTCCGGTGCTGCCGGCATAACCGATAAGTTCACCGCGTGTTACGACTTGGCCTTTTTTAACTGCTGCCATTTTCAGATGCCCGTATCTTGTCGAAAGGTTTGCACCGTGATTTATTTTAATTAAGCGTCCATATCCGCCGCTAAGTCCTACGAAGGAAATTGTTCCTTGTGCCGGAGCATATATAGGTGTCCCGAGAGGACAAGAAATATCTAATCCTTTGTGATATTCTCTTTTGCCTGTAAAAGGGGAGCTTCTCCAGCCGAATGGGGATGTTACCCAACCTTCAACTGGCCAGATAGATGGCGTTGAATCAAGCGCATCTTGCCTGGAGCGCATGGAATGAATTATTTCTTGTTGTTTTACTTCTTCCAGTTTTGCTTCAGTGCTGAGCTGAGCTAAAAAATCATGCATTTTACGTACAAGAAGTTCTTGGCGGTAAAGCGGAAGGTAGTTGTTTGAAAAATTGGGTTCAGTAGAACCTCCTTTCGGAGTTACGCTTTGAACATTTTCCTGATCCAAATTAATCATTACTCGTAGTTTGGAGTCAAAGTTTCTGACTCTATCGAGGTCTTGAGAAATATTCATCATCTTTTGAGAAAGAGATAGAAGCTGCGCTTTTTGCTCTTGAACAGCCTTTTCAGCATGAGCAAGATTTGATTCTAATCCAGAATAATTTTCGTAATATTTCCATAGCATTATATTGCCGCCAACAAGTCCGGCTATTAGGGCAAAAATGGATATAAACAACCATCCCCTAATTTGGAATTTGCGGGCATTCTCGCTAGGATTTTTAAATATAACAATATGGTATTTTTTGAATAGCATTTTTCCCGTTGGCCTGTTTAATTATGAGGTTAAATTCATCTCTGTGTAAAAGGCGTAATTAATTCCGAGAATTGTTATTTCTTTTTCATGTTTAAGTCAAGTTGCCAACGCCTTAAAGCATTGAAAGTGTTATTTCTAGTGATAGGATTCTTGTTCCATTCTTCTTGGAGTCGCTCGTAAATGTAGCTGCGTTTGGTTGCGTTGTTGGATGGACAGTTGTTTTTCCAGATTGGCAATTCCCATTGGCGGGCGGCTGCTTTAATGAACTTTTTTTCAAGCATAAGAGCTGGGCGGATCATCTGAAGCTTGCCTTTAAAGAAAGGTTCATTGGCTGAAAGTCCTTGAATTCTTCCATTTTGTTCCATGTTCATATGAAATGTAGTAACAAGATCATCTGCAGTATGTCCTATAGCCAAATGGGTTAAATCGTATTGTTCGCATAATTCAAATAGTCTTTTACGCCGCAGTCTGCTGCAAAAGAAGCAGGCTGATTTATTCCTGTTTTCCGGTCCGTGAGCACGTGGTCCATAATTTGTTAATTCTATATGTGAAGAAACTCCGTTTTCAATACACCAGTTGGTGAGTGGATGGTGGCTATCTGGATCAAATCCTGGGTTGACGTGAAGAACCATGAGTTCTATATTTATAGGTATGATGGCCTGTCTGATGAGCATTGTTTTGATTAGTACAAAGCTGTCAACTCCTCCTGAGACTGCTACGCCGATGCGAGCCCCTTCGTGAATCATCTCTGTTTTTTGCATAAGCATGCCCACGGTAGAGACCGTTTTTTTTTGTGCATAGCTTAATTTTCCCCATTTGGGCATTTTGAAAACTCCAAATCAGTTATGAAATAAATTAGAAAAAAACTGATTTTATTTAAGAATTAGTTTAGGTCTATCACTGAATAATGATTTTCTTTGAAAGAAGTGGGCACTTTGCCTTAAAATTAATTGACATGCAAGTCTATTGCGTTTATCTTAGTAAATTGCTCCGTTGATGAAACTGTTTCAAACCTGTTATCCTAAGGTGTGGTCTGTGCTGAAAAGATTTTTTATTTTTCTGGCTCTGGTTGCCATCATCTGTGGAGTCTTTTATTTTAGCTCGCCGAAACTTCCTATGTTGCGGTCTGAGCCACTCTGGCCGTCCGTTTTGTCGAAGCAGGTGGACAAAATTGATATTTGTCGTTCTGGAAAAGACTGCTTTTCACTGGTGCGCAAGACTGGTGGTTGGGATGTTGTTCAGCAGGACTGGAATGAATATCCCTTAGCAGATACTTCGAAGGTGGATAGATTATTAAGAGTTTTAGCTCAGGGACATGCTTTAAAATATATCGGGCGCATGACTGGAAAAAACAGGCAGCAGTATGGATTGCTTGTCCCTCAGATACGAATATCAACGGGCGGAGGTCAGGCTTTGAGTTTGACTATCGGTGATAGGTCTCCGTCGGATGAAGGCTCTTTTGCTGTGAATTCTTTGAGTCAAAACGATTTATTCGTTTTAAATAATGATTTTGTCCGTCGGTGTGATTTTCCGGCAGAGTATTATTTCAATCTGCAATTACTCTCTGGCGAAGTTAATAATATTTCTTCTATTTCTCTTAGCAACGGCGACTCTCCTTTATGGACTATTGTTCGTCAAAAAGACCAATTTGTTTTTTCTTTTCCTGTCACTTTGACAGGTCAAACAGCCCGTTCAGGGGAGATAGATTTATTTTTACACTCTTTAATGGAAACTCCGGCAAAAGGGCTTGTTTCTGGATCTTCAGAAAAGCTAGGTAATTTGCTCTTTAGTCTCGAAGTTTTATTTCGTGATAAGAGTATTAAAAGTATTGATTTTTTTGATGTGGAAGGTGATAAAGATTATTATTTAGCAAATTCCACTATTCAAAATGGTTTCTTTGTTCTTAGTAAAGAGCATGTAGATCAGTTGAATAAAACAGCATTCGGTATGCGCAAGCGTTCTATTCTTTCTGTTGAAACAGGAAAGATTGGTTCTATTCGTGTTTTACAAGGTAATCAGACTTTTATTGGGATTAAATCTGATAAAAACTGGGAAAGCCTTGATGAAAGAAAACCTTTGCTGGGTATTGACATGTCCCTATGGCGACTTAATGAATTAAAATTCGAGGCGGAACCGATTAGTGATCTTTCAAGTTCAGCTGTAAAAGCAATGGAACTTGAACTAATGAATGTGGCTGGCAGCAGGCTTGTAAAAGTTGTTTTTTTTACTGACCCTGAACTTCCGTCAGGGCTGTGTTGGCTTTCACTAGGTGATGACAAAGGATACTATCAGGTATCCAATAAATTGCTTGAAGATTTGCAAGGTCAGATTCCTCTCAGAAAATAGTCGTAAAGAGATTTTCTCTTTCGGCAAAACCATCGTTTTGGAGATAATATGGCAAGGATTACAATTGAAGATTGTCTGGCTGAAGTCGGTAACAGATTCCTTATTGTCCAGATGGCCATCAAAAGAGTTAAACAGTATCGTGAAGGATACCCTCCTCTTATTGAATCCAAGAACAAAGAAATTGTAACAGCTTTGAGGGAAATTGCCGCTGGTAAGGTTATCCCTGAAGATTATCACACATTTTCTGGAGCAAACCCGGATAGTGAATAAATATGTCTAAACGCGATTATTACGAAATTCTACAGGTCACACGGGAATCTCAGGAAGGTGAAATAAAAAGAGCTTATCGCAAGCTTGCTTTTGAATATCATCCTGACCGTAATCCTGGTGACGACGAAGCTGAGGCAAAGTTTAAAGAAGCTGCTGAGGCATACGAAGTCCTGCGTGATCCCGAAAAGCGAAGTCGTTATGACCGCTACGGGCACGAAGGTATGAACGGTGGTGGATTTAGTGGATTTAAATCTTCGGAAGATATCTTCGGTTCATTCGGAGATATCTTCGGAGATATTTTCGGATTCAGTCAGGGGCAGAGCGGTAAACGCATGCAGGCTGGATCAGACCTTAGATATAATCTTACGGTTTCTTTCCGCGATGCGGCTAAAGGAACTGAAGTTGAGCTGACTCTTCCTGTTACAGATACTTGTGAAGAATGTGACGGAAGCGGGGCTGCTCCCGGCTCATCTCCGGAAACTTGTTCTCACTGCGGCGGCAGGGGCTCAGTTGTACAGAGTCAGGGCTTTTTCCAGATTTCTGTGCCGTGCCCTTCATGTAACGGTCGTGGACAGGTTATTACTAACCCTTGTTCTGCCTGTCGCGGAGCTGGGTATGTCCGTAAAGAAAAAAATCTTAATGTTCGAATTCCTGCCGGCGTAGACAATGGATCAAGACTCCGTCTGCGCGGTGAGGGTGAAGCCGGATTGAACGGTGGTCCACATGGTGATCTGTATGTTGTTATCACTGTGCAGCCGGATAAAGTATTCAAACGTCAGGGACAGGATCTTGTCCTAACCACGGAGATTACTTTTGTTCAGGCCGCATTGGGTTATAAAATGAGTGTTCAAACTCTTGACGAGCCTGTTGATATGGACATCCCTAAGGGAACGCAAAGCGGTGAAGTCTTCCAGCTTAGAGGATTAGGTCTTCCTTACTTAGGAAGTTCACATAAAGGTGAGCTTCTAGTCGAGGTTAAGGTTAAAACTCCAACTAATATCAGTGCTAAGCAGCAGGAACTTCTGGAGCAGTTTGCAGCTCTTGAGGAAGAAAAACCCATGAAAAAAGTGAAGAAACTTTTTAAAAAAGCTAAAGACAAGGTGATGGGTGATTAAAAAATGAGTGAATTCTCCCACTTAGATGCTGATGGAAATGCCGTAATGGTAGATGTTTCAGCTAAAAAAGATACTATTCGCAAGGCTGTCGCTAAAGGAAAGGTTCTTCTAAATCAGAAAACTTTTGAAATGTTGCAAGAAAATGCTCTCCCTAAAGGAGATGCTTTGAATACAGCAAAGATTGCCGGAATAATGGGAGCTAAGGAAACTCATAGATTAATTCCCCTATGTCATCCTTTGGCAATCAGTTATGTTGATGTCCGTTTTAATGTGGATGATAAAAATTATCTTATTGAAATTGAAGCTGAAGCACGTACAACCGGTAAAACTGGAATCGAAATGGAAGCTTTAATAGCTGTTCAAATTGCAGCAGCAACCATTTATGATATGTGCAAAGCTGTTCAGAAGGATGTTGTTATTACAGATTGTCGTCTTGTCTATAAAGAAGGTGGTAAATCCGGCATATTTAAAGCCGAATAAGTTACCTTTACTAAGCAAATAAAAAAGCCCACCTTGAGTACTCAAGGTGGGCTTTTTTATTTGCTTAAAATTTTCTCGAAGTAAGCTATGGTTGGCTTAAGACCTTCTTCAAGTGAAGTGGAAGGAGTCCAGTCAATTGTTTTTTGTGCAAGGGTTATGTCCGGGCTCCGTTGGCATGGGTCGTTTTCTGGTAGTGGTTTAAATATTATTTTTGAAGATGATCCGATCATATTAATAATAATTTCTGCAAGCTGGCGGATTGTAAATTCTCGAGGATTTCCGAGATTAACTGGCCCCGTGAACGAATCGTCTGTATTCATGATTTTAAGAAAGGCATCAATCAGATCATCTATGTAACAAAAAGATCTGGTCTGTAACCCGTCTCCGTAAAGAGTTATAGGGTCGTTTTTTAGAGCTTGTACAATGAAATTTGAAACAACACGTCCATCATTTACAGCCATACGCGGACCGTATGTATTGAATATTCTAGCAACTTTAATGCGTAATTTATGCTGCCGGTGGTAATCGAAAAAAAGAGTTTCCGCGCATCGTTTACCTTCATCGTAGCAAGCTCTGGGGCCTATTGGATTTACATTTCCCCAGTAGTCTTCTTTTTGTGGATGGCATGCAGGATCTCCGTATACTTCTGAAGTCGATGCCTGAAAGATTTTAGCCTTAACTCTTTTTGCAAGTCCAAGTACATTGATAGCGCCGTGGACAGATGTTTTAGTCGTTTGAACAGGGTCAAACTGATAGTGAATAGGAGATGCGGGGCAAGCTAGATTAAATATGTTATCTGTTTCCAGATAAAGGGGGAAGGTTATGTCATGTCGCATCATTTCGAAGTACGGGCTATCCATCATTTTTATAATGTTAGATTTTTGCCCTGTATAGAAGTTATCCACACACAATACTTCGTGTCCTTGTTCAAGCAGTTTTTCGCAGAGTCTTGAGCCAAGAAATCCGGCTCCGCCTGTAACTGTATAGTGTTGTCTTTTGCTCATTTTTATCTCCGGATACAGCATAATAAAATATTCAGCCGATAAATACTTTGAAATTAGGGATAAAACAAGCAACAAAAACAGAATCTTATTTTTGTAAAAAATATTATTCTAGGGTTTTAACTTTTAACGAATTGTATTAAGTTTAACTTATGGATAATTCCTTAAAAATACTTATTGTTGACGATAATGTAGTCAACTTGATGTTACTAGACAGGCTTCTACGTAACGAAGGGGCAGAAATTTTTAAAGCCGTTAACGGTGAAGAGTCAGTTGAGCTCTGTGAAGAACATGATTTTGCTCTAATTCTTTTAGATGTTCAGATGCCAGGCATGGACGGTTACGCCACTGCAAAAGCGATTCGAAGGATAAGTTCTTGTAAATTAATCCCAATTATATTTCTGACTGCTATATATAAAGATCCGGCATATGCACGAATGGGATATGATGTCGGAGCTGTTGATTTTTTAACGCAACCGATCGACCCTCCTACCTTGCGCAGTAAAGTCGGAGTTTTTCTCCAGTTAAAGAGACAGAACGATCTTCTTGAACGGGAAATTGCTCAGCGTATTAAAACGGAAAAAGCTCTGCGTATCGCCGAAGAAAAATATCGTAATATTTTTGTTCGCGCAGTTGAAGGTATTTTCAGATCAACTTTAGACGGTGATTTTGTAGAAGTTAATCCTGCTCTTGCCAGAATTTTAGGATATGATTCGCCTGATGATGTTTTAAAGTCAGGTTGCGGGCGTAATCTTTTTGCCAGTGCAGGTGCAAAGTTTGATTATATAGAATCTTTAAAACGCGATAAGTATTTAAATGATTGTGAAATAAAGGTAATCCGAAAAGATGGTTCTCTTATTTGGATTTCAGAGAGTTCAAGGCTTTTCGAGGAAGATGGCGAGTTTTATGTTGAAGGAGTCATTGAAGATGTTACCCAGCGGAAGTTGTGTGAACTTGATCTTAAGGAAAAAGCGACTTTGGATGCGTTGACAGGAGTTCCTAATCGTTATCTGTTTTTTGATAGGCTTGAGAAATCAATTGCTAATGCGCAAAGATATAAAGAAAAATTAGCATTACTCTTCATTGATTTGGACCATTTTAAATCTGTAAATGATCAATTCGGACATCATGCCGGGGATATTTTGTTACTCCATGTTGCTAATCGCTTGAAATCTAGGCTGAGGTCATCTGATACATTAGCTCGGCTGGGTGGTGATGAATTTTGCGTTTTACTTGAAAGACCTTCCAATATAGACGATGTTAAAAAAGTTGCAGAAGAATTTGTTGAAAGTCTTACTAATGAGTTTAATGTTGACGGGGTTATTTGTAATATTGGAGCTTCGGTGGGAATAAGTCTTTTCCCTGAAGATGGGAAGAATGCTCAAGATTTGGTGCAGAAAGCAGACTCTGCAATGTACAAGGTTAAAGAAGGAGCTTTCAAACGATTTTGTTTTTTTAGTGAAGAAGGATGCTGCGAGAAACTTTAGTCTTAAGTCTCGATCTGTTAAAAGTTCCTAAATTTTAGTGTGTTGAACTCTCATAACTTGTTGTGAGAGTTTTTTTGTTTTTTTGGATTTATAGATCTTTCGAGTATCTATTTAAAAAGATGATAGCAGTGTTGTAAGGTCTTTAATTTTAAACAAAAATGTATATTGTTTTTACTATAAATATACCCAAATGAGATTGTGAAAATAATCTCTTTTGGGTTGTGAATTTAAATCACCATAAACAGTTTGAGTGTTATTTGTATGTAGAATTTGTCTAAATGTTTTTTTGAAAAAAGATTTAATAATTAAACTTATTTTTAACTATTTGAATTTTAAGGTAAAAAAAAATTTAACTTTTTCAAAAATGTTCAATAATGCACATGTATTTTCTGAAGTTGCTGTTATAACACCTTGACACGATGAAAGGCTGGTGACATAAGCTTTAATAAAAATAGCTACTTGATGTTGTTTTTGTTGAATCTTTTTTGATTCTGCTAGTTTTTTCGTGCTACTTGTCTCTGTCTATTTCTCTTCTTGTGTTACTAATTTTTAAAAAGTAAGCGAGGGCGAAAGATGATCTTTACTTGGCTTCAGTTAGCCATTTTCCTTTTTATGCTTGGCGGTTTGCTTTTTGCCGGTGGCCCTTTGATTTTGTCAAAGGTTGTAGCCCCGTGCGCGAAGGGTGGCGATATCGGAATGCCGTATGAGTGCGGTATGAAACCGCATGGGCGAGCATGGAATCAATTCGGAATAAGTTATTATGTCTACGCTTTGCTGTTTTTAGCATTTGATGTTGATGTTTTGTACTTATTTCCTGTTGCTGCTTGGTACCCTCATGCCGAAGGGATGATGTCATTTTACAAAGTGGCTGTTTTTATGGGCGTTTTGGCTCTAGCAATAATCTACTTCTGGAGAAAAGGGGTATTCACATGGCCGAGGAAAATATCCTGACACCAGGCGGACACCATGTAGAAGATGGTCTTGTCCGACTTCAACTTGCAGAGGATGCAATGGATATATGTAGATCCATGTCCCTCTGGCCTATGACCTTTGGTCTTGCATGCTGTGCTATTGAGATGATGGCTTGCGGTATGGCTAGGTTCGATATGGCGCGTTTTGGAGCGGAGGTTTTCCGTCCTTCTGCCCGTCAGGCTGACTTAATGATCGTAGCGGGAACAGTTACAAAAAAAATGGCGCCTGCTGTTGTCAGATTGTATGAACAGATGCCTGCGCCTAAATGGGTTCTAGCTCTTGGTAACTGTGCAATTTCAGGTGGTCCTTTTAAATTTAAAAATCAATACGGCATAATTGAAGGTGTTGATAAACTTATTCCTGTTGATGTTTTCGTTCCGGGGTGTCCTCCTCGTCCGGAAGCTTTGCTTGAAGGATTGTTCGAAATCCAGAAAAAAGTATCCGGTAAACGTTGGTGGCCTGTTGCTGACTCTCTTGAAAAGGAGAATGCATAATGTCGGTAAGCGAGAAATTACTGGAAACTGTTACTCCTTTGATGTGCTACAAGTGTTCTTTTGAAAAAAGCGGAATTAATTATAATGTATTTTTGTCACCAGATGATATTCTGGCCGCAGCAACAGAGATGCTCCGGAAAGGATATTACCTAGAGGATATAGATGCACTTGATGTTTCTGAAGGCTTTTTAGTTACCTACCATTATGCACGTTTCGATTCTTCTGAGCGGGTGGCTCATCGGGTAATGCTTGCTCATAACGAGCCGGTAATTCCTACCATATCAAATGTGCATCAGGGTGCGGACTGGCATGAACGTGAATGTGCTGATTTTCACGGAATCAATTTCAGCGACCATCCCAACCTTATTCCTATTCTCCTTGATCCTGATACTCCGCAAGGAGTTCTTCTTAAAGATGAGAAGTCACGTGTTTCTGTGCGTGATTTGATTGATCCGGGGAAATCTATTTTTACGACTGAGGGGTTTACGCTGTTTGATGAGGTTCAGGCCGAACCAGAAGAACCGAAATAGGAAGCACAGTTATGAATGCATTTCCTGAAGGCGATTTTTATACGAATCATTTCGAGAAAGGTGCCAGAGACAATACCATGATTTTGAACATGGGCCCTCAGCATCCTTCTACCCACGGCGTTTTGCGGGTTATTCTCGAACTTGACGGTGAATATATAGTACGTGCTGAACCAGTTCTCGGCTATCTGCATCGCATGCACGAAAAGATGGCAGAGGTAAAAACATGGGTTCAGTATATGCCCAATATGGGTAGAGTTGATTATTTACACCCTCTTGCATGGAACCACGCATATGTCGGAGCAGTTGAAAAACTGGCCGAAATAGAAGTTCCTGAGCGCGCTGAATTTATCAGAGTTATTACTACCGAGTTAAACAGAATTTCATCACATTTGCTTTGGTGGGGAGCATATCTTCTGGATTTAGGAGCTTTTACTCCGATCATGTATGCTTTTGATGATCGCGAAAAAATCATGGATATGATGCAGAAGCCGACCGGTTCAAGACTGACTTACAGTTCGTTCCGTATCGGTGGCGTTGTGCATGATCTTGATGACGATTTTCTCAAACAATGTGCTGAGTTAGTACCTTATTTGAGAAGTCGCCTTCCTATCTATAAAGACCTGGTTACCGATAACATCATTCTTAGGAAGAGACTTGAAGAAGTCGGGATCATGGATAAGGATATGTGTTTGCGTTACGGAGCAACCGGACCGCTTATTCGTGGAGCCGGGATTAAGCACGATACCCGTAAAATGGAACCTTATTCTGTGTATGATCGTTTTGACTGGGAAGTTCCTGTCTATAACGAAGCAGATTCAATGGCTAGATATATGGTCCGCATGGATGAAATTGAGCAGAGCTTGCGCATAGTTGAGCAGGCTGTAGCAATGATTCCAGAGGGTGAATATATTATGAAAAAAGCACCTAAACCGACTTGGAAAGCTCCGGCTGGCGAAGCTTATTTTTCCTCGGAGGGTGCTCGTGGTAAAATTGGTGTTCATGTTGTGAGTGACGGTAGTAAAAATCCTTATCGGGTTAAGCTTCGCGCTCCTGGATTCTCAAATTTAAATCTTTTCGCTGAATGTGCGAAAGGGACGATGCTGGCTGATGCTGTTGCCATTCTTGGTAGTATTGACATGGTAATCCCTGAAATCGACAGGTAGAGTGAGGAAATATCGATATGTCTCAAATACCCGTTGAACTGGTAAAATTACTGATTGCTTTAGTGGCGATTGCAGCATTCGTTGGGCTTAATGGACTTGTTTTGGTTTACCTTGAACGTAAGGTGGCAGGGCATATCCAGCGTAGACCTGGACCGTTTGAAGTTGGTCCTCATGGTCTTTTACAGCCACTTGCGGACGCTGTGAAATTGATTGGTAAGCAGCTTTTCACACCGAAAAGCGCGGATGGATTCCTCTTCTGGTTGGCACCTATAATATCATTTCTACCGGTACTCTTACTTTTTGTTCCAATTCCGTTTGGGCCTGTTGCGACCGGAATGGAAATGAATTTGGGCTTACTTTTAATTTTAGCATTTTCAGGTCTTAATGTTTTAGCTCTCTGTCTTGCGGGCTGGGGGTCTAATAATAAATACGGGGTACTTGGAGCTGCACGTGCCGTGGCTCAGTCTGTTGCGTATGAAATCCCGTTGTTATTGGCTGTTCTGGCAATAGCTTTTCAGACTGGAAGTCTGAATTTGTCAGAAATTGTTCAGGGTCAGGGGGGCTGGCCGTGGCAGTGGAATGCAGTTTTGCAGCCTTTAGCTTTTATTATTTATTTCGTAAGTGCTCTTGGAGAAACAAACCGTGCACCTTTCGATCTTCCTGAAGCAGAAAGTGAACTGACTGCAGGTTTTCACACAGAATATTCTGGAATGGGGTTCGGACTGTTTTTTCTAGCTGAATACGCCAACATGATTGTTGTCTGTTCAGTAGCGGTTGCTCTTTTCTTAGGCGGATGGCACGGCCCATTCTTCGACGGAAGTTGGTGGTTTCTTGCAAAAGTATACGTTCTCCTGCTGATAATGATCTGGTTGCGCTGGACTTTCCCCAGAGTTCGTTTTGACCAGCTTTTGAATATCAACTGGAAGTGGCTCATGCCGCTTGCATTGCTTAATTTGTTGATAACTGCCTTTGTAACCAAGCTTTCTTGAATCAGGTGGTGATATAATGACCGCAATTAAAAAGATATGGGAAAACGTAACGGGACTTTGGAGTCTTGTTGTGGGACTCAAAATTACGGGGAAGAATTTTGCGGATAAGCAGCTTACACTGCACTATCCGCGTGAAACTGTTACAGATGCGCAATTAGAAGGTTTTAGAGGTCCGCTTGAACTCGTTGGTAAACCAAAGGATCCTGCTTCTCCAAAGTGTATCGCATGTATGATGTGCGTTACGGCTTGCCCAAGTAAGTGTCTCACGGTGCTCAAGGCGAAAGCTCCGGCTCCAACTGAAGAAGAATTACAGATAATGAAAGAGGCGGAAGAACGCGGAGAAAAAGTTGAAAAACCGAAAGCTCCGAAGAAACCTGCTAAATTTATTTATGATTATACACTTTGTTCACTTTGTGGAATATGCGTTGAAAGCTGCCCTGTTAAATCGCTTAGATATTCCAGCAATGTGTATCTAGCTTCTACGGATCGCAAAGCTTTTAAGATGGATCTTCTGGCTCGTCTCGCCGCTAAAGCTCAGGCTAAGACGCCTCCCAATGAACCTGAAAATTCAACGAGGGAAGATTGATTATGGAACTGTTGGCTAAAATCGCTTTCGTTGTGTACACGCTGCTGGTTCTCGGCGGCGGGTGTTTTGCGGTTGGGGCGCACAGTCTGGTTCGGGCAATGGTCGGCCTCATAACATCTTTGATGGGGGTAGCAGGAATGTATTTGCTGATGGCTGCTCCTTTCATGGCTTTTATGCAGATACTTATCTATGTGGGCGCAGTCTGTGTTTTAATCTTTTTTGCGATCATGCTTAGCAGAGCTGATGCTCAAGGGATTGAATCAGGTGTTCGCAGACCCGGAAAGGCTTTGTTGTCCGCACTGGCATTTATTTCGCCAGTCTTTGTAATCGGATTGGTAGTCGTAAATTATCAGCCGGTAAGTATTAAACTTCCGGTAGAAGTTCCTCTTGCTGTCCTAGGTAAAGGTTTGCTTGATAATTATTCGCTTGCCTTCGAACTTATTTCAGTGGTTCTGCTGGCGGCAATGGCCGGAGCTGTGCTGCTTGCTTTTGAAAAAAAAGGGAGGGCAGCTGAATGAGTCCGCTCATGATGTATCAGCTTGTGGCTCTTGGACTGCTGGCAATAGGTCTCTATGGAATTGTCTGGCGCAAGAGTTTGGTAGGGATGCTGATTTCGGTGGAACTTATGCTCAATGGAGCCGGACTTTCCATTGTTTCAGCATCGCAGTTGACCTCAGCCGATAGCGCGACAGGGCAGATAGCTACTCTTTTTGTCATGGGACTGGCTGCTGCCGAGGCCACACTTGTACTTGCAATTATTGTGGTCGTTGCAAAACGATTCAAAAGTACTGAAACAGATGTTGTTTCAAGGCTGAAGGGTTGATCATATGACAGTTAATAATGAATTTATAAACAGTACACGTATGCTCATTCCGCTGGCCATTACAATGGTTGCGCCGATCTTGATCTGGTTGTTTCGCGAGAATCAAAATAAAAGAGAGGCTGTTTCTGTCTGGGCCGGAATATTAGCATTTATTTCAGTTGCATCCATGGTTCCTGCAGTCCTTCAGGGGACAATAAGAGAGTATACACTCTTCACTATTATGCCGGGGATCAATGTTTCTTTTGCTGCTGATGGGCTGGCATTTGTTTTTGCACTGGTTGCATCACTTTTGTGGATTTTTGCAACCAGCTATAACATCGGTTACATGCGAACCCTGAATGAACACGCGCAGACCAGATATTATTTCTGTTTTGCCGTTGCAATCTTCGGAGCAATCGGGGTTGCATTTTCTGCTAACATCTTCACGCTGTATCTTTTCTACGAAGTTATATCGGTATTTACTTACCCGCTTGTTGCTCATCATCAGGATGATGTATCATTCAACGGGGCCAGAAAATACATGGTTTACCTTATGGGTACATCAAAATTGTTTTTCCTTCCGGCGATGGTTCTTACCTACGTGCTGGCTGGAACTCTTGATTTCAATATCGGAAACATTCAGCATGGTATTTTCCCTGCCGATGCGAATCAGACCTTAGTAACTATAACTTATGTCCTTTACCTTGCGGGGCTTGCAAAAGCAGCTCTGATGCCTTTGCATAACTGGTTGCCGTCCGCAATGGTTGCTCCTACTCCTGTTTCAGCTTTGCTGCATGCAGTGGCGGTTGTTAAGGCCGGTGTGTTCTCGGTTTCACGCGTTATCCTTTCAGGGTTTGGTGTGGACCTCATGGATAAACTCGGACTCGGGCTTCCCACCGCATACCTTGCGGCGTTTACTATTATTACGGCTTCACTGATTGCGCTTACTAAAGATGATATTAAAGCTAGGCTGGCATATTCAACAGTCAGTCAGCTCTCATACATCATTGTAGGTGTTGCCATGCTCACCCCTGAAGCGGTGCAGGGCGGGTTGATGCATATTGCCCATCACGCCTTTTCCAAAATCACATTGTTCTTCGGGGCTGGGTCAATTTATGTAGCTACCCATATCAGAGAAATAAGCAAAATGGATGGGCTTGGACGACGAATGCCATGGACATTTGGAGCATTTGCAATTGCTTCGCTGTCAATGATCGGTGTTCCGCCTGTTTGTGGATTTGTAACCAAATGGTATCTGATTAAAGGTGCTGTAACCATTGGACAATGGGGACTTCTGATTGCTCTTTTAGCCAGTACATTCCTGAATGCCGGATATTTCGCTCCTATTATTTATAGAGCGTTTTTTAAAGCTCCGGCTGAGGGTGCTAATCTTGAGCAATACAGTGAAGCTCCTCTCACCATGGTTATTCCTCTATTTACTACGGCATTGATTTCCGTCTGGCTGGGCCTTTATCCCCAGACGTTTTTACAGTTTATCAACGTCTTCGGAAAATTCTAAGGAGCGTTTGGCATGAGCAACAGTTTCGGAAACTGGTTTGAAACCCAGCGCACAAAGAATCTCACAATATGGAAAAGGGCATTTGCCATCTTTCTTGTTGTGTTACTGGCACTGAATTTCTTCATTCATCCTCATCATCCAGAATATCACTATGATATTTATCCAGGATTCTGGGCTTTATTCGGCTTCGGAGTTTCTGTCGCGATGGTTTTTTTGATGAAGGTTCTCTTACAACCTTTCCTTGTGGGACCGGAGGAAGATGATGGAAATTAATGGATTTCTTCATCCGGCTGTCGCCTTTATAGCTTTGGCTATGGCGTTGCCATTTTTTAGGGGACAACACTGGAAATGGTTGCTTCTTGTCCCGCCCATCATTGCAATTACGGTTGTGTTCACTGCAACAATGGGCAGTTTCGGGATTATCCCTTATCTGGGAAACACCCTGATTCTGGGCAGAGTAGATAAACTATCACTGGTGTTTGCAAATGTTTTTGCCATCCAATCGTTGATCGGCATGATTTATTCCCTTCATGTGAAGGAAAAAGCGCATCATGCATCAGCGGCATTATATGTCGCCGGATCATTCGGTTGTGTATTTGCAGGAGATTACCTGACTTTATTTATCTTCTGGGAACTAATGGCAGTAGCTTCTACATTCCTTGTCTGGCTTCACAGAACTAAAACTTCAAGCGCAGCAGGATTCAGATACTTTCTGTTTCACATGCTTGGCGGGCTTTTCCTGCTCGGCGGATTGTTGCTTAGATATCATGAAATAGGCACCTTTGCATTTTTGGCTGTTGATCCTTCGGCAATGCAATATTACGACTGGCTGATCCTATTAGGATTTTGTGTTAACGCCGCTGTTGTTCCTCTGCATGCGTGGCTGCCGGATGCTTATCCTGAAGCTACCATCCCGGGCGCAGTTTTTATGTGTGCGTTCACAACAAAAACAGCCGTTTATGTACTGGCTAGAGGGTTTTCCGGTGTATACATTCTGGCTGTTGCCGGAACATTTATGGCGGTTTACGGAGTGCTTTACGCGTCCATGGAAAACAATGCGCGCAGGATTTTATCTTACCACATCGTTTCTCAGGTCGGTTACATGGTTGCCGGTATCGGAATCGGAACCGCAATGTGTATGAACGGGGCTGTAGCTCATGCTTACGCACATATCCTATATAAAGGATTGCTCTTCATGAGTGTCGGAACACTGATGTATTCAGTGGGTACGGCTAATCTTGATAAGCTTGGCGGTCTGGTCGGAAGACTTCCATGGGTGGTTTTGCTGTATATGGTCGGGGCGGTTTCCATTTCCGGAATGCCGTTCTTTAACGGGTTTATCAGTAAAACCATGACCATAACAGGCGCGGCTGAATCGCATCATACTTTGCTTGCGATAGGGCTTGAAATTGCTGCAGTTGGTACCTTCCTTTCGGTTGGTATAAAACTGCCGTACTTTGCTTTCTTCAATAAGCCGGCAAAGACTGAACTTAAGCTCACCAAAATCCCTAAGAATATGTATGTGGCAATGGGAATTGCAGCAACTCTCTGTTTTGCTCAGGGTGTTTATCCTCAGATGCTTTACAAACTGCTTCCGTTCCCGGTTGAATATACGCCTTACACTCCTTGGCATCTGTTGCAGTCAGCAATGCTGCTTGCATTCACAGGTGCGGGTTTCTGGGTAATGAGAAAAATTATTATACCTCATCATGGTAGAAACCTCGATTTTGATAAGCTTTATAGGTTTATCGGAAGGACAGGATTGCAGTTGATCTGCCGCCCAGTCGCATGGGCTGATTCGATCTGGACCACTGTGTACAGAGTGATCGGGCTTAGGGCTCTTATGGACTTCGCTGCCGGATCCTCATGGTTCGACCGCAAAGGGATTGATACGGTTGTGGACGGAACTGCCTATTCGGTAAGAAATATCGGCAGGACCGGAGCAAAGATGCAAACCGGACGACTACAGGATTACCTTGGTCTGGCTGTTTTCTTCGCGCTCTGTATTTACGGACTTGTCTGGTACCTTGGATAAATTGGAGAGATCTAAATGCAAGAAGTAGCTTATCCTATTCTGACCAGTCTCGTATTTTTTCCGCTTGTGGCGGCCTTCGGATTGTTTTTCTTCCGTGGTGATTCCGCAGTCCGGATTTATACGCTGATCGTGTCAGTCATAGAACTCCTGCTTTCTATCCCCCTGTTCATGGGATTTAAACTTGGTTCGGCTGAGTTTCAATTCATGGAGAGAATGGATTGGGTGAAGCAATGGGGGATTGAATATTATCTTGGAACGGATGGCATCAGCTTCCTTATGGTTGTACTGACTATTGTTGTCCTTCCCTTATGCGTGCTCTGTTCATGGAGCTATATAAAAACAAGGGTTAAAGAATTTCACTTCTGTCTGCTGTTTATGACAGCGGCCTGCGTGGGAGTCTTTACCTCACTAGATCTGGTTTTATTCTATGTGTTTTGGGAAGCGATGTTGATACCTATGTATCTTCTTATCGCTGTGTGGGGTGGACCTGAAAAGAAATACGCTTCTCTCAAGTTCTTCCTTTATACCCTTGCAGGTAGTGCTCTTCTTTTGGTTGCGATTGTCGCTTTCAGAATTGCGGGCGGAACATTTGCAATACCAGAGCTTATGGAAAAAACCTTTTCATTCGGTTTTCAGTTCTGGGCTTTTCTGGCTCTTGCTTTGGCATTTGCGATCAAGGTTCCCATGTTTCCTTTTCACACATGGTTACCTGCCGCACATGTTCAGGCTCCTACAGCAGGTTCAGTCATTCTGGCTTCTGTTCTTCTTAAAATGGGAACTTACGGGTTTTTAAGATTCAACCTGCCGCTGACTCCGGCAGCAAGTGTATATTTTGCACCAATGATGATCGCAATATCCGTAGCTTCTATCATTTACGGCGGGGCGGTCGCGCTGGGGCAAAATGATATTAAAAAAGTTATTGCTTACTCGTCTGTAAGTCATATGGGTTTTGTTACTCTGGGAATTTTCCTTTTCAATCTTCACGGGTTGGAAGGTGCTCTCTTTCAGATGCTTAACCACGGTATTGTAACAGGCGGTCTCTTTATGATGATCGGGGCAATTTACGAGCGCAGTCATAGTAGAGATATATATGATAACCTTGGTCTCGGAAAATATATGCCTGCATATATGGGATTTTGGGGGCTGTTTGCATTGTCTTCATTTGGATTCCCCGGAACTAACAGTTTTGTCGGTGAGATTTTGGTTTTCATCGGAGCTTTTGAGCAGAATCCATGGATCGGAGCATGTCTTGTTCCAGGTGCTATGATTGCTGCTGCTTATATGCTTCGTATTTCACTAAAGCTTGCATGGGGCAGACCTTCAACATGGAAAGGCTGGAAGGATTTAAATCTGCGCGAGTGGACGTATCTTGCGATTCCGGCTGTATTTGTTTTCTATATCGGCCTTGCTCCGGCACTCACTTTCAAAGTTATGGATGCCTCACTTATCAAGTTGCAAAATGATGTGCATACAAAGTCGCAGGCTGTAAGTATAGATGATGAAAGACCGTTGGATATGGCTTGGAACTCCATCAAGAACATAGTCAAATAAACAACTGGAGAGACTGAAGTGACTTTCAATCCGAATCTGATTTTACCGGAAATCTACCAGTTTCTTGTTATTGCCATGCTTTTTATTCAAAGCATTGGCAGCCCCAAGATGCGCACTAAAGTTGGACCGTTGCTTCCGATAGCAGCAGCTTTAGGCGTGGTGGTCGCGGTTGTGTCTGTTGGAGCGCAAGGTCTTGTTTTCTGGGATTCGTATCGTGTTGATCATTTATCCCAGTTTTTTAAGGCCGCCATTGCCATAGGTTTTTTTATAACTGTTCTTAATGCTACACGTCAGCCTACTTTGGATAAAGAAAAGACCACAGATTATTTTCTGTTCCTCGCGCTCAGTGCATGGGGATTAATGCTCTTATCTTCCGCTGTAGAGCTTATTACTATGTACCTAGCTTTGGAGCTTTCTTCTTACAGTCTCTATACTCTCATTGCAGTGCGGGCTAAGAGTAAGGACGCTGCGGAAGCAGGTATTAAATACATTCTGTTCGGTGCAGTTGCTACGGCGCTTGCCTTGTACGGTTTCTCGTATATTCTTGCAGGAATGCACACTACCTATCTTGTTGAACTGGTAAAAGGTGATTGGAGCTTTGCCGCTTCTCCCATGGCTGTTATCGGTATGTCGTTGTTTCTTATCGGAATGTTTTACAAGCTTGCGCTGTTTCCGTTTCACTTTTGGTGTCCTGATGTTTATGAAGGCACAAGTAATGAAACTGCCGCGTTTGTTGCAACTTTGCCCAAGCTCGGAGCAATTGTTATTTTGATCCGCTTGGCTACAATGTTTAAGCCCGGATACGATATAACCACTATGCTGGCTGTGCTTGGCGCGCTGTCCATGACATTTGGTAACCTTGCCGCATTGGTACAGACCGATGTCAAAAGAATTCTAGGTTATTCTTCTGTCGCTCATGCTGGTTACATTATGATAGGCTTGGTCTCAGGAACTCCAGAAGGATTGGCTGCTGCAAGTTTTTATGCTTTGGCATATGTAGCAATGAATCTGACTTGTTTTTGGGTGGTCAGCAGAGTGTCTGTTGACGGACGTAATTTGAAACTCAAGGATTTGGACGGCTTGCATAAGCGTGCTCCTGCACTTGCCTTTGCGTTAGCAGTCGGAGCATTTGCCCTTGTAGGTTTGCCGCCTATGGCAGGCTTTATGGGGAAATTGTTCTTGTTCTCTGCAGGCTGGAACCACGGTTACAACTGGCTTATCATTATAGCTGGTCTCAACACGGCGATTTCAATCTATTACTATTTAGGTCTTGTTCGCCATGCTTATACCAAGGATGCTGACGACGAATCTCCATTACCGGACACTTCATCTTTTAGTCTTGTCGGTGCAGGGCTGCTTTCCGTGTTGGTATTAGCATTAGGATTGATGCCTTCAAGTGTTTTTGATTTAGCTTTAGGAGCTGGAGGCTCACTCCTGCCATAACGGATAAGAGATTAAGTTGGATTTATTATCCTCCGTATACCTGATGGCGTACGGAGGATTTTTTATTGAGCAGATTTCTGTCCTAGGAACATGTATACGTGCGATTTTCGAGAGGGCATCAACTAGTTCATAAAGTGCTGCATAAGCTTCAGTAAGGGGCGAACATGATCATAGTCATAATTCTTTCGTCTCCCATATTACAATTAGCAGTGTTTATAATTTTATTCAGAATACGTATTTATAAAATTGTAGTTAATAAAAAAAAGCCCCTCTGCCGATTGGGGGGTGGCAGAGGGAGCTTTTCACGAGGAGAGGCTGAGGAGGGTTAGCCTTATTTCATCGGTTGCAGAATCGGTAGTGGTTCAGATTCTTTTGTACCGAGATATTTTAGTGTTCCGTATATTGCTACTAGAATTGCTAGAGCTATGCTGATGTACAATATATTTCTTCCTTCGGCTATCTGGTAGAACAGTGTTGCTACAGACCAACCTAATGCTGTGCAGTACATGGCCATGACTCCTGAGTAGAATGCACCCATTTCCTGTTTTGTTGCTCCTATTACAGCAAGACACGGGAAGTACATTAAAACAAAGAGCAGGTATGCAAAGGCTGAGAATATAGTGAAGTTAGCTGCAATATGTTTGTAAACAGAAGTACTTGCGCCGATTTCTTCGCTGACAGTCGCGCTGTCTTCGGTAACAAGTCCAATTCCTAAAAGGTCTGCCGAGGTTAAGATTCCTACCAGTCCATCGCTGATAGTGCCGAAAGCTTCACTTATTGATCCACTGATATCCAGCCTGGTTTCTTCTTCTGCCGGAGCATCCTCAGCAGCATCTTGCATATCAAGTGATGAGTATAATGAGTTTACTGTTCCAACGATTGCTTCTTTTGCAAAAAGTCCGGTGAAAAGCGCAACAGATGCAGGCCAGTTGTCTTCGGTAATTCCAATTGGTTTGAACACAGGGGCGATTGCCTTGCTAGCATAGGCTAGAACAGATGCCTGTGAATCTTCGTTTCCGAAAGACATTTCTCCGTTTTTAATTCCGATTGAGTTTAACATGCTAAGAACAAACACTGCTATGACAACAATAACCCCAGCACGTTTGATAAAGCCGTTCAGTCTGAGCCATGCACTCTTAAATACCGCACCGACACGTGGGATATGGTAGAGTGGTAGGTCCATAACAAAATGGGAAGGGACACCTTTAAATAAAGTGTTTTTAAGCAGGAATCCTGTGAAAATAGCCATTGCGAGTCCTGACAGATAAATCAAGAAAACTGCAAGCCCTGAATATGCACCGAATAAGGCTACGCAAAAAAGTGCGTAAACAGGAAGTCTTGCTCCGCATGACATAAACGGTGCCATGAAAATAGTCATGAAGCGGTCACGTTTTGAGGTAAGAGTCCTCGCAGCCATAACTGCCGGAACGGTACAACCAAAGCCAACAACCATTGGAATAAAAGCAGAGCCTGGTAAGCCTATTTTACGCATAAAGCGGTCAGCAACAACACCAACTCGGGCCATGTACCCAAAATCCTCAAGAATTGCCAAGGCTAGGAACATAAAAAATACTACTGGTATAAATGTCGCTACAGTTTGAATCCCGGCACCAAAGCCTCCGGCAATAACGACGTGTAACCATTCTGGAGCATGTATACTTTCCAAGATTGCCGTAGGTATATCAACAAAAATAAGTCCTGCCATAATATCAAAAAAATCAATGAAGACAGAGCCTAAACCTATAGCAAACCAGAATGTTATGAACATAGAAACTAGGAAGACTGGAATTGAGGCGAAGCGGTTCATCACAATGCTGTCGACTTTATTTGTAAAGTTTTGGCTGCGATCCAATTTTTCCGTAACTACTTTGTCGCAAATACCATCAATGATGGTATATTTTTTAACTGTATCCATTACTTCCTGCTTCGTCGCATGCGAGTCATGAGGAGGCATTTGTTTGGCAGTTGCTTCAATTGCTTTTACAGCTTTGGCTACGGAGTCTTTATCTACTGCGATAACAGGTATTACAGGTAATCCCAGTTCTTTACTGAGAGCTTCAACGTTAATATCTAGACCTTCTTTTTCAGCAACATCTAGCATGTTCAGCAGAATAATAATCTGATCTGTGTGCTCTTTGAGATCCATTGTTAAAAAAAGATTACGCGAGAGATTGGTCGCATCAACAACATTTAAAATCAGGTCATATTCACGTTCGCGAAGCACTTTTTCCGCTACTTTCTGATCTTCTGTGTCAGGAGTCAGGTTGTATGTTCCAGGCAAGTCGACAAGTTCTACTTTACTGCCTTGTAGGGGAAAAGTTCCGTGAATCTTTTCAACTGTAACTCCGGGCCAGTTTCCAACCTTTTGAGTGGATCCTGTAAGCGCATTGAAAAGGGTTGTTTTACCGCTATTCGGTACGCCTGCGATGGCAAGTCGTTCAATCTTATGCATTTTTATAGCTCCTTAACCTTTACTTGTATTGCTTCACTTTTTCTGAGTGCTACACGGCTTCCACGGATCTGGAAAACCATTGGATCGGAAATTTTTATAGGTGCCAGCGTAATAGGAGTTCCTGCAACAAAGCCCATTTTGTGTAGTTTTTGTGCATAATCAGAAGAGTCAAGTTCAAATCCAAGAACGCAGTATGACTTTCCTGAACAAATTTCTGAAAGTTTAATATTTTTAGTCATTTTATACTCCTATATAGCTAAGGTTTTTCTTGCAAAGTTAGTTGTTGAAATTTGGATAAGGCGAATATGACTGTCGTTATCAATTAAAGAAACTCCTAAATAAAGTTAACAGATCAAACATTTCCGATAGCTTGGTTAAAATTTGAGATGTGGAATGCCAGCAATGTCTTAAGACAAAAGGTAAAACAAAAATTGGATATTGAAAATCAAAATCAATTTTCTTCTATGCAAGTTGAA
This sequence comes from Desulfovibrio sp. UCD-KL4C, assembly GCF_006210265.1. Lineage (NCBI taxonomy): Bacteria > Pseudomonadati > Thermodesulfobacteriota > Desulfovibrionia > Desulfovibrionales > Desulfovibrionaceae > Desulfovibrio > Desulfovibrio sp. UCD-KL4C. Next base: position 1,259,393 of record NZ_VCNC01000001.1, read on the forward strand.
AACATTGGTCAATAAAAAAATTGATTTTATTTAAAAACTTTTTTCCATGATCGCTGCTTGAGGTTGTGATTTTAAAGAGTAATATTTATCCTCATGGCACATATATATCATTACTAATATGGAGTAGAGCGATAACATATGGCTAAAATTAATGAAAATGACAAGGCTGCTGGTAGGGTTGTATTGATGAAACGCCATACTGTACAAATCGGACTATTGTTCGTTCTTCACAAATGACGGTGATGCAGTGGATAATTGGGTTTTTAGCTTAAATATTTCGGCATAGGGGCTATCTTATTTGGGTAGGATGTTCACCTTTTGGTGCGACGGTAACCTGGCTTTTCAGAATAGAAACAAGAGGAATAAATTTGAAAATTTTTGAGTAATTTTCTTTTTATATCTTTGCAGGTCACAGGTTGCATTAGAACTCAGGATGCTTATCTATCTAGTAATGTGATATAAATTTTCGAGTTAATATATTATGGAGGCTGGAATGCACGAAGTCAGTATGGGCGGAACTCTTCGCGATTACCTTAGCGGAGAGGAAATAGAAGAAACGACTTACGAAGAGTTCAGACAGGCTTTGGCGAAGATTTTAGTTGAAGAGCATGGTTATCCTAAGGATTCGTTAAAAGCTAAGGTAGATCTTTGTTTCGATATTGACGGCGAAGAAATGTGTCGAACTATTGATTTGGTTGTATATGATCCAGATGCTCTCCCAATCCTTATGGTGATGTTTTGCGCTGGTGATGTTGGAAGTTATGAGAGGGAAGCTGTTTGTGCCGGAAAGCTTTTCCAGGGCGGACCGGTTCCTTACGTGATCATAACTGATTCAATGGATGCTTTTTTGCTTGACGCTATTTCTGGTGAGACTCTTGCCCATGGAATGAGATCTGTTCCTGACTACAAAAAGCTTCTTTCTATGGTTGAAGGTTATAAAAGAGAACCTTTGCCAGCAGAAAGAAGGTCTAAAATCGAAAGAATCTTCTACACATATACTGGGTTTTTACAGGGGACATGTTGTAGTGAATCGTGCTCATTGCCTCCGATCAGAAAGATTGAGCTGAATAAAATTCCTAAAGGTAAAACTTTGAAGAAACAAGATATATAAGTTTAACTTTTTATTAGATAATCAAGGCCCTAAATTCAGCTTATGCAGAATTTAGGGCCTTTTTTACGTAATTGTAAAAAGGTAAATGCTAAATGTAGTCGTTTTTTTTAAAAGATGTGTGGACTTAATATGTTAGTAGTGAAATAAATAAGTATATTTTTAATAGATGAGTTCTTTTTATCAACTCTTGAAAAAGAAGAGGAGGCTTTAAGAATGGATATATTGGAATTGATTAAAAACAGAGATCCTAATGAAAGAGAATTTCATCAGGCTGTAAGTGAAGTGTTGGAATCTATTAAGCCTGTTCTTGATCGCAATCCTGAGTATCGCAGCGCGGGTATACTTGAGCGAATCGTTGAGCCTGAACGAGTCCTCATGTTCCGCGTCCCTTGGGTTGATGACGATGGTGATGTTCATGTTAACCGTGGGTTCAGAATTGAAATGAACAGTGCAATCGGACCATATAAAGGCGGGCTTAGATTTCATCCTTCAGTCAATCTCGGTATCCTGAAGTTTCTTGCATTTGAGCAGGTTTTTAAAAACTCACTTACTTCTTTACCTATGGGCGGTGGTAAAGGTGGATCTGACTTTGATCCCAAAGGTAAAACAGATATGGAAGTTATGCGTTTTTGTCAGAGTTTTATGATGGAACTCTGCCGTCATATCGGACCGAATACTGATATTCCAGCAGGGGATATCGGAGTAGGTGCTCGCGAGATAGGTTATCTTTTCGGTATGTATAAAAAAATCCGTAATGAATTCACTGGAGTTTTAACTGGGAAGGGGTTGAATTGGGGCGGAAGTTTGATTCGGCCTGAAGCAACTGGTTACGGAGCAGTGTATTTTGCAGCTGAAATGCTTGCGACTAAAAGCAAAACTTTTGAAGGAACTACAAGCCTTGTTTCAGGCTCTGGTAATGTTGCCCAGTTTGCAATGGAAAAATTAATCGAACTGGGAAGTAAGCCTATAACATTCTCAGATTCCTCCGGATATATATATGATGAAAAAGGTATTGACCGCGAGAAGCTTGACTATATCATGAATCTTAAAAATGTACGGCGCGGCCGGGTTCGTGAATATGCTGACAAATATTCGGAAGCTGTTTATACTCCGGTTAATCTGGATTCAGATTTTAATCCTCTTTGGAATCATAAAGCCGATTGTGCTTTCCCGTGTGCGACTCAGAACGAGATAAATGATAAGGACGCTGCAAATATTATAGCTAATGGCGTAAAAGTCCTTTCAGAGGGTGCGAATATGCCTACAACTCCTGACGGTATTAATTTATTTCTCGGTAACGGATTGCTTTACGCTCCAGGTAAAGCCGCCAATGCCGGAGGGGTTTCGGTTTCAGGGTTGGAAATGAGCCAGAATAGCATGCGTCATGGATGGTCAAGAGAAGAAGTTGATCAGAAACTTAAGACCATCATGAAAAATATTCATAAGAGTTGTATGGACACCGCTGAACAATATGGAACTCCGTTTAACTATATGAACGGTGCTAATATTGCCGGTTTTGTAAAGGTTGCTGACGCAATGCTAGATCAGGGTATTGTATAGTTTACTCTCTTTTTTATGTATAATTACACCCAAAGGGCGGATTGCGTTTTTCGCTTTTCGTCCTTTTTTTATGTAATAATTAAAATTTTGGTGGAAGGCATATGGAAAGTAAAATGATGTTTACTGACAATAATGGACGAAAGTTCAGTCTTTATCATGATCTTATGCAAATTAAAGTCAGAGAGATTCTTTTAATTTCCAGTCCATATGACGCTTGGGTTATGGAGGAAGATAGTAAAATTTCAGAAAGAATAGTAAGTGAATACCGTGGGCTTAACCTCAGTCGTCCGCCGCGCCTTACATGGGTTTCAAATATTGATGAAGCTCTTGATAATCTGGGAAAAAATAGTTTTGATTTAGTTATTATTATGCCTCATCTTTCAAACATGGATTGTTTTGATATGGGGCTTAGAATAAAAGATAAAGTTTCTGGTATCCCTGTAGCAATGCTCAGTCACAGGCAGGTGGAAATTGCTGATGGTGGTGCTTTAGGCGGTGTAGATATTCAGTTCGTTTGGTCAGGAGATGCAGAACTGTTAGTGGCGATGGTTAAGAATCTTGAGGATTTGCTTAACGTTGAGCATGATACTCAGGCTGTCGGAATCAGGGTTATTATTGTTGTTGAAGATTCTCCACGTTATTTAGCTTCTTTTCTTCCTATATTATATAAAGAACTTGTCCGGCAGACTCAGGCTCTTCTAGAAGAAGGATTAAACTCTGAACATCGCCTTTTAACCATGCGTGCTCGTCCTAAAATTCTTACAGCACGGACTTATGAAGAAGCTTTAAAACTTATCAAAAAGTATGGGCCGTATATTTTAGGTGTAATTTCTGATGTGCGTTTTCCTAGAGATGGTAAACTTAATGGAAGCGCAGGAGTTGATTTGTTAAAGGATATTAAGGCGCATAGGGAAGATATTCCACTTCTCCTTGCCAGTAATGAACCCGCAAACAAATCCAGAGCTGAAGAAATATCAGCCTATTTTGTTGATAAAAATTCTCCTGATTTAATGTCAGAAGTACGAAGTTTTGTGACTGAACACCTCGGATTCGGGGATTTTATCTTTAGAGACCTTGAGGGAAAAGAGATATCCAGAGCTTCCAGTTTATATTCATTAGAAAAAATACTTCGTAATATTCCGCAAGATATTTTTTTAAAACACTGCGAAAAAAATGATTTTTCACGTTGGTTTTATGCTCGAACTGAAATTAGACTTGCCAATAAACTTAGACCACTGAAGGATATTGATTTTCCAAATGTTGAAACTCATCGGCAGTTTATGCTCTCACTTATTGCAGCGCGTCGTACACGCAGACAGCAGGGTGTGATTGTTTCATTTAATCCAAAGGATTTTGACCCTAAGACAGAATTTTTGAAAATAGGTTCAGGTTCACTCGGTGGGAAGGCTAGAGGTTTGGCTTTCATCTGCTCTATGTTATGCCGTAATCCGTGGATGCATGAAAAGCATACAGATATTGTAATATCTGCCCCTAAAACTCTGACTATCGGTACATCCGGATTTGATGATTTTATGGAGATGAATAATCTGTCTTATCTCGCTTCAGCAGATGTTGAAGATGAGCAGGTAACGCAGATATTTTTAGATGCCTTTTTTCCCGGTTGGATTGAAGCTCAACTTTGGGCATATTTAATGGAAGTGAAATATCCGCTTTCCGTAAGATCTTCCAGCCTTCTTGAAGATGCCCAGTATCAGGCGTACGCAGGGCTTTACAGCACATATATGATTCCTAACGATCATCATGCTCTCGAAAACCGCCTTGCGCAGCTGGTGGACGCTGTTAAGCTTGTATGGGCTTCTACTTATTATAAAGCTCCCAAATCTTTTTCGCAGCGAGTTAATCAACGGACTGACGAAGAAAAAATGGCAGTAATTATCCAGCAAGTTGCAGGCCAGCAATATGGGGATTATTTTTTTCCGGCTATTTCAGGAGTAGGGCAATCATATAATTATTATCCATTTGGCAAAATGAATCCTGAAGACGGTGTTGCAACTATAGCATTGGGAATTGGTAAGTCTGTTGTCGATGGCGAGCAATGCATAAGATTCTCACCCAAATATCCTAAAATACTTCCGCAATGTCCGACACTTCCAGATTCTCTTAAAAATGCTCAAACTCGGTTTTACGGGCTCAAAATGAATAGAGGAGAAGATCTTAATATTCATGAAGATGCTAATTTAGAAAGATTAAATATTGCAGATTTTGAAGATATTCATCCGGTGCAGATGCTTGCTTCAACTTATCTGCCGGAAGAAGGAAGGATAAGGGATACCGCTGCTGTTTCAGGGCCGAAAGTTATTTTATTTGCGCAAGTTTTAAAGCATAAATCAATACCTCTTGCATCCGTTTTAAAAGATATACTTCTTATTGCTGAAAAAGGCATGGGAGGTCCTGTGGAAGTTGAATTCTGCATCAATATGTATGAAGACGGGCGCAAACCGGAATTTAATATTCTTCAGCTGAGACCCATGAGTGCCAGAGCTGATCTTAATCAGGTTCATATTACAGATGAAGATTTGAAAAGCGCGGTCTGTATTTCAAGTCATGCATTAGGCAATGCGGAAAAAAATGATATTGAAGATATATTGATAGTCCGGCCTGATACATTTGATGTTTCTAAAACTCGTGAAATAGCAATGGAAATTTCTAAAATAAACGGAAAACTTGTAGGGCTTAATCGTAAATATGTTCTTGCAGGGCCTGGAAGATGGGGCTCCGCTGATCACTGGCTAGGTATTCCCGTTGAGTGGCCCGATATTTCAGGCGTTTCGGCAATTATTGAAACTTCTACTGAAACGCTCAAGGTTGAAGCTTCACAAGGTTCTCATTTCTTTCATAACATCACAACACTTGGAATTAATTATTTAATGGTTTCGGATAAGGAAGATAATTTTATAGATTGGGAATGGTTTGCAAAACAGCCCATAGTTGAGGAGGGAGAATTTGTCAGCCATCTAAGAGTTTCTGTTCCAATACTTCTTAAAGTGGATGGCAGAAATTCTCAGGGGGTAATTCTTCCGGAAAAGGGTAAGTCTGATTTTTGTTTAATTAATGAATGAGGTTAATTGATAAAATTAGTTGAAAAGCGGTGATAGTTATTAACTACCACCGCTTTTATATCTCATTTAATCGTCATGTTTATGCGGAATTCCTAAAAGATCACGCTTAGCTCTGCCTCGTTCGTACATCCATTTCTGGAGAGTATCCATATAAGTATAAACAACTGGCGTCAGGTATAGCGTAACAACTTGTGAAAGTATAAGACCACCGACGATTGCAAGTCCCATAGGTTGTCTGGCCTGCGCTCCTGCACCAAGCCCTAGGGCAATAGGCATGGCTCCTGCTATTGCCGCAACTGTAGTCATCATGATCGGCCTGAATCTTTCCAGTGAGCCTTTAATTGCTGCGTCTTGAGGGCTGAGTTTATCCTCTTCTTCCGCTTCAAGTGCAAAGTCGACAACCATAATAGCATTTTTCTTAACAATACCGATCAGCATGATTATACCTACAATTCCGAACAGGTCGAGGTCCTTGCCGAATAAGGTCAGTGTTAAAAGTCCACCGATAGCGGCCGAAGGGAGACCGGAGATAATAGTGATCGGATGTATCCAGCTTTCATACAAAATGCCAAGAATTACAAAGATGATAAATATAGCAATGAGTAGCAGGAAAAATACACTGCTCATTGATTTCTGAAATTCATCAGCAGTTCCTTCAAAGTTTGAAACTACCGTATCCGGTAAAGTTTCTAAAGCCAGTGCGTTAATTGCTGCAGTGGCATCACTCAAAGAGAACCCCGGAGCAATATTAAATGAATAGGTTACAGACGGCAGCATACCTGTATGGTTAACCTGCATCGGGCCTGGTTTATCTTCAAAAGTGGCAATGTTATCAAGACGAACCAGTTGTCCATCTTTGTTGGCAACATATAGTTTTTTAAGATCTCTTGGGTCTTTTTTATTGTAAGGAAGAACTTCCAGAATAACCCAGTACTGATCTGTATCTCCGTAAATTGTAGATACTTTGCGTTCTGAGTAGGCTGAATTTAACGTGTTTTCTATGTCGTGAGCAGTAATTCCGTAGTAAGAGGCTTTATCTCTGTCTATTTTTACCCATAGTTCTGGATTGTTATCAAGAAGGTCAGAATTTAACCCTGTCAGGAATGGGATTTTATGCATGGCCATTTCAAAACTAGGTGCTATTTCGAACAGTTCCATCTGATCAGGGGCCTGAATCGTATACTGGTATAAGTTCTTAGTTGTTTTAGCCGTAAGCCTGATCATTGGAGGATTCTGAATCCAGACCATGATTCCGGGATCTTGATTAAGTTTTTGCATTAAAGAGCGCGCAATTTCATCTGCGGTCATCTTACGTTCACCAGGTTCAACAAGCATCGGGAAAATATATCCCTGATTGAGAAGAGGAACGCCTGCAACGAGGATGACGTGTTTAATATTTTCGTCAGCTTCCAGTATAGGTTCAAGATCTAAAATATGCTTTTTCATCGATTTATATGAGATTCCCTGCTTACCTTGCGCAAACCCCTGACAGTAGCTCATATCGTCTGTGGGTAGAAAACCCTTTGGAATGATCATAAAGAAATGAATAGTTGCTAACAGAATGATTCCCGCGGCGACCATAGTCATACGGCGATGGCGCATTACAAAATGAAGCGAGCGTTCATAATTGCGCAGTAAGAAATCATTGAATTTGTCAGATTCGGAGAGCTTGCTTCCCGGCTTAAGAAGCCTGCTTGCAAGCATTGGTGTTAAAGTTAGTGAGACAACACCGGAGGCAAGGATGGCAACTGTTATGGTCATTGCAAATTCATGTAGAATTCGGCCGATAATACCGGACATATACATCAACGGAATAAAAACAACCGATAATGATAAGGTCATCGAAACAATGGTAAAGGTGATTTGCTTGGCACCTTCAAGGGCCGCGTAGTATGGTTTTTTGCCCATTTCTAAATGACGGACGACGTTTTCGATCATAACAACCGCGTCATCCACAACAAATCCGACCGAGAGCGTTAGTGCTAGCAGTGACAGGGTATCCAGTGAATACCCCATTACATACATAATTGCGAAGGTGAAAATAATAGATACTGGAATAGCAACCGCTGCAATAAGGGTTGCAGATATGTTTCTAAGAAAGAAGAAAATAACGCAGATAACAAAGAAAATAGCCAGCAGTAATGTTACTTGAACATCATTAACCGCATCTTTAATCGGGGTAGATCGGTCATACAAAACCGTCATATCTATTCCCGCAGGAATCTGCTGGCGAATTGTTGGAAGCATTCCTAGAATTGTCTGGCATACCTGAATCGTATTTGATCCGGGTTGTTTTTGAATAGCTATAATAATTGCGCGTTTACCGTTGACCCACGATCCTGATTTATCACTCTTAATAGAGTTTATTACAGTTCCTACATCTGAAAGGCGTACAGTCCTGCCGTCCTTTGATTCGAAGATCATAGGTAGAAATTCTTCGGCAGTTTTCAGCTGTCCTGTTGATTCAATTGTTACGGACTGGAGTTTATTGTCTAATGTTCCTACTGGCTCTTTTACATTTTGTGTGGACACGGCTTGACGGACTGTTTCCATATTAATGCCGCGCGCCGCAAGTTTTTCAGGGTCAACTCGAACCCTTACAGCAAGTTTTGCTTCGCCGTAAACTACAACTTTAGACACTCCGTTAACCATTGAGATACTATCGGTAAGGAATGTTGTAACATATTCATTTACTTTATAAAGTGGCATAGACTCTGACCATAGAGCCATATAAAGAATCGGATCGTCGGCCGGATTTACTTTTTCATAATAAGGTTGCTGCGGCAGGTCTGAGGGCAGGTCTCCGCTGGCACGGGAAATTGCTGCCTGAGTATCAGAGGCTCCACCGTCAATATCCCTGTCTAAGTCAAACTGGAGTGTAATAAGGGTTTTTCCGAGTGAGTTGACGGAACTCATGCTGCGCAAGCCGGGCATTGATGTAAATTGCTTTTCAAGCGGGGTAGCAACGGATGAAGCCATTGTTGAAGGGCTTGCTCCGGGAAGTGTAGCAGTAACCTGAAGCGTAGGAAACTCAACAGCAGGAAGGTAGCTTACAGGTAATTTAAAATACCCGACAATTCCAAAAAAAACCATGGCAATGACCACAAGGGCAGTCATGACCGGGCGCTTAATAAATAGTTCTGTTACGTTCATGACTATTCACCGGCTCCGGTAGAATTTGTCTTACTATCTTTAACTTTAATAATCGCTCCGGGGAAAAGCCGCAACTGACCGTCAGTGATAATTGTTTCGCCTCCTTTAAGGCCGGAGGTCACAATATCAACTTTTCCTGATCTACGGTTAATTTGGACAGGTTGCATATTAACGGTCTTGTTTTGATTCATTATCCAGACAAATTTACCTTCAGGGCTGTCACAAGTTGCCTGCATAGGAATCTGGACTACATCTTCTTCAAACAGTTTCAGCATAATATCAACGTAGTTACCTGGCCAGAGCGAATGGATGGTATTTGGAAAAGTCGCTTGCATCCAGACTGTTCCGGTCGTGGTGTCAACGTTGTTATCAATAAATGTCAATGTTCCATTATCAGGAGTAATAACTCCATTATTGATAGCCAGTACACTTAATGTGCTGTTGGCTGAATATTTTTGTACTTTAGCTAAATATTTTTGAGGAAGATAAAAATCAACGGCTATTGGTGAAATCTGATTAATAGTTACAAGTTTATCTTTATTCTCTTCAATCAAGTTACCAGCTGTAATGTTAAGGTAGCCTGCCAGCCCGTCGATTGGTGATTTTATGAAACAGTAGTGTAAATCATTTTGAGCATTTGCAAGTTTGGCTTTTGTTACAGATATAGCATCACTTGCCGTTTTCATTTCAAGACGTTTTTGTTCAAACTGTTCAGCACTGACAACTTGTCGTCTTACAAGATCACGGTAGCGGTTATAATCCTTTTCTGCTTTTTCATACTTTGTTGTGTCTGAAGCTAATTCTGCTTTATACTGGCGAATACTAGCTTCAAATGGAGATGGGTCCATTGTGAATAATTGCTGACCTTCTGTAACATAGTCCCCATTTACAATCGCGACCTTGCTTAAATATCCGGTTACCTTTGCACGAATGGTAATGGAGTTAATAGCCTTAACTGTGCCGATTGCCGTTATATAGTATGGAGTTATTTTTTTTACAGATTTAGCGATTGTAACTGGAGCAGGCGGAATAGTTCTTGGAGCTTCTTTGTCGCCGCACCCTTGTATCGCTCCCATTATGCTGAGCATCAGAGCTATGAGGATGAGATTACAAAATATTTTTACCGATCTTGATAAATGGATTGAAACCATAGGGATGTGCTCCTTGATCTAGGTATATTTGTAAAACATTTTACCTCAAATAATTAAAATTTAAAAGACTGTTTTTACAAATTAATGTTTAGAAGCTATATTTAGAAACGTTTGTGAATTTATTTGTTAAATAACTTGATCAGAAGCCATTTTACATGCACATAGTATCCGTAATTTTATTTAGAAAGGTGTATGAAGCTGTTTTTTAACATAATACTAATAAAATAAAGACAAGATATATTATGCAATTAGAAAGAATTTCAAAAATTCAGTATGTTGACGGGGTTCGTTTTCGAAGAGGTGTTGTTGCAGCTGCAAGCCGTCTCATTGCGAATTCCCCTCATCTTGATGCGATCAATGTTTTTCCTGTTCCTGATGGAGATACCGGAGCCAACATGGCCGGAACTATGCGTAGCATAGTAAAGTCTTCAGGTGATTCGCTGGAAAAATCGCTGGAAAAGATGAGTGCTTTGATTGCTGAATCTGCATTAAATGGAGCAAAGGGTAATTCCGGAGCAATTTTAGCGCAGTTCCTGTGTGGTTTTGCTGAAGGTGTAAAAGATATGAGAAGACTTTCACCTTCTGATTTTGCCAGAGTTGCATCACTTGCCGCCCACCGTTCGTGTGAAGCTATTTCTGATCCTAAAGACGGTACAATAATAAGTGTTATTAAAGACTGGTCCGCGCATTTGAGTTCCAGATCACATGAATACAAAGATTTTCATCATATTTTTTCTGATTCACTTCATTATGCTCAAAAATCGGTGAAAGCGACAACTGAAAAGCTGGCTGAACTTAAGTCTGCCGGAGTTGTTGATGCCGGAGCTTTGGGATTTGTGTACCTTCTTGAGGGTATTGTTGATTTTCTTGAAAATGGAAAAATTGAAGAAAGTTTTATAGCTGATAACGATCCATTATATAAAGTAGACGGTGTTCAAAATAAGGTTACAGTTGAGAAACTGGAATACAGATATTGTACCGAATTCCTGCTTAAAGGATCTACCATAGATAAAAAAGCTGTTCGGGATGCTATTTCAGACATGGGTGACAGCCTCATTGTTGCAGGTTTACCTGATTGTGTGAAAGTTCATATTCATACTAATGATCCTGACAGTGTTGAAGATATTGTTTCCGCTTTTGCCACTGTAGATAAGCGTAAAGTCGATGATATGCTGGTGCAGCATAAACGGTTACTTGCAGACACCCGCAAAGTAGGAATTGTAACTGACAGTACCTGTGATATCCCGGCTGAAATTATTGCTGAATATGATATACGGGTAGTCCCGCTTAGACTTACAATTGACGGGCATGAATACATTGATCATGTTACTTTGGCTCCTGAAGAATTTTACAGAATGCTTCCTAATGCTGAAAAAGCTCTAACATCTCAGCCTTCTCCCGGTGATATGAAAAGAGTTTATTCAGCGGCTTGTGCTGACTATGAGAATGTCGTTTCAGTACATGTTGCACGGGTCTTGAGTGGTACATACCAAAATGCCCTTACTGTGAGCAGAGAGTATGACACCGTTACAGCTTTTGACGGCGAGAGGGTAACCGGAGGGTTGGCTCTTTCTGTTCTAGAGGCTGCCAACGCAGCTGAAAGAGGGGCATCTGTTTCGGAAGTTGCCATGATTACGGAAAGAGCTATTAAAAATGTCAAAGTTTTTGTTACTATGGATACTCTTGATTATGTTGTAAAAGGCGGAAGGATGAGCAAAGGGCAAGGGATTATTGCCAAGGCTCTAAATATTAAGCCTATTATCGAATTTGCAGGCGAAGGTCATGTCAACACAGTGTCTAGGGCTTTTGGTCGCAAGCGGCAGGAAAAAACTTTTATCAGACTTGTAAGTGAAGCTCTTAAAGGTAAGAATAATTTGCGTTATGTTATAACACATGCTGATGCACCGGAAAAAGCTGATAAAATTTCTGCTATTATGAAAAAAAAATATGGTGTTGATCCTCTTTTCATAGGTGCAGCCTCTCCTGTTATCGGTTTACACAGTGGCCCTGGAGCTTGCGCTATCGCTTTTCTTGCTGATGATTAAGATTTTTATTTTTACTCTGCGGTAGTTTATACTGTTTTAAGTATAAGGCCCTAAACCTGATTCGCAAATGCGTATTAAGGTTTAGGGCTTTTCTTTTTTGTTTTTCATTCTTGCACTCAAACTAAACTGGATTATTACATATTTTGTTAATTATGTTATAAGGCTTTATTTATATTTATTATACTTTAAGAGTTGGTAGTTTTATTAAAAAAAGTGTAAATATTTTGGCCTTAGATTTGATCTGTTTTTGTGAATTTACTTTTTTGTAGATTTTGCAGGGCTAGTCTTCAAAATAATAAGTTCACAATTAAAGTCTGTCAGGCATTGGTGTGACGGCGATTGTAAGAATGTTTTCTTATTAAGAAAAAAATATTTTTGTAATTTTTTCTAAAAATGGAAGATTTAAAATTTATTTATACATAAATGGAAAATACTGCTGATTTCTTGACTTTTTCTTAGTTTAAGCTATGAATAATTGTCTTTATTGAATTCTTGGCTTTGTTTTTCAGGATTCAAAAATGGTTACTGAAAGGTTAAATCATCTTTTTTGAATAGTAGCCTGTCATGAATTAATAACCAGAATGACAGTTGGGGTTAAATTATATGTCGATGATTGAAATTAAGAATCTTCACAAATGGTATGGTGATTTCCACGTTCTTAAAGGTATTAATGATCATGTGGATAAAGGTGAAGTTCTTGTAATCTGCGGACCTAGCGGGTCCGGAAAAAGTACTTTTATTCGCTGCATAAACAGGCTTGAAGATTATCAAAAAGGGTCCATTATTTTTGATGGAAAAGATATTCTGGAGAAGAGTGTTAATATAAATGAATTGCGTGCTGAAATCGGTATAGTCTTCCAGCAATTCAATCTTTATCCCCACCTTACAGTATTGAAAAATGTTACGCTTGCTCCTCAGAAAGTTCGCAATACTCCGCGCGAGGAAGCTGAAGAGACTGCTCTTAAGTTGCTTGAAAGAGTAGGTATTCATGATCAGGCTCATAAATATCCCGCAGAATTGTCCGGCGGACAGCAGCAACGTGTCGCTATCGCCAGAGCTTTGGCAATGAAGCCGAAAGTGATGCTTTTCGATGAACCCACATCTGCGCTTGATCCAGAAATGATTAATGAAGTTTTAAACGTTATGAAAGACTTGGCCCGCGAAGGAATGACCATGCTTTGCGTTACGCATGAAATGGGATTTGCCCGCGAAGTTGCCGATCGAGTTGTCTTTATGGATGGCGGTGAAGTTATCGAGCAGGCTCCTCCAGAGGAGTTTTTCAAGAATCCGCAACATGACAGAGCTAAGCTGTTTTTGAAGGAGATATTGTAGCTGTATGCTATATTAATAGCATGGGCAAAAACCTTAAAAATGTTTTTGGGAGGATGTATGAGAAAAATTTCAATCATGGTAGCCATTGTTTTGGCTATGGCCCTTTGTGCTTCCAGTTCTTTTGCAGATAAATTGCAGGAAGTTAAAGCTCGCGGAGTGCTTATCTGCGGTGTTAAGGATGCTGTTGTTCCTTTTGGTTACATTGATGCTAACTCAAAACATCTTGTCGGTATGGATATTGATGTATGTAACTATATTGCGAAACAGCTTGGTGTTAAAACAGAGTTCAAGCCAGTAACTTCTGCAACTCGTATTCCTATGCTTGTGCAGGGTTCAATTGACCTTGCTGCAGCAACCATGACTCATAAGATTGCCCGTGACGATACCATTGACTTCAGTATCACTTATTTCATGGACGGCCAGAAACTTCTCGTTAAAAAGGGTTCCGGTATAAAATCGGTTGCGGACCTTAAAGGCCAGAAAGTCGGTACTGCTAAAGGGTCCACATCAGAACAGAATATTCTAAGAGCTCAGCCTGCAGCAAAGGTTCTTTCTTTTGAAGGTTATCCTCAGGCATTTCTTGCACTTAAACAGGGTAAGGTTAAGGCTGTAACTACTGACTCAACTATTCTCCTCGGTCTCAAAAACTCTGATCCAAATCCAGCAGGTTGGGAAATCGTCGGTGATTTCATTTCCCCAGAGCCTTACGGTTTAGGTCTTCCAGAAAATGAATCTAATTTCCGTGACGCTGTTAACGTTGCTCTCATCGAAATGTGGAAAAGCGGTGACTACCAGAAGATCTATAACAAATGGTTCGGACCTGATACCAAATACGCTTTGCCTTTGACTTGGCAGATGGAACTTTGGCCTTAGTCAGTAAAGTTTTACTAGGGTTATATTGATTAGTAACGGAAGGGCTGTGCCGAGTGCAGCTCTTCCGAAAACAACGGATAAAAGCCTTGAACTATCAGTTTGATTGGGGTCTGGTTTTAACTGGGCAATACGGACAATGGATTCTTGACGGAGTAAAAGTTACTCTTCAGATTTCTGCTGTATCTATCGGTTTTACAATGATCCTCGGTACCATTATTGCCGTAATGCGCATGTCAAAGTTTAAACCTTTTGAATGGTTTAGCTTTGCATTTGTTGAATTTTTTAGAAATACACCTCTACTGATTCAAATCTTTTTCTGGTATTTCGGGTCATATTCCATATTGCCTGATGCGTGGAATACTTGGTTGTATGATCATGATTTTGAGTTTGCGGCAGGGGTTATTTCTCTTACGTTTTATACCTCCGCATTCATTGCTGAAGAGATTAGAGCGGGAATTAATTCAATTCCTAAGAATCAGCTTGAAGCTTCCAGAGCAACAGGTCTTTCTTTCATGCAGGCTTACAGGTTTGTAATTCTTCCTCAAGCATTTAGAATTATCATTCCACCGCTTATTTCACAGTCTCTCAACCTGATTAAGAACTCTTCGCTGGTAATGACCATCGGGGTTATGGATCTTACCTATATGGCGCGGCAGATTCAGTCATATTCCTTTCATGGATTTGAAGCATTTACGGTAGCAACATTAATCTACCTTGCCATTTCGCTGATCGTGTCGTTTTCAATTAACATGTATAATAAGCATTATCTGATTCAAATTAAATATTAGGGGTGGCCGCTAGTGCAATGGGATGTAGTTTGGAATAACTTTGATTATTTTTTGTGGGGCGCATTTCCCGATGGACCTCTCGGCGGATTGGCGGTCAGCATTATCCTTGCTGTGTTCGGTATATTCGGAGCATTCTGGATAGGACTTGCTGCCGGGTTGATGCGACTTTCCCGTAATAAGCTAGTTAAATATCTCGCGGTGGTTTATATTGAAGTTATTCGCGGTGTGCCTTTGCTTATGCTTATTTTCTGGTTCTATTTCTTGGCTCCTGTCCTTTTGGGGACATCTTTACCTGAATTTTATTGTGCCCTTGTCGCGTTTATTGTTTTTACCGGTGCGTATATCGCAGAAATTGTCAAAGCTGGGGTTGTCGCTTTACCAAGTGGGCAGATGGAAGCCGCAAGAGGCACAGGGCTTTCACATTATCAGGCAATGCGTTTTATTATACTTCCGCAGGCCCTTAGAAACATGATTCCTTCATTTGTTAATCAGTTTGTTTCACTTACAAAAGATACTTCACTTGCATATATTATCGGGGTTAACGAACTTACCCGTACTGCAACTCAGGTAAATAACAGAACTCTCTCTGCTCCTACAGAAATTTTTATTACTATTGCAATTCTTTATTTTATCGTTTGCTATGTTTTAACTTATGTAAGTCGCAGAATGGAAAAGCATCTTGCCCGCTATCAGGCTCGTGATCGCTAAGGATTTGTTGCACGGGTTTATATCCCGAGCATGGTAACTACTAATCCGATCAATGCGCAGGTGACTCCGGCAAGGACCATAACCAGTCCGGCTACGGCTTCTTCTTCCTTGCCGAACTCTCTTGCCTTGGCGACTCCTGCTCCATGCGCCCCCATGCCTAACATAGCTCCTCTTGCGAACGATGATTGCAAGGGCAGGATACGAAGTAATATTCCGCCTAGTGATGCTCCGAGAATCCCGGTAGCAATAACACAAACTGCAGCCAGATTCGGTGAACCTCCTACATCTTTAGCAAAAACCATAGCGAATGGGGTTGTGAACGATCGTGGTAGCATAGATAGTCGTAGTCCATGTGATAATCCTAACCAGCCAGACATCAGCCATGTACCGCCGATAGCTAGAATACATCCGAATGCTACCCCAAAAAGTAATGTAGACCAATGTTTTCGAAGTAAAGCCCGTTGTTCGTAAATTGGTAGGGCAAAAGCCACGGTGGCCGGACCGAGTAGCATGAGTAACCATTTTCCGCCTTGCATATAGTCACGGTAACTGGTGTGTAGGGATAAAGCCAGAATCAGGCAGACAGCACAGGAAACAAGTAATGGCGATGTCCACCACGCTCCAACTCGTCCATGCACTATCCGTGCGAACAGATAACAAAAGCAAGTGGCTGTTATCCAAAAAAATGCAATCATATCAGCGTGCATGGCGCGACCTCATAAGTATATGCCATTCTACAGCCATGGAAGTTCCGATCATGACCAACGCTACACCAAAAATTACAACCACAAGAATTTTCGCACCTACCCATCCCAGAAATTCTGGATGATTCAGCAGTGTCATTGCTGCTGGAACAAAAAAAAGTAATAAATGATCTAAGAGAAATCCTGCACCGCGGGATACTAACCGAACCGGTATCCATCCAGATAAAAGCAAACTTATCAATATCAATAGACCTAATATGCTTCCTGGGATTTTAATATTTAATGATTGAGTTGTTAATTGGCAAAGCCACCATAAAAGAATTATTATGCCGACTTGAAAAGTTGTTTGCATACCCTTGCCAAAAATCGAAAGAGTATTTGTTGTTCGAGTTGTCATTGCAAAAGTCTCCTTGCCTTGCAAACTAGACACTATAGATGTAGTTGGGAAATGAATTATTAGAACGTTATCCATTCCAATAAGGAATACTGATGGAATTACGCAATCTCAGAACTATGGTGGAAGTGGCTAGACAAGGTGGTTTTTCTCAAGCTGCCAGAGTTCTTTTTTCTACTCAGTCCACTGTAAGCAAAGCTGTAAAGAATCTTGAAGATGAACTAGGTGAAGCCCTTTTTACACGCTTGAGCGGCGGGGCTAGGCTTACCGAAGCTGGGGAGCTTGTATATGCCAGAGCTGTGGCAATGCTTGCCGAGGCTGAGCATATTCAGTCAGAATTGACAGAACTCCGAGGATTGTTAACTGGAAAATTGCGCTTAGGACTCCCAATATTTGGCAGCGCAAAACTTTTTGCCCCCTTGTTCACTATCTTTCGTAGTCGCTATCCCGGGGTGGAAATTGAACTTTTGGAGCAGGGGAGTGCACATCTTGAGGCCGCAATTCTGGCTGGAGAAGTGGAACTTGCGGTGTCGCTACTTCCAGTGTCTGAATCGTTTGAATGGCAGGCGGTGCATGATGCTCCTCTAATGGCTCTTTTGTGGGCTGATCATCCATTGCGCCGTCGGAGAAATATTAAGCTTGCTGAACTTTCCACGTCACCTTTCATCCTCTTCGAACATGGATTCATTCTAAATGAGCGTATTGAGGAGGCATGCAGAAAACGTGGATTTGTTCCACATGCCTCAGCCCGTAGCAGTCAAATGGATTTTATTGTTGCTTTGGCGGCAGCAGGACTCGGCGTTCCTCTTGTGCCGCAAGTTATGGTTGAGGAAAGAAAACTCAGTCCGCTAAAGGCTGTTTGCGTTAACGAACCAGACTTGCGCTGGAAAGCAGCGTTAATCTGGCGTAAAGAAGCCAAACTTTCACCCGCAGCTAGGGCGTGGCTGGCTTTGACACGCGAGAAATTTCCTATTTGATTACTATTCTTCAATATTTAACTGCTGATAAAATTATTTTAAATAACTATCAGTAGTTTAAAGATTCTATCCAAATAATTAATCAGATTATCAAAGTTAATCAGCGTTTTCTTTTGACCAGTTGCCTTTATTAACTTAATGTTCTTTTAATAAGAAATTTGTGCTGTTATTGTGGTCAAAGAAATCATTTATGTTTCTTTAATAAATAATTAATTTAGTATGTTGATTGATCAAAAATTAGGAGGTCGAAATGGAAATTATTAAAGATTTAGCTTCTTATGTAGATCACACACTTTTAGATATATCAGCAGGTCCGGTGGATATTGAACAACTATGTAGAGAGGCAGTTGAATATGGATTTGCTTCTGTTTGTATCTATCCATGGCATATAGCGCAGGCCGCGGAGCTATTGCGTGCTGAAAAGGCAAAAGTCTGTGCAGTTATAGGATTTCCTTCAGGAGCCACGCTTACTGAGGTTAAAATGGTTGAAGCTATGCGAGCCGTAGAAAAAGGTGCACAAGAACTTGATATGGTCGTAAATATTGGAGCTTTGAAGGCTGGTGATATTAAAACTTTCTTAAAAGATATTTTTTTGACAGTTGAAGGGGCCGGTGGTGTTCCAGTAAAGGCTATTATTGAAACAGGTCTTCTTGATGGTGATCAAAAAAAACAAGCGTGTGAGCTGGCCGTAAAGGGCGGAGCCTCATATGTTAAAACATGTACCGGATTCAGTTGCGGCAGCGCTACTGTTGAAGATATAAAACTCATGCGCAAGGTCGTCGGAAATTCTGTTGGTGTAAAAGCAAGCGGCGGAATAAAATCTTATGCACATGCTTGTGAGCTTATCGATGCCGGAGCTTCTCGCCTTGGCACATCTTCTTCGTTAAAAATTATTCAGGAGACAATCAGTGGTTGATAAAGTTGAACTTCTTACTATTGCAAGGCCCGAAGATATTGAAAAAAAATCCTTTGAAATAATTGATTCTGAAGTTCTTAAGCCTAGAAAATTTCAAGGTATTGAATGGCAAATAGCAAGAAGGATGGTTCATACAACTGCCGACTTTGAACTTATAGATCTTGTACGTTTTCACCCGGATGCTGTTGATAACGGTTTGAACGCTCTACGTGTAGGGTGCACTCTTGTAACTGATACAGAAATGGCTCGGTGCGGAATACCTATGCGTAGAATGAATCCTTTAGGGTGTGAAGTTCGTTGTCTGATGAACGATCCTGAGGTTATTGCTTCTGCGAAACAGAATTCAACTACAAGAGCTCACGCTGCTCTGGAACTTGCTGCAAATAAACTGAAACCGGCTATCCACGTAATCGGGAATGCTCCGACTGCCTTGATAAGACTTATTCGGCTCATTGAAGCTGGAAAAATGGAAATTCCTGCTTTAGTTGTAGGTATGCCCGTAGGGTTTGTAAATGCTGCTGAATCAAAAGATCTATTGATGAGTTACGGAAGTATTCCATATGTTTCAATTTCTGGCAGAAAAGGAGGCTCTGCGCTGGCCGCCTGTGTTATAAATGCTTTAGCGGAGGTCGTTTTGTCTGAGAAAAATTTATCTTCGGAGTTACGCTAATTTTCTTTAAGATTATAATATCTTCATATTTTATTAACTTTTAGAAATAAAAATATTTGCTGTTTATACAGTGTGGTTATACAACGTATAATACTATAGATGTAAAGTTTGTCTGTATTTATAAATTATTTTGATTTTACTTTTTTAAATTATTTAGTTTCTTACTTGGTACAATAAAATATGTTTGGGATGAATCTTTCTTCACTAAAGTCTTTTTTTCGATTTAATAAAGGCGAACGGTCTATTTCTCGTGACCTTTCAGCATGCCTTGTTTTTGCGCTTGCCGTAATTATTGGGCTTGTCACTGCTTATGAGTATTTTGGGCGATCAAGGATGCTTCGGCAGGAGATTGAAGAAAAAGCAGATACTTATATAAAGCAGTTAACCAAGTCTGTGATATTTCCTATTTGGAATTTTGATATGGTATCGCTCAAACATGTTTGCAGTGCCTATACTCAAAATGATCAATTCGCTAAGCTTAAAATTATTGATGCCAACGGTGATGTCCTTTTCAGTTTTGTTAGAGCTGGAGAAAATAGTGATGACCCAATTGTCAGGTCTCAAGACTTATTTATTGAAAAAGAGAAAATCGGCTCTTTAAGTTTTGAACTTTCAACCAAAGCATATCTTCGCAATTTAGATTGGATCTTATTTGTTTCTAGCCTTACATTTTTAATTTCGGTTGCGGTTATTTATGTTGTTACTGGGATTTTGCTTGATTATTTTATCAGAAAACCTATGAGTCAGTTGCGAAAAGGTCTTGATAAAGTGGCGATCGGTGATTTTTCATATATATTTGAGGAAATACATTACTCAGAACTTCTTGCGATCGGTTCACGTTTTAATCGTATGACGGAGGAAATTGCTAATAGAGAAAAAAGACTTGAAGAAGTAAATAATATTTTAAAAGGCGAAATTCATGAGCGCGAAAAATCTGCTGAATCTCTTATAAAAAGTGAGAAACGCTATCGGGCATTAGTAGAAACGACCTCTGAAGGGTTTTTGATGGTCGATGAAAATCATATTTTACTTGATGTAAATCCGGCTTTTTGCCGTATGATCGGAGTTTCACGTGAAGAGGTTTTAGGAGAAAAGCTTGCGGCTGTATTAGGTAGTGTTGCTTCGGAAAGACTTGCTGAAAAAAGAAATGGAGGCCACCGTTTTGAAATTAGTGTTCGTGATAAAAAAGGAAACGACATAGATATTTCGATTCATGCAACTAATTTATATGAAAGTTTTTCTACTCACCTTTTATTCGCTTTTATTACAGATATTTCAAATCACAAATTACTTGAAAAAGCTTTAAGAGCTTCTGAAGAAGAATATCGGACAATTGCGGATTATACTTTTGACTGGGAAATGTGGATATCAGCTGAGGGACAAGTTAGATATGTAAGCCCATCCTGTGAAAGAATTTCCGGGTATCCAAAATCTTATTTCATGGAAGGACCAAGCTGCGTTGAAAAAATGCTCCATATGAGTGATCGAGTATTTTGGCAGGATGCTTTGTCTGGGAAATTTCTTTCCTTAGACGGTATAGACCTACGCTTATTTCGCCAAGACGGCTCGATGCGATGGGTTTCTCTAACAGGTCATCAGGTTTTTGCTGAAGATGGTTCTTCACTTGGAGTCAGAATTTCTCTGTGTGATATAACTAAACGTAAATTTATGGAAAAACAGCTTCAATATGAAGCTCTTCATGACCCTCTTACAGGGCTTGCCAATAGAACTTTATGTTCTGATAGAATAATAAAGTGTCTTGAACGTGCGCACAGGCGTAGTAACTATTATTATGCTGTAGTCTTTATGGATCTGGATCGGTTTAAGGTAATTAACGACAGTCTAGGGCACAATATCGGTGACAAACTTTTAGTTGAAGTTTCCCAAAGACTACTCCAAGCTGTTAGAGAACTAGATACGGTTTCACGGTTCGGAGGTGATGAATTTATCATTGTCCTTGAAGAACTGGCAACACCGCGTGAAGCTATCCGTATTGTCCGCCGAATAAGAGAAGCTCTAAGTATACCTATGTTGATTGAGGGGCATAAGATAAGTGTGGCTGCCAGCTACGGGATCATACTCAGTCCTACAACGTTTGAAAAACCGGAAGAATTGGTCCAGAACGCCAATGTGGCTATGCATCAGGCAAAAGAAGCTGGGCGTGATAAAATGAAGGTTTTCAATAGACGAATGCTTGATAAAGCTATGCATACCATGAAATTGGAAAGTGATCTTCGTGCCGGCATACTGAATAATGAATTATACTTAGATTATCAGCCGATTTATTCTTTGGAAAGTAAGGAAATTATAGGATTTGAAGCGTTGCTGCGGTGGCTACATCCAGAACGTGGCCTTGTAATGCCCGGTGAATTTATTTCTATAGCAGAAGAGTCAGGTTTGATTTTTGAACTTGGGAATTGGATTATTTCCTATGCTTGCCGTGAAATCAAAGGGTGGATTGAGAAGTATGAAAATGCAGCAGATTTGGCTGTTTCTATTAATATTTCAGGTCGTCAATTTTCTCAAATTTCACTTGTTGATAATATCCTTTCAACTCTTAATCAGTTAGATTTGTCCCCCAAAAATTTAAAAATTGAGATAACTGAAACAGCAATTATGAAACGGGCTGATCAGGCTGTGAAAATGCTTAGCAAGCTGCAAAATGCCGGAGTGCTGGTCTCAATTGATGATTTTGGGACAGGGTATTCATCCATGAGTAATTTACAGCAATTTCCGTTAGATCAACTTAAAATCGACATCAGCTTTGTAAGAAGAATTACAAAATCTCCTGAAGATATTGAAATAGTTAAGGCTATAATCAATTTAGCGCATAATTTAGGACTTTATGTTGTGGCGGAAGGAGTAGAAACTGAAGAGCAGGAAACCATTTTGCGCAATATGGGCTGTGAATTTGGGCAGGGATATTTGTTTTCAAAGCCGATGACAGTTGCCGAGGTTGAAGCCTTTTTGAAAAGGGACAATTCGTTATTTAGATAAAAATTTATATTGTTAATTCTTAAAGTCGATATGATTTTTACTGCACTTTACGGATTTGGTGAATCTTGAAAAAAGCAGCTTGCACTGAAATTTATCATTTATCACATGAAATGTGCATATTTAAAAATTAAAAAGAACCAATACTCTGTATGGTTCTTTTTTTGTTTTATTCAGGTGATTGTTTAATCCATATTTATTCTTTGCAGTTTTTTTTGCAATCAATATTAAAAAAAAGTTAATTTGTTGCTATGTTAAAAAAGATGCTTTAAAAGTATGATATTGCACAAAAAGTATTAAATACTGTTGCATGTGCGGTTCTGGCGTGCTAGGGCCGAATTTACATCCTGATTTTTTCAGGATTGTTTTAGTAGAGGTTCGTTTGTCTCTCGCAAGCGAGTAGACTTATGGAAAAATTACTCCAAAACTGGATCAGTTTATGAGTGCCAAAAACAAAGGGAAAAGTAAGGTTACGATTTTTCCGGACTGGTGCAAAGGCTGCGGAATTTGTGCTGCCTTTTGTCCGGCGAAGGTCATGGAGCTGAATGATCAAGGCAAGGCGATCGTTGTCAGAGAAGAAGACTGTATTAATTGCGGATTCTGTGAGCTGCATTGCCCGGATTTCGCAATTATGATTCAGCCTAAAATGGATGATGACATTCCGGCGGTATGCAGAGATCTACTACTAAAGAAAACTGGAGGTCAGGTTGCCGGAGAAAGTGAAGAATCCAATAAGGAAAAGGGATAAGGTGTAATCCATGGCCAGGCCCAAAAAGAAACATAATAAAGAAATTTTTGCTCTTGGCAACGAGGCTGTTGTCGAAGGCGCTTTGTTGGCAGGATGTAATTTTTATGCCGGTTATCCTATTACTCCATCCTCGGAGATAATGGAGATAATGGCGCAACGATTACCGACAATTCCAAATGGGGCTTTTATCCAGATGGAAGATGAAATCGGTGGGATTGGCGCTATTATCGGGGCTTCGCTTGCTGGTCGTAAAGTTCTTACAGCTACTTCCGGTCCGGGATTTTCGCTTATGCAGGAAAATCTGGGATACGGTTGCATTACAGAGACACCTCTTGTCATTGTTAACGTCATGCGTGGTGGCCCTAGTACTGGTCTTCCTACTTCACCAGCGCAGGGTGACGTTCAGCAGGCTAGATGGGGAACTCATGGTGATCATTCAATAATAGTCCTTTCAGCTTCAAATGTTCAGGAATGTCTTGAAATGACAATTGAAGCTTTTAACCTTGCTGAAAAGTATCGTACTCCGGTAATCCTTCTGATTGATGAAATTACTGCGCACACTCGTGAGAAAATAATAATTCCTAACGAAAATGAGTATGAAGTTTTCAATCGTACTCTTCCGACCATGCCTCCTGAATGGTATAAACCGTACGAAGAAACAGTCCGGGGCGTTCCTCCTATGCCCGCGATTGGTTCAGGATACAGGTTTCATGTCACAGGACTTACGCATGATGTGAACGGTTTTCCCACCTCTCGTGCTGATGAAGTTCGCGAACTTAATGAACGTTTATTCCGTAAAATTGATCAGTTTCTTGACGATATTCAGCTTGTTGAAGAAGTTGATACCGATGACGCTGAAGTTGCGGTTATTGCATATGGAACAGTTGCACGGTCCGCAGAGCTAGCAGTTAAACAGGCTCGCGCACTTGGTGTAAAAGCCGGTCTGCTTAACCTTAAAACTTTGTTTCCATATCCGCGTAAGGCGACAGAAAAACTTCTGTACAAGGTGAAGACTATTATTGTTCCTGAAATGAATATGGGGCAAATTTCCAGAGAAGTGAAAAGAGTTAATAATGGCCAGGTAAGCGTACGGACCATTAATAAAGTTGACGGGCAGATTATAGCTCCCGCCGAAATCCTCAAAGTCTTAACACGGGTATAGCCATGGCAGATATAAAAGGAACACAGCTTATTCACGAGTATCTGAGGCATAACAAAAAGTTTCCGCATGTTTTTTGCGCAGGTTGCGGGCATGGAATTGTGCTTGGTTCTTTAATCAGAAGTATTCACGGACTGGGCCTTTCAAAGGACGATGTCTGCGTTGTCGCCGGTATCGGCTGTTCTGGAAGATTAGCAGCCTATGTTGACTTCAATACAGTTCATACGACTCACGGCAGGGCACTTACTTTTGCTACTGGCATTAAGATGGCTAAACCGAACATGCATGTAATTGTTGTCATGGGTGATGGTGATTCTATGGCTATCGGAGGTAACCATCTTATTCATGCCGCTCGCAGAAATATCGGGGTAACCGCATTAATTCTTAATAATAATATTTATGGTATGACCGGAGGACAGTGTTCTCCGACAACCCCGTCCGGGTCATTTTCAATGACAACTCCTGCAGGCCAAATGGAGCAAAGTTTTGACTGTGTAGAACTTTGTAGCGCAGCAGGGGCTAATTATGTTGCTAGAGGTAGTGTTTTTCATGTTAATAAGCTTGATGCAATGATCATGGAAGGAATAACTAACCCCGGATTTGGTGTCGTTGAGATTTTGTCACCGTGTTTTACTCAGTACGGGCGTAAGAATAAATTTAAATCGCCCGTGGAAATGTATCAGGCCCTTAAGAAAAAAGTTACTCCGATTGAGCGGTTTAATGAAATTCCTGAAGCAGAACGCGGTGAAAGAGTTCCATCTGGAGTTTTTGTTAAAAAAAATAAGCCGGGTCTGGAAGAGAAATATTATGAAATGGCTGCCATGTGTCAGGGGGGCGAATAATGAAAAATCAGCATTTAGAAAGATTTGAAATTCGTCTTTCAGGTTTAGGTGGTCAGGGAATTCTTACGCTTGGTAAAGTCATGGGGTCGGGGCTTGCGCTGGGGCAAGGGTATAATGTTACCCAGACACAGAGTTATGGTCCTGAAGCCCGCGGCGGAGCCAGTCGTTCAGACTTAGTTATAAGTTCAGAAAAGATAAGTTATCCTAAGGCTGAATCTGTGGATTTGCTTATCGCTCTTAGTCAAGAAGCTTGTAACATGTACTTTAGGAACCTAAAACCAGGTGGTCTTTTGTTAATTGAAAGTGATCTGGTAAAACAGCCGCCTGTAAATATGTTCTTAGGGCTCCCGTTTACTCATCTTGCTAAAGATAAAATCGGTCTTGTTCAAACCATGAACACAATTGTACTTGGCGCAGCTACTTTCCTTCTTCCTTTTACTAACCATAGAGTTATTCGTAAAAATCTTGAAGAAATTCTTCCAGCTAAAATTGTTGAGATTAATGTGAAAGCTTTTAATCTTGGATATAAAGAAGCTAAGAAAAACTTTGGTGATCCTGAATTACTTTGGAAAAATAATAGTGTTGTTGTAGAAGAAGAGCACGATTCAATTTAGCCATTACTAGACGTTTTTATCGAAGGTCTTTCAATCATTTTTGATTGGAAGACCTTTTTTTATGGATACTGTTTGGGAGCTTTGTTGAATTTGTCTGCAAAATATTTACATCATATTTAAAAAATGAATCTGAAATTCGGTTGAATTCTGTAATTACTTCAAGCTGAGTTTTTGTAAGATTATTTAAATCCCACTTCTCACAAAGTTCCTGAGGTTCGCGGGCTCTGTCTCGTGTTTTAATAACGACAATGCTCCGTGTTCCTGTTTTTATAAAACTGGAGCGCACTAAATGGCAGTCAACATGGGCTGTGAAGCATTGTACGTCGGGAGAGTCACTCAAACAGTTTCCGATAGAAACGGTATTCCAGTCTCCGATTTTAGGAATTCGAGCTTCAGCTTTTCTATTAAGAATTACTTCTATTTCAGCAGTGCCGTTACCATTTTTAAAAAAGTAATTTTTTTGAGTAAGAGATAAAAAATGTCTGGTTGAGCTGCTTTTATAACGAAGAGAAGGCATTACAGATAATTTTTTGTCTGTGGTGATATACTGTGAATCAAAAGGAATAACAAAAGGCTGTTCCGGATCTTTTCCGGAACAGCCCTCAATTGTAATTATAAACAGCACGCTTAATAAAGCGGTGAAGAAAGACAAAGTTTTTGCCTGTCTGCTGAATCTTTTTGTCATTGCTAAACTATTTCTTTTTTGAGCCAGTGTATTTTTTTACGTCAATATTGTATTTTTTTACTTTGTAATTAACGATTCGATAACTGACTCTAAGGTCACGCGCTGCTTGAAGCATATTTCCGCGTGCTTTTTTCAAAGAATCTACAAGTAGTTCCTGTTCAAATTTAGCTACTGCTTCACCAAATGACAATGAAGTGTCTGTTGCAGTACTTTCAGCTGTCTGCAAAGTCGGTGGAAGATGGTAAGTACGTATTACTTCTTCTTCACAAATAAGCACTGCCCTTTCAATGCAGTTCTTCAATTCGCGAACGTTTCCAGGCCAGTGATACTGAGTAAAAAGATCTATAGCAGGGCTGGAAATTCTTTTGATATTTTTGTCATATTCTGTAGAAAATAGTTCCAAAAACTGTTCTGCGAGAGGTAAAATATCCTCACGTCTTTCACGAAGAGCAGGTATGAATATGGGGAAAACATTTACTCTGTAGAATAAATCTTCTCTGAATTTACCTTCTTTTAGAAGTTTTTCAAGAGGCTGATGAGTGGCGCATATAAGGCGAACATCTACGGTTATCGGCTGCTCTGAACCTACGCGTTGAATTTCTTTTTCTTGGATTGCTCTAAGCACTTTAGCCTGAGCGTCTAAGGAAAGTTCTCCGATTTCATCAAGGAATAAAGTTCCGTTGTTGGCAACCTCAAATAAACCGCGCTTATTTTGGTAAGCTCCGGTAAAAGCTCCTTTTTGATGTCCAAAAAGTTCGCTTTCAACAAGTTCAGCAGGGAGAGCTGCGCAGTTAAGCTTTACAAGCGGCTTGTCTCTACGTGGGCTACATCCGTGGATGGCTTCAGCAAGAAGCTCTTTACCTGTACCGGATTCACCACGCAGAAGAGCGGTAGCTCTGCTAGGGCCAACTTGACGGGCTTGACGTAAAACCTGTTTGATACTTTTTGAAGTAGCAACAAAGTTGGCCGGTGGAGGAACTTCCAGTCCACCGATTAGCGGTCCTTGGCTTAGCATTTGAGCCTGAAGAGCCATTTCTTCCTGAAGTCGTGAAACCTGATTTGAAATCAAAGCGGCAACAACTTCGAGAAAATGTTTGTGCTCTAAAAGATTATCCATAGCTAGTATCGGTGAGTCAACACTGATAGTACCCAGTATATTGTCTTCTTCCTTAGGGTTCGCTTTTTTGATGGGAACGCAAATAAAAGAAAGAGATTTTAGTTCTTCTTCTGATCTTCCGAAAGCTTTGTTCAAAAAGTCTGTGTTATCAGACATTCTGGGAATTACGACAGCCTTTCCTGTTTCGTAAACTCTTCCAACAACTCCCTTGCCGGGAGAATATGTAACGTGATCAATTTTAGCTGGACTGTGAGTTATTGACAGTTTCAGCTTTTCAGATTTCGGGTCCATAATGGCAAGAAATGCACGCTGGAAGTGGAGGTCTTTTGCCAGAATTTTCAGAATTGAGTTAAGGCTCGGCTCCAGATCATTTTGCGGAGCGATTGAACCGAGAATCTCATTTAGTGTTGATAGATAAATATTTTCCACTTTTTCCGGCTGTCCATTAATACTCATATTGTTTGCTCGTGCCGTCCAGGCTGTTTTAGTTTTCAGCTTTTTCGAATCTCATTCCATCTAAAGAGAGGATGAATCGCGGTTTCGGCCTAAATTTCAGTTGTCATAAATCAGTAAAAAGTCGACAGCCGCAGTTTGGTTCGCGGCTGTCGAGATGTTCATTATTAAGAAATAGCATCCACCCCTAACTTAAGGGCTGTAATGTTGATATCAGCTACTTTGGGTTTCATGACAGATTTAATAGTTTCTGCCAAATTCTCCGGACTTAAAGGAATTAATCCTGTTGCACAGAGAGCTCCAAGCAGAGCTACGTTGCCACTTTGAACAGCTCCGGCTTTAAGTCCTAGGCTTTGACATGGGATAAAGTATGTTTTGCTCGCGCAAGAGCTAACTTTTTCCTTGATGTACTCCAAAGGAACTTCATCTGTTTTACCTGTTGCGACGCTAAGTGGAGGAATGCTTTCAGTATTTGAAAGAATAATACCACCCGGCTTCAGGTAAGGAAGAGCGCGAAGTGTTTCAAGCGGTTCAAAGCCTAGAATTATATCAGCTTCACCGTGTGATATTTTGGGAGAAGACATACCTAGAAGAATTGCTGATTCAACAACTCCGCCTCGCTGTGCCATTCCGTGTATTTCACCTGCAGTAACATCGGTTCCGTTGTCAAGGATTGCCTGTGCAAGAAGATTTGTAGCTGTCAGGGTTCCCTGGCCGCCAACTCCGGTCATGAATATGCGCAACCTTGTATTCATTAGCTGCTCCTCTTTCTGGCTTTAATGTCTTTTGTCATTTGTAGGCAAAGCATACAGCCAGAGCAAAGAATTTCATTAATTTGAATTCCGTCAGCACCTTTTTCAAAAGCAGGGCATGCAATTGCTTCCATACAGTTGACGACTTCGTCACTCTGGTTCGCAACATATGCAGCCTGAGTAGCTTTTTTACCCAAGGCTCTTTTGGCAAAAAGCGGACATGGGTCTTTTGCTATCAGAACCCTTACTCCTTTCAGAGCCTTGAGTTCTTCAAGAGCTTTGAAAGTCGCTTTCTGATTAAGCGGGCTTACAGTGCGCACTTCATTTACACCGCATCCCTTAACGATTGCTTCAATACTGATCTGGGCCGGATTAGAGCCTAGCAGAGTTGTCTCAACCCCGGGGTTCGGCTGATGACCTGTCATCGCTGTGGTACTGTTATCGAGAATTACCAGTAAGATATCGTGCTGATTGAAGACTGCATTTACCAGCCCGGTTATTCCGGAATGGAAAAATGTGGAGTCTCCGATAAAACCAACTGCTGTCTGTCCTGAAGCTTTTGATATTCCGGAGCCTGCAGAGATAGATGATCCCATACAGAGCAGGAAGTCTGCCGCATTAAGCGGAGGAAGAATTCCGAGAGTATAGCATCCAATATCCGATGAACAGATTGCATCCGGTCCGAATACTTTCTTCGCAGCATAATATGTTGCGCGATGAGGGCATCCGGCACAAAGGTTCGGAGGTCTTACTGCAAGTTTTTGTTCGGCTTCACAAAAATTGATCTTTTCAGGAACAATTCCGAGAACTTCGTGAATTACAGCAGAAACATTACCTGTGGAGTATTCTCCATTAAGAGGTAAGTTTTTGTTTTCTTTACCTATGATTTCTACGGAAATAGAATTTTTCTGAGCTAAAACTCTAAATTCTTTTTCAAGTAACGGCTCAAGTTCTTCGAGAATAATAACCTTATCTACAGATGATATAAAATCTGTAACAAGTTTTTCTGGAAGAGGGAAAGTAAATCCTAGCTCGAGCAATTTAAACTTATCAGTAAGGCCGGAATCGGTAAGTGCATCATGAATGTATGCTCTACTGATACCGGAAGCAACAATACCTATTTTTCCGTTACCGGAAATTTTATTGTACTTTGAGCTTTCAGCCAGTTCACGTAATTCTTCAATTTTCTTAAGCAGCGCGACATGCATCGGGCGTGCAAAAGCCGGAATCGGTACAAACTTTGAAGGATCACGTTTAAAACCTTTAGGAGCATTTAATTTAGTGATTGGACCGTATTCTACCGGACCGCGCAAGTGGTTCACTCTGGTGGTAGTTCTAAGCAGAACAGGAGAAGACATTTTTCGTGACAATTTAAGAGCATCACGAGTCATATCCTTTGCTTCCTGCGCTGTAGACGGTTCAAAGCAAGGCATTCCGGCAAGGCGCGCATAATAGCGGTTGTCTTGTTCGTTTTGACTTGAGTGACAACCAGGATCATCAGCGGAAAGTAGTACCAGACCGCCGGGAGTACCTGTATATGCCAGAGTCATGAGCGGGTCGGCCGCAACATTAACACCTACATGCTTCATGGTTGTCAGAGTCATTGCTCCGGCAAGAGTTGCTCCTCCGCCTACTTCAAGAGCTACTTTTTCATTTACTGAGTATTCAAATAAAAAATCACCCTCGCTCGACAGGCGAAAAAAAGTATCGGGCACTTCTGATGAAGGGGTGCCCGGGTAGCATGTAACCATCTGTATCCCAGCTTCAAGAGCTCCGCGTACAATTGCTTCATTGCCCAGCAGTAGCTTTTTATGGCCTGGATTATCTAAGAGAAGTGGATGAGCCATTCACGCGCTCCTATCTTATTAAAGCTTAGCCTTAAGCTCGTCGATTTTGCTCTCAAGGTAGAGCTTTTGAGCAGGATTGTTGTTCAACAGTCCCTGATAAGCCTGAATTGCAAGCTGATTGTTACCGGCTTTTTCAGCGGCACTTGCGAGCAACCTATCAATTGTGTTTGCGAAGTTTTCTCCGACTTTATTTTTAAGAGCTTGCAGAACTTTGACAGCTTCTTCAGGCTTGTCTGAAAGAACCAAGCATTTTGCTTGTCCGATGGAAGCGACTGGAGCCATCGCTTCATCGCTTTTTGCAATTTCAGCCCAAACAGATCCAGCTTGTGTAAACTTAGAAGCGTCCATCCATGCTTTTGCTAAAGCCAGCTCAACAGCAGGTTTCATTTCAGCAGGAGCGGTTTTTAAAAAGTCTGCAAGTTCTTGAGCTTTTTTTGTTCCGCTATATTTGATAAGAATGGTTCCCAATTCACTTTGAGCCTTCAACTGACTGCGGTGCTGCATGTGTTGGTATCCGGCAACTCCTGCAGCAATAACAATAATTGCTGCAACCCCTGCAATGATCATTTTCCCGTGTTCAAGAAGATAGTCGAGAAAAGGGTGAATACTGTCTGGTACTGAAGCCTGCACCTGGTCTAAAATGTCGTGTGTGGTCTGATTGTTTTCTTCCATTTTAAAGAAGAGCCTCCAAGATATTGTAGTATTTAGCACAAAGTTAAGTGCGCTTTATAAAGTAGTCTGACAAAAAGGTCAAAACTGAATTTTAAAGTTAACACACCGTAAAATTAGATAAAATCATAAACCGTCTGAAAATAAATACAAAAAAAGTAAAAATAAAAAGTGCATTTTTAGGGAGATATACCGAAAAAAGCTACTCATAGGTAATTGGTAGTTGACTTTTTTGCAATATCCTTAGTAGCCCAAATTGAGCAATCGGTGAAAATAATTTTTTTTAATTAATATATCTTGTTTAAAGGTGGGATAAAATGAATTTTGCAGAAGCCATGAAAGACATAGCTAGTAAGGCTAAATCAGCATCACGGAAAATTTCGTGTGCAGATGGTTCAATTCGTGATGGCGTTATTTTAAAATTGGCATCATTGCTCGAGCAGGAGCAGGAATATATCTTTGCTGAAAATCGTAAAGACCTTGAAGCTGCTAAAGCAAATGGACTTGATGCCTCGCGCATGCAGCGTCTTGAAATTTCTCCTGCCGTTTTAAATTACATGATTCAAGGATGTAATGAGGTTGCCGCTCAAACTGATCCCGTCGGTGAGATTGAAAAAATGGAAAGACGTCCCAGCGGCGTAACTGTCGGTAAAATGCGTATTCCTCTCGGTGTTATTATGATGATTTTCGAATCTCGCCCTAATGTAACGGTTGACGCTGCCGTGCTTTGTTTGAAAGCTGGTAATTCCGTTATATTGAGAGGTGGATCTGAAGCTATTCACTCAAACTTAGCATTGTCTTCACTTATCCATAAAGCTCTTGAAAGTCAGAATTTGCCTGCTGATGCTGTTCAGGTAGTTTCGGTAACTGACAGGGAAGCAGTCAGTGAGTTGCTTAAACTTGATCAATATATAGATGTTGTTATTCCTCGCGGTGGAGAAGGGCTAATTCGTGCTGTTGTTCAGCAGGCCACTATGCCTGTTCTCAAACATTATAAAGGTGTTTGCCATATTTTTGTAGATAAATTCGCGGACATTGCAAAATCAGTTGATATTATTAAAAATTCTAAGACTCAGAAGCCTGGGGTTTGCAACGCTCTGGAAGGAGTTCTGATTCACGAAGATATTGCTGAGGATTTTTTGCCGGCAATGGCCACAATTCTGGGTGCATATGGTGTTCAGTTCAGAGCATGTCCTCGTTCCATGAGCTTGCTTGGTAAAACAGCCATAGCTGCGACTATCGATGATTTCGGGTATGAATTTCTTGATTTGATCCTGACTGTTAAAGTTGTTTCAAGTCAGGATGAAGCTCAGGACTATATTGCTAGATATGGTTCAAATCATACTGAAGTTATTCTGACAAAAGATCATGATCGCGCTATGAGATTTGTGCGGGAAGTTGATGCTTCAATGGTTGGAGTGAATTGTTCCACTAGGTTTAACGATGGTGGACAGCTTGGTCTGGGGGCAGAAATAGGAATTTCTACTTCAAAGCTCCATTCGTATGGTCCTATGGGTGCCAAAGAGCTGACCAGTACAAAATTTATATCACTCGGAGAATGGAACGTTCGTTTGTAGTTTCACGTATTGGAACAGTTTTGTATAACATTATAGTTTAATTATTAAATTCCCGGTGAGATTCGTTTTAAGATCTCGTCGGGAATTTTTTGAGGTTCTTGTTTATGAAAATAGGGTTGTTCGGCGGCACTTTTAATCCTGTTCACAACACTCATATTAACGTTGCGGCAGCAGTCCGGGAACGTCTTGGACTCGACCAAGTCCTGTTCGTTCCGGCAGGAAATCCCTATCATAAAAAAGGCGGAGCCATGCTGCCCGCAGAACTTCGTTACAAACTTATCCAAAAAGCTGTTGTGGGTTTAAACAATATAGATGTCTGCGATATCGACATGCATTCTAATCGTCCCACATATACAGTGCATACACTTAAAGAAGCTCTAAAGCGTTACCCTGATGATGATCTATATTTTTTGATGGGGCAGGATACTTTTAATTCTTTACCACTTTGGAAAGATTGGGAAGAAATACCGCGTCTTGCAAATATAGTAGCTGTCAGTAGGGAAAAATCTGATCCAGGGGAAATGGCTTTACATCTTAAAAAAATGTTTTCAGATATTAATAGTACAGGCTTAAATGAGTGGAAGTTGAAAGGTGGAAAGTCAGTTTACATAATTGACGATTTTGATTTTAAAATCAGTTCAACCTTTGTTCGTAAAGTGTGGACAGGTGGCGGAGACATACACCGATATGTACCCGCCGCTGTGGTCGAATTTATTGATGAGAACAGAAAAGAATTTAAGCAGTATTGGAATTTATAATAATTTCAGGATGGATACAGGGTGGATACTTTTTAAACATTCACGATTTTTACTACAATTGCTTTTTCCATGAAGTGAGCATGGGCGGCATTTAAGGTCTGATTCTAATATCTTGTCATTTTTTCCGGCTGGATAAAAACCCCATGCTCTGGACGTAGGTCCGAACATCGCAATGACCGGAGTTCCCACTCCTGCGGCAAGGTGCATAGGTCCAGAATCACCCGTTACCAGATACTTGGCTTCACTCAGTAGAGCGCATGTCTGTCGCAATGAAAATTTATTTGTAAAATTCCATTCAGCTTTGTCGACATTTAATTCATTTGTATCTTTTCCAATAACTGCCCACTGAAGACCTTTCGCATCAAGCTGATTTATAAGCTCAATCCAATACTCGCGTGGCCATGATTTGTCAGGGTGCGTGGCGTACGGATGAAGAGCAATAAAGCCTTTGCTTAATTTCTTATGAGCCATCTTTGCAAGAGCATCTTCTTTTTCATCATCAGTAAGATAAATATGAGGTAAGAGATTTTCCGGGGCAGGAAGGTTTTTTTCTATGGCAGAAGCATAGCGTACTGTTACCGGCTTACTCTCTAAAATTTTTTCAAGTTTTTCTGACCCGGTCAGTTTAAAAGCTCTCCGTTCGAGGCTGAATTTTTTGTACCGTGAAACAGGGCCGTGCCAGCGCTGAGAAAGAATTCGAGATCTGAGGGTAGAGTGCAGATCAATCAGCTCACATCCTTCATATTTATTGGAGAGTCGTCCCGCTTTGGTAATCCATGCCAGGTCACCAAGATCTTCTTTGTTAAGTCTTATAATTTCAGTTATATGCGGATTATTTTCTAACGGAGCAGCATATTGTTGTTTTGTTATTACGCTGAAGGTCCAGCCATATTTTTCAGCCCAGAAGTCTATAACTCCGGTTGTCAGGATTAAGTCTCCAAGAGCACTGAGTCTGAATAGAATTTTGTGATTATCTTTAAATTTGTGCATTGTCGGCCTATTTTAATTGCGGGTGCTAAAAGGTCAATGTAAATTTTAATTGTGAATTTCTTAGAATTTTCCAGCTAAGAAGTGATTTAGTAATTTCGTTAAAGTTTAATTATACACGGACCTTAATTAAAAGTCATAATAATATTCTTAAGTGGTATGGAATTGGTCAAAATAGTCCTATTTCTGTTGCACCTGTAGTTTCCTTCTGATAGTTGTCTAATTATATCTAGTGCAGATCATCATTGTGATTAACTTTAACCAAAAAATTAATGCTGGATCTAATAATTTCCGTCGGATTGGCTACTCTCATATCTGCTTACTGTTCTGTCAGTGAAGCCGTTTTTTATTCTTTTCCACGGAGCCGCATAGAAAAACTGCGTAAAGAAGGGCATAAGTCAGGGATTCGCCTGCATAAACTTCGCCTAAACGTAGAAAAGCCTATAACAGCGATATTAACTCTTAATACTGTTGCCAACACTGCCGGAGCTTCAATTGCCGGAGCCGCATGGAGCAAAGTATACGGGGTAGAGACCCTGCCGTTGTTTGCTATTGGATTCACTCTTATTATTTTACTTTTTTCTGAAATTCTTCCCAAGACATTGGGAATTGTTTACTGTTATTCCTTGGGGCCAGCGCTTGCGCGTCCTATCGAAATAATGGTCTGGATATTTTCTCCAGTTATTTGGGTGTGTGGATATCTTGCCCGTCTTGTCAGTAAGGGGAGCAAGGGACCACAGGTTACGGAAGATGACATCAGAGCAATGGTCAGTTTAACTCGAAAATCCGGGGCGATTAAACCTTATGAAGCCCTCTCAATTGCTAACATCCTGTCGTTGGACGACAAGATCGTGGAGCAAATTATGACCCCCCGGACTGTAGTGTTTTCCCTGCCCACTGAAATGACTGTCGCTGAGGCTCATGAAACGTACAGTGCATGGCCGCATAGTCGTATCCCCGTTTATGAAGGTGACAATACGGAAGAAGTCGTAGGAGTCATCTACAGACGGTTGGTTTTTGAAGCACTTGCAGATCACAGGGATACCGTCAAACTTTCTGAGTTGATGAAACCTGTTCGGTTTGTACTCGAGAATATTACCCTCGATAAGTTGCTGGTTAAATTCCTCGAGAGTCGTATGCACTTATTTGTAGTGCTCGATGAGTATGGAGGAATGTCCGGAGTTGTAACACTTGAAGATGTAATGGAAGAAATTCTCGGTAGCGAGATCGTCGATGAGACCGATCAGGTCGTAGACATGCGTGAACTTGCTCGTAAGAGAAGAGAAAAACTTATTGCCAGTCGGAAAAATAAAACTTCTGGTATTTAGAAATATAACGGAGAACAATATGGCCAAAAAAAGCGGAAAAGGCGTTTATATTGCCGCCTTGATACTTTTTCTGGGTGGACTGGGATGGCTTATTTATTCTGGGCTTTCTCAGGACAGTGTATACTTTCTCAACGTTTCGGAAGCTCTTGCCATGGATGAAAGTCATCTTGGACAATCCAGACTTTTCGGTAAAGTCGGACCGCAAAATATTGAAAGAACTAACGGCGGGCTTGGTGTGACGTTTGATCTTACAGATCAAAAAAATCCAAGCCAGAGTATTCATGTTGAATACCGCGGTGCTGTTCCTGATACATTTAAGGTTGCAGCTGAAGTTATTGTTGAAGGTGCTTTTGTCAACGGAAATAAGGCTTTTAAAGCTAATTCATTGATAACTAAGTGCCCGTCAAAATATCAAAAGAAAAATCGTAAAGTGTAACTTTGTTTTTAAAATGATCCTGTCAGGGGTAAGTTAACCTGTCAGGATTTTTTGTGTTTAACTACTTGATTTAAATATCCATTAATGGAGTTGATATAATATGCAAATTATTGCCAATCTGATGCTTTTACTTGCACTCTTGGCCTCGCTTGGAGCTGGAGCATATGCATGCCTCTCGTTGCTTACGGGCAGACGCAATGTGCTTGTGCTGTTAGATAGATTGAATGTTGTTGTAGCTGGATTTGTTACAATCGCGACTGTGATTCTAACTGTAGCGCTGCTTAGCAGTGATTATTCATACATGTACGTCTATGAACATGTTGATAATACATTGCCTCTTTTTTACACAATTACAGCCCTTTGGGCCGGGGCAGAAGGGTCTTTGCTTTTTTGGATTTTTTCCATAGCCGCTATGGGTATAATTTTTTCAAGATTTCAATTTTTTAATGAATTCTCTGAAAAAACACGCCTTTATTACTGGCTGTTTTATATGATTGTGATGGCTTTTTTCCTTTTAATAGTGACATGCTGGTCCAGTCCTTTTATGGAACTTGTTCCTGTTCCGACTGACGGTAAAGGTCTTAATCCATTGCTCAGAAATCCGGGCATGATTTTTCATCCACCTCTTCTCTTTCTCGGTTACGCCGCTTTTACAAGTCCTGCCGTTCTTGCTCTTGCCTCATTTATTTGCGGTGAAACAAAGTCATGGGTAAGGTTCTGTCGTAACTGGAACATTCTTGCTTGGGTTTTCCTCACAGCCGGAATTATTCTTGGCGGTTGGTGGTCCTATATGGAACTGGGGTGGGGCGGATACTGGGCATGGGATCCAGTTGAAAATGCTTCACTTATTCCGTGGCTCAGCGCGACAGCTTTTATGCATACCGCAATTATAGAACTTAAACGAAAAGCTCTGCAAAAAACAAATGTCTTTTTAATGAGTCTTACATTCTTACTCTGTATTTTCGGAACATATCTGGTTCGCAGTGGAGTTGTTCAGTCCCTTCATGCTTTCGGTGAAGGAGGAGTCGGGTTTCCGCTTGCGCTATTTATGCTCTTCTCACTTGGTTTAACTGTATTAGTTCTGTTCATCGGACAGCGTCAGGAATCAAAGTCTCTTTCCAATCTCGGAAGCAGGCAGGGATTACTTGTAGTAGCTGCTTGGGCGTTGCTCGCACTTGGGCTGATTGTAGGGATGGGTACAATGTGGCCCGTCATCAGCAAAATGTGGAGTGCTAATCCAGTTGGACTTGAAGCTAATTTCTATAACCGTGTATGTCTGCCGCTATTCACCTTGTTGATTCTGCTTTTTGCTGTCTGTCCTTGGCTTAGTTGGAAAGAAGGTATCAGAGATAAGCGTGGACTTGTTCTGGTCATTGTCGCCTTTATCTGCGGACTTGGCGGTAGCTGGCTGGCAGGAATGCATCACCCCTTAGGTCTCATTACCTCTGCGGCTTCCATTGCTGCACTTGTCGGGATTGTCGGAGTGTTTCTTTTTATACCCGAGGTCCGCAAAGTTACCTCAACTATGGGAGTATACGGTATTCACTTCGGTGTTGCTCTCGTTGTTCTCGGTGTTGCATGGTCTGGACCTAATCAGGTTGTGGGTGAGTTTGTTCTCAGTA
Organism: Desulfovibrio sp. UCD-KL4C; assembly: GCF_006210265.1. Classification (NCBI taxonomy): domain Bacteria; kingdom Pseudomonadati; phylum Thermodesulfobacteriota; class Desulfovibrionia; order Desulfovibrionales; family Desulfovibrionaceae; genus Desulfovibrio; species Desulfovibrio sp. UCD-KL4C. The sequence goes on from NZ_VCNC01000001.1 coordinate 1,297,443, forward strand.
AAGGGCAAAGTGCTCAGATTGCAGACTATACATTAACTTTTAAAAGTTATTCAGAAAGTCAGACTCCGGCAATTGCTAAAATTGCATCACTTGTTGAAGTAACTAAAGATGGTAAGCATGTCGGGCTCTTGAATCCTGAACGTAGAATATATCGTAATTTCCCTCAGCCGTTTGCGGAGGTCTCTGTTATCCCCGGACTCGGTGATGAAATTTACGGTGTCCTGCTTGGTGTTGACGATAAAGGCGCAGTAACACTTAAGGTAAGCATTAATCCCCTGATCAACTGGATGTGGATAGGCGGTATTTTGATGTGTCTATTCGGGCTGGTTTCGTTCAGGAAAACTCGTTTAAGTTAAGGCGGCTTTTAGTGGAAAACAGTAAAAGTATAGCCCTTAAAGTGCGTAATGCTGCCAAACTTTTTGGCACTAGGCTGGTATTTAAGAATGTGAGTTGCGACGTTTGCAAGGGGGAAATTCTCCTTGTGGTCGGGCGTAACGGTGCTGGTAAAACTACTTTGCTAAAGATTATGGCGGGGTTGTCACGACCTTCAGCAGGATCAGCAGAGGTTCTTACTACGCCTGAGAAAACAGCATATCTCGGGCATTCCACATTTATATATCCGCGACTAAGTGCTTTAAGAAATCTATCTTTCTGGGCATCCATGTATGGGCTTTCTCCATCCCGCGAGGAACTGATGACTTTGCTGCGCAGAGTAGGCCTTGAAAGAGCCGCAGAAGAACTTGCCGGATCCTTTTCACGAGGAATGGCACAGCGTCTGAATTTGGCGCGCGTTTTTCTGATTGATCCCGATCTTCTCTTTTTAGATGAACCGGGAACCGGGCTTGATCAGAGTTCACTTCGTCTTCTTCGTGAAGAGGTCGTTGCATTGCGTGACCGTGGCGCGGCGGTTGTCTGGATCAGTCATGATGTGAATCATGATATGACTCTTGCCGATAGAATACTCGGACTTGCAAGTAACAAGCTTGAGTATCTCGGGTCTGCAGTTGATTTTGATCCGGAAACAGTTCTCGGAGGGAAACCATGCTGAAACGGGGACTGACCATTGCTGCTAAAGATTTAAAACTGTCGGTCGGTGGAGGACAGGGATTAACGCAGGCAGTTCTTCTAGGACTTTTGCTTATCTTTGTTTTCAGTCTTTCGCGTCCGGCGGGACAACTTATAGAAGCTCAGGCAGCGTCAGCTATATTTTGGCTGGCTTCATCTTTTGGGCTGGTATTGGTTTTTAATACTTTGTTTTCTATGGAAGAATCAAATGAAGCTAGATTGGGGCTGTTGTCTTCACCTGTCCCACTTCATGCTATCTGGTTCGGAAAAGGTTTAGCCGGATTAGTGTTATTGCTGTGTTCACAGCTGGTATTCCTTCCGGCTACGATTGTATTTCTAGGTCAGGATTTAAACGGCTCTTTTGCAATTTTTGCAATTGTAGTTATAGCATCGGACTGGGGCCTTGTTTCGCTGGGAGCATTGCTTGGTGCAATTTCTCAGGGACAAGCCGCACGGGAATCTCTTTTGTCAGTCATTCTCTTTCCTCTGCTTCTGCCGATTTTGCTTGGTGCAATACAATTGATGACTTCTGTTTTTTCAGGAGTCGAGGCTCTTGATCAATCTTCGTGGCTAGGGATTATTTTTTCTTCATCCGCGTTGTTCAGCGGAGCCGGCCTTATTCTATTTCCATTTGTATATAGTGGTGAACAGTAATCTGTTCATGTATAAAAATATAACTGTACTACGGAGCGTTAAATGAGTCTTGCAATTGTAGCGCTGGTTACCGGCATTGCCTTGTGTATCGGGCAGTACTTCATCTGGATATATGCTCCAATCGAGATGACTATGGGACTGGTGCAGAAGATATTCTATATCCATATGCCCATGGCGGTATGGGCCATGATTAGTTTTTTCGTGGTTTTTATTTTCAGTGCGATGTATTTGATTAAAAGAGATCTTAAGTTTGATTATATAGCTGGGGCAGCCGCTGAAATCGGAGTTGTTTTCAGTGGCCTTGCACTAATAACCGGCTCTTTATGGGGCCGCGCGGCATGGAATGTCTGGTGGACATGGGACCCCAGACTCACCACAACACTTATTATGTGGTTTGTTTATGCCGCTTATCTGGTTCTAAGAACTTCACCCATGTCTGCTGAACGCAGATCTTTAGTATGCGCTGTGCTCGGTATTGTCGCCTTTGTTGATGTTCCTCTCGTGTTCTATTCAGCGCGACTTTGGAGAAGTGTTCATCCTGCTGTGCTCGGTGCCAAGGGGGGCGGAATGGCTCCTGAAATGTTAACCACATTGCTGGTTAATATTTCAGCTTTTGGTCTTCTATGGCTGGTCTTACTGGTCGTCCGTTTTCGTCAAGCCCGTCTTGCCGGAAAAATTGATGCCCGGCTGGTCTGGGATAATGAATAATATCAGGAGTTATTATATATGATAAATGAAACATACTTGCTTATCGCAAATATTGCTGTATGGATAGGTATTGCCGGATATCTGGTTTTTATCGCGGCTAAAGGTGCTGCCATGGAACGGCGCATAGCTCAGCTGGAGATATTAGATAATGACAAATAAACAACAGACAAATCAGATTGGTGCAGATTTTGGACTCGGCGGCGGGCAAAAACTTGTCGTTTGGTTGCTTGGATTTGCACTGCTCGTAATTTTTGTGTCATCGCTGACCTATCGCATGAACCATCCAGGAAATAAGGTTGAATTCCAGCAGGAAAGTAGATCATCCGGTATGGGCATGAATCAGGAAGCTATGGGCGAAAGCATGAAAGAAATTCGCAAGCTTATGGATCAAATGCGTGCGAATCCTAAAGATATGAAAGTTCAGCTTGATCTCGCGAATGCTTTTATGATGATTCGCGCTTATGACCGTGCTCAAAACTTCTTCGAAAAGGTTTTAGCCAATGAACCGACTAATACTACTGCTCTGATGGGTCTTGGAATGTGTTATTATCAGGCGGAACATTTTGAAGAGGCGGCTAAGGAATTTGATAAGATTCTGGAAGTTGATCCCGATGATTCCATGGCTAATTTTAATTCAGGAATTATTAAAAAATATTATCTTCATGCCCATGAAGATGCGGACAAACACTTTCGAAAAATTATCGAAAATCCCAACGCTTCGCCGGATATGAAAACTCATGCTGAAGAAGAGTTAAAGAAAAAAGCTCATGAAAATTAATTAAATTAAAGGAACTCGTTTTATAGCGGGTTCCTTTTTTTTATCTCTACAAATAGGTTATTTATTTAGATGAAATTTTAAACTAATTTTAAACTAATTTTAAATTTTTATATCTTTTTTTGAAAATAAACAGTGTAATTTGGTTTTTTTTGTAAAATTTACCTTATTTTATTCGTTTTAAGAACCATGTTATTGACAAACATGCTTAATGTTAGCTAATTTCTTTCTTGAGATTTGGGATTTATCGAACAGAAAATCTGATTTCCATCTTGCCGGAAGGGATATCAGTTTTTGATAATATTTCCATATTTTGAAATTTTAAGGTCGCTCAACCTTACTGAGCTATGGTATGTGTTTCGTGTTTTATTTTATACTGCTTAATATTTAATGATCACGAATTTAGTAACTGGGGGTGCAAACCCTTACAAATTTCAGTCAAGGAGTGTTCTGATGAAACGTTCATTGTTGGTCTTGTCATTTACATTGATGCTGACCGTCGGTCTCGTTGCATTCGGTGGGACAAAAAAGGCAGAAGCTTCTGCTAAAACAATTCTTCTCGGTGTTGCCGGAGCTCACAGTGGTGACCTTGCTTCTTACGGATTACCTTCACTTGAAGCCGCCAAACTGGTTGTTAAGGCCGTTAATGATGCCGGAGGAGTTAATGGTGCGCAGGTTGTTATTTCCAGTCAGGATGATCAGTGCAAACCTGAGTTCGCAACAAATGCTGCATTTAAACTTGTTTCCGATGAAGCTACTGTTGTTCTTGGTCATATTTGTTCAGGCGCAACAAAGGCAGCCCTTCCTATATATAAAGAGTCAAACATAGTTTGTATGTCTCCTTCCGCTACAAATCCTCCTCTGACTCAGAGCGGAGATTATCCTAATTTCTTCAGAACAATTGCTTCTGATGATGCTCAGGCTGCCCTTGCTACAAATTTCGCTATAGATACACTTGGACTTAAAAAAATCGCTGTAATCCATGATAAAGGTGACTACGGTAAAGGTTTTGCTGAGTTCGCTAAAAAATACATCACAAAGTCAGATAAAGCTGAAGTAGTCCTTTTTGAAGGGGTAACTCCTGGCGCTGTTGACTATTCCGCAGTAGTTCAAAAAATTAAAGCATCAGGCGCAGACGGTGTTGTCTTCGGTGGTTACCATCCTGAAGCTTCTAAAATTGTTTCTCAGATCCGTAAAAAGAAATTAACAATTCCTTTTATTTCAGATGACGGCGTTAAAGCTCAAAAATTTATCGACGTTGCCGGTAAGGCTGCTGAAGGTGTATACGCGACAGGTCCTCGCGATATCACCGGAAACCCAATGTATAAGGTTGCTCTTGGTCAGTATAAAGCAACTCATGATGATGAACCTGGTGCATTCTTTTTTGAAGCATATTCTGCAACACAGGCTCTTTTGAAAGCTATAGAAGTTGCTGGTTCCACTGACTATGATAAGATTGTTGAAGCTCTTCGCACTCATGAAGTTGAAACTCCTGTTGGAAAGATTAAGTTCGATTCAAAAGGTGATGCTATAGGTGTCGGTTTCTCAATGTATCAGGTCAAAGACGGTGCATATCAGGAAGTTAAATAACTCCAATTTTAATGATTTAAATTAAAATCGGTTATGGAGGATAGGCGTTTAAGTCTGTCCTCCTGATCGTGATTCAGCAGGAACTTAAATGGATTATTTTTGGGAATTATTTTTCAGCGGCCTTACACGGGGAAGTATTTACGCGCTTATAGCACTTGGCTATACCATGGTTTATGGAATCATCGAGTTGATTAACTTTGCCCATGGTGAAGTCTACATGATCGGTGCTTTTGTAGGGATGGTTGTTGCGGGTGTTCTTACCAGTTTTGGATTTCCCGCGATGTCTATTATGGTTTTAGCAAGTATGGCTGCCGTTGTTTACGCAGCAGCTTACGGTTACACTCTTGAAAAAATAGCTTATCGCCCTCTTAGAAATGCTCCAAGGCTATCGCCTCTTATTTCCGCAATCGGTATGTCTATTTTTCTTCAGAACTATGTAATGCTCTCACAGACTTCTGACTTTCTTTCATTTCCAAAACTTACACCGGAATTTGTTTTTCTTGAAAAATATTCCTCGGTGATAGGTTCATCTGACTTTCTTATAATCGTAGTTGCCGCTGTTGTAATGATAGCACTTAGCTTGTTTATCAAGTTTACCAGAATGGGCAAAGCCATGCGCGCTACGGCTCAGAACCGTAAAATGGCTATGCTCGTCGGGGTCAACGTTGATCAGGTCATTTCGGCCACTTTTATTATCGGTTCGTCTTTGGCTGCCGTCGGTGGAGTCCTTATTGGATCTCACATTGGTCAGATCAACTTTTTTATTGGTTTTATCGCAGGTATTAAAGCTTTTACGGCTGCTGTTCTGGGCGGTATCGGTTCAATTCCAGGAGCTGTCCTTGGAGGACTGATTCTCGGCTGGACTGAAAGCTTCTGCACCGGATACGTTTCAAGTGATTATGAGGATGTATTCGCGTTTGCACTGCTGGTAATTATTCTGATTTTCAGGCCTTCTGGCTTACTTGGCAAGGCTCCTGTTCAGAAGGTTTAATCGGCAAAGATATTCCTTATGATTCAGACCGCGCTTACGGCGTTCTGCCGATTTAATTGATAAAAACGGATTGTTTGCAATATGGAAGGCTTGAAAAAATCATTATTAGTCTCAGTATGGTTCATGTTCTTAGTCCTGCCTATTATGGGGGTCTTCGTGGACTCAATTGGGCATGTTGTTATCTGGCGTTTGGAAAGAGTTTTATACGTTGGTATATGTACTTTTTTCCTTTCTTACCTTTGGCGTTTCATGATCCGAAAAAAAGAAGAAGGCAGAAAAGTTGACGAAGAATCCGGTGAAGAACAGGAAACTGTATTAAGTAAAATTTTTGATAATCCTGCTGTTTATTATCCTTTGCTTGCTGGGATTCTGATTTTTGCACTGGCTTTCCCTGAACTTTTTTCAATGTATCAGGTCAACATCATGATCTCAGCACTAATTTATGTTGTGCTCGGTCTTGGCCTTAACATTGTTGTTGGGTTAGCTGGGCTTCTCGATCTAGGGTATGTAGCTTTTTATGCGGTAGGTGCTTATTCCTATGCGCTTATGAATTTATATTGGGGAGTTAATTTTTGGTTTGCTTTGCCTATCGGGGCACTGCTTGGGGCTTTCTGCGGAATTTTGCTCGGTTTTCCTGTCCTCCGGCTCAGAGGAGACTATCTTGCGATTGTAACGCTAGGTTTTGGTGAAATTATTCGTCTTATTCTTGAGAACTGGGGTGACTTTACACACGGTCCGAGTGGTATTTCAAATATTCCTCGTCCTGATTTTTTCGGGCTTTTCACAGGCCTCTCAAATTCGATTCATTTCATGTACTATATGATGATTGTACTTGTTATATTTACAATTTTTATTGTGAACAGACTTAAGAATTCTCGAATCGGCCGTGCATGGCAGGCTCTGCGTGAAGATGAAATAGCATGTCAGGCCATGGGGATAGATAAAGTAAAGACTAAGCTGATGGCATTTGCTCTTGGAGCCACTTGGGCAGGTTTGGTCGGTGTTGTTTTTGCCGCAAAAACTTCATTCATCAATCCGGCAAGTTTTACATTTCTTGAGTCTGCAATCATCCTATCAATAGTTGTTCTCGGTGGAATGGGATCAATTCTCGGGGTTATCCTCGGGGCACTGGTACTTATTCTTCTTCCTGAATATCTTAGAGCCTTTTCCGAATACCGTATGCTTGTTTTCGGAGCTACAATGGTGCTGGTAATGGTTTTTAGGCCGCAGGGACTTATTAGAGATGTACGACGGAAAATTGATATTAAAGCCGTCAAGAAAGCTTTAGGTGAATCCAATGAGTAATGAAAAAAGAACAGTGCTTGAAGTTACCGGCGTTTGTAAAGACTTCGGTGGGCTTAGAGCTCTTGATGATGTTAATCTTGATGTGCGTGAAGGAGAGATTGTAGCTCTTATCGGTCCCAACGGAGCAGGAAAGACAACCTTTTTCAATTGCATTACCGGAATTTATACTCCTACTTTAGGCGATGTGAAGATTGATCCATCAGGTAAAGGATTTAAAAGAATAAACGGGATAAAGCCAAACCATGTTACAGAAATGGGAATGGCTAGAACTTTTCAGAATATTCGTCTTTTTCCATCAATGAGTGTTATTGAAAATGTTATGATCGGATGTCACTGCCGGACGAAGGCCAGTTTCATCGGAGCTGTTTTTCGTGGTCCCGGTACAAAAAGGGAAGAACGTGAAACCATAGTCAAGAGTTACGAGCTACTCAAGGAGTTGGGGTTGGAAGGCTTTTCAGATGAGCTTGCCTGTAATTTACCTTATGGTGCGCAGAGGCGTCTTGAAATTGCAAGAGCTTTAGCAACTGATCCGTTTTTGCTCCTTCTTGATGAACCTGCCGCCGGAATGAATCCACAGGAAACCCTTGAACTTGAAGATTTAATTGTTTCCATTAAAAAGAAACATAATATTTCAGTTCTTCTAATTGAACATGATATGAAAATGGTTATGAGTCTTTCAGACCGATTATTCGTTCTTGAATACGGTAGGGAAATTGCTCACGGAACTCCTAAGGAGATCAGCGAGAATCCCGCTGTAATCAAGGCTTATCTCGGAGAAGATTTAGATGCTTAAGCTTAAAAATATTAATACATACTACGGCAACATTCAGGCTCTCAGAAATATAAATATTGAGGTTGCCAAAGGTGAAATAATCACTTTGATCGGAGCTAACGGAGCAGGAAAAACCACAACCCTGATGACTATCAGTGGAGTAGTTCCTCCTCGCTCAGGTGAAGTATTGTATGAAGGGCAGCCTATTCATAAATTGAGCCCTAATAAAATAGTTAAAATGGGAATATCTCAGGTTCCGGAAGGTCGTCTTATTTTCCCGGATCTCACCATAACTGAGAATCTGGATATGGGGGCTTTTCTACGAAATGATAAAGCAGGAATCAAAGAAGATATGGATCTTGCTTTTAAACTTTTTCCTATTCTTTATGAGCGCAGGAAACAGCTCGGTGGAAATCTTTCCGGCGGCGAACAGCAAATGCTCGCTATTTCTCGAGCTTTAATGGCCAGACCGAAGCTTCTTCTTTTAGATGAGCCTTCGCTAGGGCTTGCACCGTTAATTATTCGGCAAATTTTCGAAATAGTTAAGAAAATTAATAAAGAAAGTGGTACAACAGTCTTCCTCGTAGAACAGAATGCCAACCTCGCATTAAAGACAGCCCATCGAGGTTATGTCATGGAAAACGGGGAGATAACGCTCTCGGACACCAGTGAAAATCTACTGGCGAACGAGGATATTAAAAAAGCTTATTTAGGACTTTAGAGTTGACAAAAGATGGCCCCGCAGATACGCGGGGCCATCTACTTTTAAATACTTTTTTTAATCCATTGAATCAGAGGCAAAAAAGTATATAGTAATATAGGATTATTTCTTAATAAATTCTGATTGGTCGAAAATCCAGTCACAAACAATTTGCTACTTGCAGCAACCCTGCGGTATTACCTGTGAAAGGCTGGCAGGGTTTGAGAGGAATCATAGTGTAATGGTTTCTCTTTTCTTTTAGCTGGTAGTTTAAAATCATATGAGAGGGAAATATGGAAAAGGTAGTTGGTCAGGCTTTGACTTTTGACGATGTTCTGCTTTTGCCTGCCTATTCGGAAGTGCTTCCCGATAAGGCGGACGTTTCCGCCAAACTGACAGAAGAAATAACACTCGGAATACCACTCATCAGTGCCGCGATGGATACTGTTACAGAATCGCATATGGCTATTTCTATGGCTCGTCACGGCGGAGTTGGCGTTGTTCATAAGAATATGAGTGTCAGAGATCAGGTTCGCGAAGTAGAGAAAGTAAAGAAATCTGAAAGCGGTATGGTCACAGATCCTATCACCGTTCATCCTGAAGATACCGTTGGCAAGGCTCTAGATTTAATGTCTGAATTTAAAGTTTCAGGCTTTCCGGTTGTAAAAGGGGAACACATTGCAGGTATCATCACTAACCGTGATGTTCGTTTTGTGAAGGACAGAGATACTCTTGTTTCTGAAGTAATGACCAGTCGTAACCTCATTACTGTTCCTCATGGAATAGCGTTTGAAGAAGCCAAAAGACTTCTCCATCAGAACCGTATTGAAAAACTTTTAGTTGTTGACGAAGAGAATAAGCTCACAGGTCTTATTACTATAAAAGATATCGACAAAGTTAAACAATATCCAAATGCTGCGAAAGACTCACATGGTAGACTCCGCGTAGGAGCTGCCGTTGGTGTAGGGCGTGATTTCATGGAGCGCAGTTCAGCTCTTGTTGATGCTGGTGTTGACTTTCTAGCTCTTGACTCCGCTCATGGTCATTCCAAAAATATTTTGGACAGCATTAGAGAACTTCGTTCCTGCTTCCCGGATACTCAAATTGTTGGTGGTAATATTGCTACCTATGCCGGAGCTATGGCTCTAGCTGATGCCGGAGTAAATGCTGTTAAAGTAGGTATTGGACCAGGTTCTATTTGCACAACTCGTGTTGTTGCCGGGGTTGGTGTTCCTCAGATTACTGCAATTATGGAAGCTGTTAGAGCTTGTCAGGATAGAGGTGTTTGTGTCATCGCAGATGGAGGCATTAAGTTCTCTGGAGATGTTGTTAAGGCCCTTGTTGCCGGAGCAAACACAGTTATGATGGGTTCAATGTTCGCCGGAACTGATGAAAGCCCGGGTGAAAAAGTTCTTTATCAGGGACGTAGCTATAAACTGTACCGCGGCATGGGATCAATTGATGCTATGAAGCAGGGTAGCTCTGACCGTTACTTCCAGAGCGATACCAACAAGCTTGTTCCTGAAGGCATTGTTGGACGCGTTCCTTACAAAGGGCCTGTTTCTGAAAGTATTTACCAGATGATCGGTGGCCTGCGTTCCGGAATGGGATATGTCGGTTGCGCCAACGTTTCGGAATTGCATGAAAAGGCTCAGTTTACTTCGATGACTTCGGCCGGATTTAAAGAGAGCCATGTTCACGATGTAATTATCACAAAAGAAGCACCGAACTATAGAGTTGATGCTTACTAATTAAAGTCAGGAGTCTTTATGAAGCACGAAAATAAAGTAATTATTCTGGACTTCGGGTCCCAGTTTACACAGCTCATTGCTCGCAGAATACGCGAAGTGGGTGTATATTCCGAAATTCATCCTTGTAATGTCGATCCTGAAAAGATTAAAGCTTTGAATCCCGGAGCACTTATTCTTTCCGGTGGACCTTCATCGGTTCTTGATGCTGATTCACCTCAGCTTGATCCTGCTTACCTTGAAATGAATGTACCTGTTCTCGGAATTTGTTATGGTATGCAGCTTTTAACTCATAGTATGGGCGGAAAAGTTGTATCCTCTGAAGATAGAGAATATGGACGCGCTGATTTTTGCGGTACCAGTGGATGTGAGTTGTGGCAGGGTATTGATGACCTTGATAAGCTGACAGTATGGATGAGCCACGGTGACCGTGTTGAATCCATTCCTGAAGGATTTGAAATTTGCGGAACAACAGAAAGTATTCCTTTTGCTGCAATGGCTAATGAGGAACGCAAGATCTATGCTTTGCAGTTCCATCCTGAAGTTGCTCATACTGAATGCGGAAATATTATCATTTCCAACTTTGTATTTAAAATTGCAGGTCTTAAAGCTGACTGGTCTATGTCTTCTTTTGTGGAAAATACCATTAAAGAAATGCGTGAAAAGATTGGAGATGCACAGGTTGTTCTTGGTCTTTCAGGCGGTATAGATTCAAATGTTGTTGCTGTTCTGCTTCATAAAGCAATCGGTAAAAGACTACATTGTATCTTTGTAGATAACGGTTTACTTCGCATGCATGAGCGTGAAGAAGTTATTGACTTTCTCGGAGAGCATTTTGACTTAAACGTGAAATGCGTTGATGCCGCAAGATTGTTTCTTGATAAACTCAAAGGTGTCGAAGATCCTGAAAAGAAACGTAAGCTTATCGGCTACACCTTTATTGATGTTTTCAATAAAGAAGCTAAAGCTCTTAAAAATGTTAAGTTTCTTGCACAGGGAACTCTGTACCCTGATGTTATTGAATCTGAATCATTCAAAGGCCCCTCAGCTGTAATTAAGTCTCATCATAACGTTGGCGGGCTTCCAGAAGAGATGGACCTTGATCTTGTTGAGCCTCTTCGTGAACTCTTCAAAGATGAAGTTCGCAAAGTTGCTGCTGAGCTTGGACTTCCTGAGCATATTACTTGGCGTCAGCCGTTCCCAGGACCTGGTCTTGCTATTCGTATTCTTGGTGAAATCACTGATGAACGCCTTGAAATATTGCGTCAGGCAGACAGAATTGTTCAGCATGAACTTCATGCTACTGGCTGGTATCGTAAGATGTGGCAGGGGTTTGCTGTTCTGCTTCCGCTCAAGACAGTAGGTGTTATGGGCGATGACCGTACTTATGAGCATGTAATTGCTTTAAGACTGGTAGATAGTATCGATGCCATGACTGCTGACTGGAGCCGTCTTCCTAATGATATTCTAGCTCGCATGTCCAATAGGATTATTAACGAAGTTAAGGGTGTTAACAGAGTTGTTCTCGATATCTCCTCCAAGCCACCGGCAACTATTGAGTGGGAGTAAATTTACTTCCTCTTAAAGCGTAGAAAAAGTTTTAGAAATCAGGTACAAGGTCTCAACAATTCATGAAAAGCCTATGCGGGATTCCAAGTTTGGATCCCGCATAGGCTTACAGCGTATACATGGTTTTTTGCCAAAACGAATTAAGGAAATAATATGTTCGGAATCGGTACAACAGAACTTATCGTCATCTTGGTTGTAGCTCTGATTATCATCGGACCTCAAAAACTTCCCGAACTCATTAAAAACCTTGGTAGAGGGCTTTCAGAAGTAAAGAAAATGTCTAATGACGTTAAAAGTACTTTAGATGCAGAGGTTACTGCTGCTGATAATGAAAGACAGGCCAAAGAAGATCGCGCAAAAGAAGAAGCTCGTAGAAAAGCTGAAGTTGAAGCTATGGACAAAGCTCGTGAAGCTGAAGCTGAAGCCTTGAAATCTGAAGAAAACGTGACTTCTATGGAAGAAGAAGTCACTGTTAAAGCTGCTACTGCTGACTCTGATTCAGAAGGTAAGAAGGCATGAGCGGAGATGAGAAGGAATCTCTTGAAGTAGGCTCAGAAGAGCTGGAAGATCAAAAAAAACAAGAAGAAACAGCGAAGTCTGAAGTTGAAGATAAATCTGGATCTTCCAGTGAGAATACTGAATCCGAAAGCGATACTTCTGCAAGTTACTCTGATGACGCTGTCGAAGGTGGTGCCGATGAATCAGCTGATCTGCCGGCCGTAAGTGAAGACTCAGATGAATATGGCGAAGCTGGAGATGATGAAGAGCCTGCTATGACTTTTCTTCAGCACATGAATGAATTACGAAGACGTTTTATTAGAATTTTTATTGCTTGCGGAGTCGGTTTTCTTGCCTGTTATTCGTTTGCAAAGCCATTGTTTTCGTTGCTCATGGCTCCTCTGGTAGCTGTTTTACCTGAGCATTCCACTTTGATTTTTACCTCACTGCCTGAAGGTTTTGTTACTTATCTTAAAGTATCCTTTGTGGCCGGTATTTTTCTTGTATCACCTTATATTTTTTCTCAAATATGGGGATTTATTGCCCCTGGCCTTTATGATCATGAACGTAAGTGGATGATTCCTCTCGCGTTTTTATCTGCATTTTTCTTTGTTGGAGGGGCTTTATTCGGTTATTACGTTGTATTTCCTTTCGGTTGTGAATTTTTTATGGGTTTTGCTGACGAATTCATTCGCCCGATGCCTACGCTTCGCGAATATTTGTCTTTTTCATTGAAACTGCTCTTTGCCTTCGGGGTCATTTTCGAGTTACCCTTGTTTATATTTTTTCTTTCACGACTTGGTCTTGTTACCCACACATGGCTGCGCGAGAAACGTAAGTATGCAATCCTTGTAGCCTTTATCTGTTCTGCTATTTTGACTCCTCCGGACGTGATAACCCAGACTCTTATGGCCATCCCTCTTGTTTTATTATACGAAATAGGTATCTGGACATCATACTTTTTCGGTAAAAAGGGAGGACGTTTGGAAGCCAACGCCAACGCTAAAGCTGCTGGCAAAGATCCAAAAGATTCAGGTCCTGATGATGGTGGAAACGGCGGCGCAACAACCCCATCTTCTGAAGCTGAAGCAGATAAAAAAGATAGTCATGATAAGAATCCCGGCTATGACGAGGATATGATAGAAATGTAACGGCAATCATTATGATTGCCATGATTAAGAGAGGTTTGTTTGTCTACTAGATCTGCATCAATTGCCCGGAATACAAAAGAAACGGATATTTCCCTTTCGGTAAATATTGACGGTGAAGGCCGTACTGATATTTCTACCGGAGTTGGGTTTGCCGATCACATGCTTACCCTAATGTCCTTTTGGGCGGGATTTGATCTCACTCTTAAATGTAAGGGTGATCTCGAGATTGATAACCATCATACTCTTGAAGATATCGCGCTTGTTTTAGGGCAGGCCTTATCAGAAGCCATGGGTGATAAAAAAGGTATAAACCGGATTGGATTTGCTAAAGTCCCGATGGATGAGGCTTTAGTTGAAGTCGTAATTGATCTTTCCGGTAGAGCTTATCTGGTATATAACGATGATATCCTCCCAGCTGTAATTGCTGGAGATGAACGTGATGTCTGGCGGGAATTTTTTAAATCTCTAGCATTTAAAGCTGGAATGAATTTACATATTAAGTTTGAATACGGCCGTAATGGGCATCACCTTTTAGAAGGTGCTTTTAAAGCTCTTGGTCTGGCCTTTAAACAAGCTCTGTCTGTAGAAAGAAAAGGGTTACCAAGCACAAAAGGGAGTCTTGACTGATGAAACGATTTATTCCATTTTTTTTGGTTTGCTTCCTAGCTCTGCCTCTTATCGGTTGTCAGAGTAAAAGCAATCTTGTTAAACTGCCACGGCCTATCGGAACGATTGCTGTTGCAGGTTTTACCAATCCTGTTTTTAACTGGGAGCTTCTAGCAGGATATCTGCCTATAGAAGGAAAGCCCGTTGATAAGAAAGTATTGAAAGAGCTTGATGATAAAATGGTTGAAGTCCTAGGGAAGCATGGAGTTACTGGATATGCTCGGCCTGCTATTACCCGTCAGTGTCAGGAAATAGAAGTTTTCGAAAATTTGGGAACAAGGCGCGAAGCCGCTTTCAGCTATTGGGTAAAAGTTGGTAAGTGCATGGCTGCGGATTATATTCTTGTTCCGCAGGTTTTGTTCTGGCAGGATCTTCGCGGAATGCAAAAGGCTGACTTAAACATACAGCCTGCATCTGTCGTAATTGATCTTTTTCTCATTGATGTTAATAACAAGCGCATTGTCAGAAGATATCACTTTGATGAAACTCAGCAAACCCTTATGGAAAATATGTTGCACGCCGACAAATTTTTTAACAGAGGCGGTAAGTGGGTGACTAGTCTTTATCTTGCTGATGAAGCCCTTCAGAGTGGACTTACGGAGCTAGGTTTATGATTATTTTTCCTGCTGTTGATATTAAAGACGGACAGTGCGTTCGTCTTGCTCAGGGACAGGCTGATGCTGTCACTGTATTTGGTAAAGATCCTGTAGCACAAGCTGTTTTTTGGGAAAATCAAGGAGCTCGGTATCTTCATGTTATTGATCTTGATGGTGCTTTCAGTGGTGTTCCAAAGAATTTTGATCTTATAAAACAAATTTGTTCAGAATTAAATATTCCTGTTCAGCTCGGCGGAGGAATCAGGGATATTGAAACTGCAGCAAAATATATTGAAGCCGGAGTTAAGCGTTTAATTATTGGAACGATGGCTCTTGAAGATGAAAAAATGTTTGCAGAACTTTGCACTCGTTTTCCCGGTCAGATTGGTGTTTCACTTGATGCTGTCGATGGTAAACTTAAATCCCGCGGCTGGGTTGAAGACGCCGGAATTTCTATTTACGATATTATTCCGCGTATGGAAGCTGACGGTGCTGCTTTTATTATTTATACAGATATCAGCAGAGATGGCATGGAGTCCGGTGTTAATGTCGGTGGTCTTGCTAAACTTTGCGCTAAGACTAAGCTTCCTGTGATTGCCGCAGGTGGCGTTGCGACACTTGAAGATATTATTAATTTATATCCACTTGTTTCTAAAGGTCTCGAAGGCGCGATCTCAGGAAAAGCCATTTATACAGGCTCTCTTAATTTAGCTGAAGCTATTGAGTGGCTGGATAATAATTAGGGAGAAGTTATGAAAACTGTAGAAGTAAAAGGTATGAGCTGTCCGCATTGTGTTGCTTCCGTTACAAAGGCTTTAAACGGTATCGAAGATCTTAAGAACGTCAGCGTGAGTCTTGAAAAAGCAGAAGCGTCCTATGAAGAAATTAATCCGGTAGATGAAGCTAAAATCAAAGAAGTAATTTCCAAAATAGGTTTTGAACCTGGAGCAGTTAAATAATCTGATTTAGTGCTAACTAGAAAGCCCGCATTTCATATGAAATGCGGGCTTTTTTTATAAACTCTATTTAGTAAACTTAGATCTTTAAAATTAAATCATTTTGGGTTTGGAAAAGTCAGGCAGATTTTTTTCAAGTACATTGGCAACTTGAAGCATCGTTGTTTCTCCAAATGCTGGGCCCATG
Source organism: Desulfovibrio sp. UCD-KL4C (assembly GCF_006210265.1). Classification (NCBI taxonomy): domain Bacteria; kingdom Pseudomonadati; phylum Thermodesulfobacteriota; class Desulfovibrionia; order Desulfovibrionales; family Desulfovibrionaceae; genus Desulfovibrio; species Desulfovibrio sp. UCD-KL4C. The sequence continues at coordinate 1,313,374 of NZ_VCNC01000001.1, forward strand.
AGCTGAAGTCCTACAGGCATGTTAGTATCTTTACCAATACCAACTGGAAGGCTCATACCGGGCATTCCTACGAGGTTCAGAGATGTGGTGAAGATATCCATGAGGTACATTTGCAAAGGATCAGCGGTAAGGTCACCTACAGGGAAAGCTGTAGTAGGGCAGGCTGGTCCGGCAATCAGGTTGCAGGACTCAAATGCCTTTTCAAAGTCGTTACGCATAAGTCTGCGTATTTGGGCTGCCTTACAGTAATAAGCATCATAGTAACCTGCGGAAAGAACATATGTACCGATGATAATACGACGTTGTACCTCGTCTCCGAAAGCCTCTGTACGTGATTTTGTGTAAAGATCTATTAGTTCATCTGCATTTTTAGTTCTGTGCCCGTAGCGGATGCCGTCAAAGCGTGAAAGGTTTGAACTGGCTTCAGCCATTGCTATAATATAATAAGTGGCGATAGCGTATTCTGTCATTGCAAGTTTAACAGGTACGGTTTTCGCTCCGAGTTCTTCTGCTTTTTTAATCGCATTTTGGCAAACTTCAGATACTTCTTCAGAAATACCTTCACCCCAGTATTCTTCGGGAAGGCCAATGGTCAGTCCTGAGAGATCAGTACGCTTGTTAAGTGCTCCGACATAATCAGGCACTTCGCAATTAACAGAAGTAGAGTCTTTGGGATCATGCCCTGAGATAACGCTTAAGACTCTAGCTGAGTCCTCAACTGTGCGGGTCATGGGACCAATCTGGTCAAGTGATGACCCGTAAGCGATCATACCATAACGGGAAACTCTTCCGTATGTAGGCTTTACACCGACACATCCGCAAAATGATGCAGGGAGTCTGATTGAACCGCCTGTGTCTGTGCCTAAGGCTGCGAAACACTGTCCTGCTGTAACAGTTGCACCAGATCCACCACTTGATCCACCGGGAACTCTATTGAGGTCACAGGGGTTGCGTGTGGTCTGATAAGCTGAATTCTCAGTGGTGGAGCCCATGGCAAATTCATCCATGTTTGCTTTAGCAATAACGATGGCTCCAGCTTCCTTAAGCTTTGCAATAGAGGTTGCATCGTAAAAAGGAACAAAATTTTCAAGTATTTTAGAACCGCAGGTAGTAGTAATGCCCTTTGTTGCTAGAACATCTTTAATTACTACCGGAACACCCCAAAGCGGCTTAGATGCATCCGGTCCCTGCTTATCCATTTCTGCAGCGAGTTTGAGAGCTTCTTCACCATTTTGAGCAAGCAAGGCTTTAATTTGAGGTTCGGTTTTTTCAATCTGCTGTAAACATGCTTTAACAGCATCAACCGCAGTGACTTCACCCGCAATGAGCAGGGAATGAATTTCAGTAAGTGATTTTTCAATGATTGAAGACATTATATAATCCGTGCAGTCTTTATGTTTATTAAAAGAAGAAAAAGGAAACTGATTTTGTTCTGTCTGCCTTTATACAATTCTAGGAACAACGAAGTATTGACCGTCTGTATCAGGAGCATTGCTGAGAATCTCATCTCTGGTGTGCTCTTTTACAACTACATCTTTTCGTAAAACAGTTGTATGTTCAACAGGGCTGAACATCGGCTCAACATTACTTGTATCAATTTCGTTAAGTTTGTCCATGTAGCTCAAAATATTATGCAATTGACCTGCGAATATTTCCGTTTTTTCTTCTGATAAATCCAGACGGGCCAGACGTGCTACGCGCGCAACTTCCTCAGTACTGAGTTTCATGTCACTCATTGAAGTCTCCTTTAATATATCTATTTGTGGCGGTGAGTTAAAAAAAGCCTTTTGTTAGGCCTATTCTAAAAACCGTATTATTGATGACTGTTAGACTGTGTTTCTTCCCAAGCTTTGATTCGTCTGGCTCTTCTGTTCTTTGCACGATTTAGTGTGTTTTTCACATCATATGCATCTATTTTAGTTTTACCATTGTGTTCAGGACGGAATAGGAATAATTTTTGATTAGCTTTTCCGTTAGAATCCCAAGTAATCGGAGCTAGACTGAACTCCATTTGCTGAGCATTCGCAATCCTTTCATTAACTTCATCAGGTGTCCAGTCGCTGGAAAATGTTCCTAATCTACTTGAAAATTTAATGAAATCATAACCCAGAGCAACCCAGAAGTCCGGAGTCCCGAGTCCTTCGTGGTCCATCACTTCCTTAAGGTCGATTGCTCCTTTGCTTCCGGACCACCATGCTCCCGGTGCGACAGTCAGTTGAAGATTTTGTGTTTCAGTGCCTCGTGCAGAGTTTAGAGCCTGACTCCATAATTCCGGCCCGAGAAAGATAAGTGTGTCCGCTTCGTGAAAGAAAAAGTGCGGAATCAATAGTTTCGCTTGGTTCCATGTATCTGGAATAAACACAGCATCAAAGTCCGTTTCAGCAAGCGGAGCATCTGTGCCAAGTCCATTGGCAGCGTTTGAAGCTTCTTTTTGAGGCGCTTTTACAAGTTTGCCGACAATCTTACTCCATTTAGGAAAATTGCTAGGCGGATATGATTCCATTCCTGTTACTTTTGCACCGCGGTTTGTTGCCATATCCAAGAATATTTTAGACATCTGTCGTCCAAATTTTTCCTGAGGATATAGAATTGCAAAATTATGAATTCCTAGATCGTTGATAGTCAGATTTAAAGATGCACGGATCTGGTCTTCAGGGCTGGCAAAAAATCTCCATGCTTGTTTTCCTTCTTCAAGGTTTCCTGGTTTAGCTAGGAATGAAAAAGAAACTTTTTCTTTGTATGCTTCAGACTGTTCTAGTTCTTTGAAGGCCTTCACATTTATGGGGCCGCCCAAAATTGTATACCATGGTGGTAAGTCTTGAACTCGTTTGGTCCATCCGGGTTCTTCTGTATTGATGACCTGTACATCTACATCCAGTCCGGCTTTGGTCAGTTCCCACTGCGCAGCGCCTGCCCCGCGAATGATTTTCCAGCCATAGTCTTGAAAGCGTCCTGAAATAGGAAGCATGAGAGCTATACCTACACGCGGAATTCCGTACTTGGCTTCAAGATTAGAAATGACTTTATTAAACCATGGCTTATCAACAAGCTGACCTTTATGGACGACGCTGGACATTGTCCGCCATGCCATAGGCCAATATTCTTCAGTTGAAGACTGTCTTGTAGCCAGTTCAAATAAAACTAGTTCGTATGGAAATTTTAGATTGTTTCCAGCTGATATGAGTTTTGAATCATTTTGAAGTTCTTGATCAGACTTGCTGACCATTCCTGCGCTGAACCAATGTTCAAGATCCTTTTTGTCTTCATCATTAGGAGCTATTGAATAGAGTCGTTCCAAAGCCGCCAGTGATTCTTCATTTTGATCAAGACTGGAAAGATTTATACCTGCCTGTGAACGAATGTTCCATGGCAGCGCGCCGTTTTCCATTGTGTTAGCAAGATGCGTTCTAAGTTTGGTAAAGTTTTTAATGGCAGCAAGTGATTCAAAGTAGCAATTTTGCCATACTTCTGAATTTAAAGCTTCCGGCGAAAGTTTTCTCCATTCCTCTAGTCTAGCTTGAGCTTCATGGTAGTGTCCGGATTTATATGAACTGACAGAAAGTCTTTCAATGGCTGGTAAAATTGTTTTTTGAGGAACATCAGCACGAGCAAGAAGACGTGTGTAATAAAGCTCGCTGGCCATGTAGTCTTTTTTAACCCATGCTTGATTGGCAACCTTAGCCAGATCATTTGTGGACAGCATTTCGGTTGAAATAGTAGAACTGAGTGGGTGTTTTTGAAGCAGTGAACAACCTGAAGTTGTGCTTACTATCGCAGCAACCAGAACTAGAGCAAAAATATGGGAGAAAAGCCTGAAGGATTTCTCGTGATTCATTGAATTTTCCATGCACAGTTTGTGGCCCATGAAAGTCAATACGTCAATGGATTTGAACTTTGCATGGTGATGTTTAATAAAAAAAATCCGGCCAGCTCCATTTGGGAGAAGGCCGGATAAAGCTATACTGAGTGGATTATCATTGCAAGTGCAGGATTGATGAATGTTTCATCTGATATTAGATTTATCGAGTCTCCTGACTTAAACAATACTTATTCTTTTACTTCGGTGTAGTCAGCGTCGACAACATCTTCGTCTGCTGAACCGGCACTTTCACCAGCTCCGGCTTCTCCAGCTCCAGCCTGATCTGCACCAGCCTGATTTTGATTAGCGTAAAGCTGCTCAGCCAGTTTGTGTGAAGACTGTGAAAGAGCTTCAGTTGCCTGCTTAATGGCTTCAACCTCGTCGCTGTCTAAAAGCTTCTTAAGTTCTTCTGCTTTTGCTTCGATGTCGTTTTTCAGTTCTGCATCTACATTGTCGCCTACTTCACGCAGAGATTTCTCTGTGGTGTAGATCAAAGAGTCCGCTTGATTGCGTGCTTCAATGAGAGTCTGTTTTTGCTTGTCGTCTTCTGCATGAGCTTCAGCGTCTTTAACCATCTTTTCAATTTCGTCTTCAGAAAGACCGGATGAAGAGGTGATCTGGATTGACTGTTCTTTGCCGGTACCCATGTCTTTTGCAGCAACTTTAACGATACCGTTGGCATCGATGTCGAAGGTAACTTCGATCTGAGGCACACCGCGTGGAGCAGCAGGGATTCCGGTTAATTCAAAACGTCCCAGAGTCATGTTGTCTGCTGCCATTGGGCGTTCGCCCTGAAGGACATGGATGGAAACAGAAGGCTGGTTTTCAGCTGCGGTAGTGAAAACTTGGCTCTTGCGACTAGGGATAGTTGTGTTTCTTTCAATAAGCTGAGTGAAAACGCCGCCCATTGTTTCGATACCAAGAGACAGAGGGGTAACATCAAGCAAGAGAACGTCTTTAACGTCACCAGCGAGGATACCACCCTGAATGGATGCACCCATTGCAACAACTTCATCAGGGTTTACTGAGCGGTTAGGCTCTTTGCCGAACAGTTCTTCTACTTTACGCTGAACCAGAGGCATACGGGTCATACCGCCGACGAGAATAACTTCATCAATATCAGATGCTTTTAGACCTGCATCTTTAAGTGCTTTCTGACAAGGAGCTTTGGTGCGCTCAATCAGATCTTCAACCAGTTTTTCCAGCTTAGCGCGGGAAATTTTAACCATAAGGTGCTTAGGACCATTCTGGTCAGCTGTGATGAATGGCAGATTAACTTCAGTTTCTGTTGAAGTGGAAAGCTCTTTCTTTGCCTTTTCACCAGCTTCTTTCAAACGCTGTAAGGCCATGCGGTCTTGAGAAAGATCAATTCCGTTTTCACGTTTAAATTCTTCAACAAGATATTTAATTACGCAATGGTCAAAGTCTTCACCACCGAGGAATGTGTCTCCGTTGGTTGCGCGAACTTCAACAACATTGTCGCCGACTTCAAGGATGGAGATATCAAAAGTACCGCCACCAAGGTCGAATACAGCAATTTTTTCGTTTGCTTTTTTATCAAAACCATATGCCAATGAAGCGGCTGTTGGTTCGTTGATAATACGTTTTACTTCAAGACCTGCAATACGTCCTGCATCTTTTGTAGCTTGACGCTGGGAGTCATTAAAGTAAGCAGGAACTGTGATAACAGCTTCAGTTACTTCTTCTCCGAGGTAGTTTTCAGCATCTTTTTTGAGCTGCTGCAGGATAATTGCTGAAATTTCAGACGGGCTGTATTTTTTACCGTCGATTTCAACCCAGGCGTCTCCGCCTTTTCCGTCAACAATTGCGTAAGGGCAGTGTTTTGACCACTCTTTAACTTCAGGAGAGCTTACCTGACGTCCCATAAGGCGCTTAATTGCGAAGACAGTTTTTTCAGGGTTGGTGACAGACTGGCGTTTAGCAATCTCACCAACAAGACGGTCTGCGTTAGTAAACGCTACTATAGAAGGTGTGGTTCTTCCCCCTTCAGGGTTTGTCACACATTTAGGGTCCTTCCCTTCCATAACATAAACACAAGAGTTGGTTGTACCGAGGTCGATTCCGATTATTTTACCCATATATTAATTCCTCCTGATAAGAATTCATTTTGCTTGCTTTACCAATTAATGTCTAAATATTACTTGTAAAGATGCAAATGCATTAAATTAGCTTAATTTGTTAACCATGACTTTGGCAGGGCGGATTACTCTGCCTTTCAGCACATATCCTCTCTGCATTACCTGAGCGACTGAGCCGTCTTCCAATTCTGCGACTTGAGCCATTCCCATAGCCTCATGGAAGTTAGGATCAAATGCATCTCCGGATTTTCCGACAGCTTCAAGACCGTGCTTACTGACAGTTTCCAGAAACAGTTTTCTGGTCATATCTACACCCATCACGAAATCCTTGCATGCATCAATGTTTTGAGCATGGTTAAGAGCCAAATCAAGGTTATCGAGAACAGGAAGTAAATCTGAAAGGACTTTTTCCGATGCGAATTTTTTGAGTTCATCTGTTTCGCGGGTAAGTCTCTTTTTTAAATTTTCACTGTCTGCTAAAGCTCTAAGGCGTTCTTCTTTGGCCTGTGCCATAACATCACACGTCGGACAGACATGCTCTATGCAAAGGGCTTTAAGTTCCTCTTCGCTTAGGGTCATTTCAGCTTCCGCAGTATTATCAGTCTCAGAAGCAGGATTTTCTTCTTCGCTCATTTCCAAATTATCTTTTTTTTCAGACATGGATTCTCCAGTGACATGAATTAGCGGCCTGTAACCTTTGAAAAGGTCTATCAGGCCGCGTAATTAGAGAAATAAGCATCCCAATAAGCTTGTCAATATCTTAAAAGGATTCATGTGTTAATTTTTAAGATAAATTATGATTCTCAAACTTTAAAACTTCCCTTTTCATATATTGTTTTTTGCTTTCCGTCAGCTAAAATTGCTGTAATTGTCTTGTCTTCAGTGTTTACAAGGTCCCAATGTAAAGCTGATGTGTTGAATCCGAGTGCATCCATAAAAGGTTTATCAAGCATTTCAGGTGGTCCGGCAAATGTTTCAACCAAGGATTGGCCTAAAGCGATATGACAACTGCCGAATTGTCCGCCGAAGTTTTCATCCAGAATTGTTTGAGACATGAAATGATCAACTCTAGATAGACGTGAATCGGTAATGGAGAATTCTCCTACTCGCCTTGCCCCTCCGTCGGCTCGCAACTGATCAAGTAGAAATTTTTCTCCGCCCATAGCCGTCGCTCTGACCGCAATTCCATCTGAAAATTCAAGATTAATGCCGTATATCATTCGGTCCAAATATAATGTTGGAATGTCCGCAAAGTAATATCCGTTTACCGTGCGATAGTCTGGAGAAATGTAAACTTCATAACTCGGGATATTGCCGCCGTTTGATCCTTGCCACTTTCTGTTTTCCCCCGGTGCAAAATATAGATCACATAATTCCGATTGCATTCGAATTGTTTTAATGTTCATGGAACTCAACCAGTGAGCTATTTCAGATGTTTGCGCTGAAATATTTTTCCATTCGCTGGCGGGAGAAGGCATGTTCAAATAGCATGCACGCATCATCTTGGTTGTGTATTCTTCGAGAGATAAGCCTGACTTGTCTGCTAAAGCCTGTGTAGGGTAGACGCATTCCGTCCACGCCAGAGAACCGTGAAGTTTCCTTTTTTCAATGCGTTGGCGAAAGTTGTTTGATGCTTTTTTGTTAGCCATTATTGATAAGGGATCAATTTTTGACATTGTTCCTACTTCTTCAGGTGCATGAATTCTGATAACTCCGCGCGCTGTTTCGTACAGTTCTGATTTTCCTGGTGGAAAGAATGTAAGCTGACCATAACTTGAGTTTATGTACAGCTCAGCTTTCATTGCCGGAGTTAAAGCTGTTTCCATAACCGGATGGAGGTGTCTTTCGATTAAAAGTGCAAACAGGGCTTCTGCAAGTGGTGAGGCAAGATTGTCATATTTGATTATGACGATATCGCGGTTTTCAAAAGAGTTTTTTCGCTGAAGTTCAAGTGCTCCGATAAGAACTTTGGAATATTGTCGTAAATCTTCATAAGGGATTAATTTTGTCATTATATATTGAGTTTCCGTAAAGGTGGATCTGCATAACGTGTCAGAGAATATGCAGTGTGTAGATATATTATGGTAAAGTTTTTTTTAACTGTAATCCACCTTTAAAATTTGTAGTATGTTTTCTTATAAAAACTAAAAGAGTCTTGGACTTTGTTTAGAGAGAAAAAGTACAATGTGTTATTTTTACAATATATCAATGCTGAGATTGACTTTCAATCTATGCAAGAGCTAAATAGCTCTCAATGCAAATTCGCAAATTTATTTTAGATGAAAATGAAAATCAAGGTCGCTCGTAGCGAGAGGGTAGCTTTATGTCAGTATCTTTGCGGTCAATGGCAAAAGATCAGAAAGGTGTGGTTGTATCAGTAAATGTGCGTGGAGAACTCGGGCGCAGAATAAGAGATATGGGATTGATTCCCGGGACTGAATTCAGAATTGTGGGACGTGCTCCGCTTAAAGATCCTGTTGCACTCAGGATGAAAGGTTTTACTATTACACTTCGAAATAATGAAGCTGATTTCATTACTGTTAAAGTTGAGGAATAAGCGATGAGTGATAATTTTTTTGTAGCTGTTTCAGGACAGCCGAATTGCGGAAAAAGCACAATGTTCAATGCCTTGACTGGATCAACAGCAAGGGTTGGAAACTATCCCGGTATAACTGTTGACCGGACAGAAGGTTACTATACTAACGATGGTGTTTCTGTTCACCTTGTGGATCTGCCGGGAACCTATTCTTTAACCTCCTATTCAATGGAAGAAGTTGTCGCCAGAAATGTTATTGTAGATGAAAAGCCTGATGTTGTTATTAATATGCTGGATGCAACTTCTTTAGAAAGAAGTCTTTATCTAGCTGTTCAATTTATGGAAATCGGCGTTCCTGTAGTTTTGGGCCTCAATATGATGGACGAGGTTAAGAAAAAAGGAATCCGCATAGACGCGCAAAAACTTTCAAAGTTAATTGGTGTTCCAGTTATTGAATGCGTTGCCCGTCGTGGTATCGGTAAAGACGAATTAATGGCGGCAGTTCAGCAGGTTGCGGATAAAACAAAAGGTAAATGGACTCCTGTAAATATTTCATATGGTCATGATCTTGATCCGGCAATTGACGAAATGTCTGCGCTGATCAAAGAAAACGAGTTTATGACTGATCGCTATGATCCGCATTGGCTTGCTGTCAAATATCTTGAAGAAGATGAAATTGTCATTAAAAACGGGCGGGAATCCGGTCCGCTTTATGGTCAGCTTGAAGCCATTGTTAAAAGGGTTTCAGAGCACGTTAACAAAACTCTGAATACTTATCCTGAAGCGATCCTTGCCGATTATCGCTACGGGTTTATCAACTCTATTCTTAAGCAGGGCGTCATAAGTCGTGAAGACAACCTCCGCTTCGATTCTTCCGATAAGATTGATAAAGTTTTAACCCATAAATTTATGGGCCCGCTCATTATGTTCGGTGTTATGTATGCAATGTTTTACATAACATTTACCTTTGGAGCATACCCGCAAGGTTGGGTTGAAAATGGGTTCGGCTGGATTTCTTCAACTATCGGATCGTTACTGCCTGACGGGCTACTAAAATCGATGCTTGTTTCAGGGGTTATTGACGGTGTCGGAGCTGTTATGGGATTCACACCGTTAATTCTCATCATGTTTGCCATGCTCGTTTTTCTTGAAGATCTTGGATATATGGCCCGTGTAGCCTACATGGTGGATAGAGTCTTTCGGATGTTCGGCCTGCACGGAATGTCGATTATGCCTTTCATTATGGCTGGCGGATTACCCGGCGGATGCGCGGTTCCAGGCGTTATGACCTGTCGAACCTTACGCAGCCCTAAAGAAAGAATCGCTACAATTTTAACTGCTCCATTTATGATTTGCGGTGCTAAAGCAACAGCTTATATTATGCTTGTCGGTGCATTTTATCCTGAATCAGCAACGTCAGTAATGTTCTTTTTAGTACTTATTTCATGGGGACTTGCTCTTTGTGTAGGTAGGCTTTTACGCTGGACAGCCCTTAAAGGAGAATCTACTCCATTCGTAATGGAGCTTCCGCCATACAGAATCCCGACTCTCCATGGTGTTGCTATTCATACATGGGATAGGGTCTGGCAGTATATCAAGAAAGCCGGAACTGTAATTCTCGCTATTTCAATTTTGATGTGGGCGCTGATGACATTTCCTCAGCTTCCGCCTGAGAGGGTTCAAGCATATGATGCACAGCGAACAGCAGTAACCGCTCAAAGTCAAAACTGGGATGGCTCCGGTGAGCAGAAAACGACTAAGCTTGATGAAATGATAAGCCGTATTAATTATTCAGAAGGTGAGGAAGCCCTTAAGACTTCATATGCCGGACGAATGAGCGATTTTATTTCGCCAGTAACAAATCTTGCAGGTTTCCCTTGGCAGGCGAATATTTCGTTTATCGGTGCATTTGCCGCAAAAGAAGTTTTTGTTTCCACCATGTCTACAGCTTATTCGTTGGGAGACGAAGATCCTGATAACGCAGCTACTTTGAGTAGTAAAATTGCTGCTGATCCGGCATGGAGTCCGGCTGTTGTGTGGTCGGTGTTTATCTTTATGATGGTCTATGTGCCGTGTATGGTAACAGTCGCGGTTATAATCAGAGAAACTAACTGGAAATGGGGGCTGTTCTCAGTTTTCGGTTCGCTAGGATTTGGTTACGCATTATCTGTTTTGATTTATCAATTTGGGACTTTATTAGGATATTAAGTCAGTAAATATACTAGATGTTAAAAAGGCTCCGTACTGGTTTCAGTGCGGAGCCTTTTAATTTTATTTAACAGTAACTATTAACTGTTCTGGAAAGTAAGTCCGTCTTCGTTTGCATCAATTGATACAGTCTGTTCTTCTTGCAACTTACCGCTGATAATTTCTTTTGCCAACGGTGTTTCAAGGTGAAGCTGGAGGTACCTGCGCAGAGGTCTTGCTCCATAAATCGGATCATATGCGCCATGAGCAATAAATGCCTTGGCTCTTTCTGTTACTTCCAAAGACATCTTATGTTCAGCCAGACGAGCTCTGAGTCCTCCCAGTTGCAGGTCGACAATTTGTTTCAGATCTTTTTCAAGCAAAGGCTTGAAGAGTACTGTTTCGTCAACCCTATTTAGGAATTCCGGTCTGAAGTGTCCGCGAAGGACATTCATAACACTGTCCCCGACTCCAGCTTTAAACTCACCTTCTTCGTCGATTCCTTCTAACAGCAGATGCGATCCAAGGTTAGAAGTCATGATGACCAGAGTGTTTTTGCAGTCTACAGTTCTACCTTGACTGTCGGTAATGCGACCGTCATCTAGAATTTGCAGTAGGACGTTAAATACATCAGGGTGAGCCTTTTCGACTTCATCAAATAGTACAACCGAGTACGGTTTCCTTCTGATGGCCTCAGTCAGCTGACCGCCTTCATCATAACCGATGTATCCCGGAGGGGCTCCGATGAGTCTGGCTACCGCATGTTTCTCCATGTACTCGGACATGTCTAGGCGCACGATGTTGTCTTCGGTATCAAACAATGATTCCGCAAGAGCCTTACACAGCTCTGTTTTACCAACTCCAGTAGGGCCGAGGAATATGAATGATCCAATGGGGCGCGACGGATCTTTAAGTCCTGCTCGTGCTCTGATTACTGCATCTGATACAGCTCGTACAGCTTCGTCCTGCCCGATAACTCTGGCATGCAGAATTTCTTCGAGCCGCAGAAGTTTTTCTCTTTCACCTTCTACGAGTCTGGTTACAGGGATGCCTGTCCAGCGAGAGATGATTCCGGCTATGTCATCAGGACCAACAAATTCCTTCAGCATACGTGTTCTGGTTACGGTAGAATCGTCATCATTTCCTTGAATATCTATTTCAATTGCAGCAAGTTTCTTTTCCAACTCCAGCAGAACTGAGTATTTAAGCTCAGCAGCCTTGTTATAATCAAGGTCTCTTTCAGCCTTTTCAACTTGAATCTTAGTCTGTTCGATTTGTGATTTAAGATCACGCACCGTGTCGATTGAAGCTTTTTCTTTTTCCCATTGTTCAAGAAGCTCAGACTGGGTTATTTTAAGTTCAGTCAGGGAGTCTTCAAGCTTAGCAAGTCTGGACCGCGATCCGCTATCCTCTTCACGTCGTAGAGCTTCACGCTCAATTTCAAATTGTAGAATCTGTCTATTGATTTTGTCCAATTCATATGGTTGTGAATCAATTTCAGTTCTGATCATGGCTGCTGCTTCGTCAATCAGGTCGATTGCTTTATCTGGAAGCTGTCTGTCAGGGAGGTAGCGGTGTGAAAGTGTTGCAGCCTCGATAAGAGCCGCGTCACTGATTCTGACACCGTGATGTACCTCAAACCTTTCGCGGAGTCCGCGCAGGATTGAGATGGTATCCTCAACAGAAGGTTCGTCCACCATAATGGTTTGAAAACGTCTTTCAAGAGCAGGGTCTTTTTCAATATATTTACGATACTCATCCGTGGTCGTTGCACCTATGCAGTGCAGTTCGCCTCTGGCGAGCATAGGTTTCAGCAGATTTCCTGCATCCATTGCACCATCGCTTTTACCTGCACCCACTATGGTGTGTATTTCATCAATGAAGATAAGAATTCGGCCTTCGGAGTCCTGAACTTCTTTTAATACAGCTTTGAGGCGTTCTTCAAATTCACCGCGATATTTAGCTCCGGCAATAAGTGCGCCCATATCAAGCATGAAAACAGTTTTGTCTTTTAATCCTTCTGGTACATCCTGCTTGACGATACGCTGTGCCAACCCTTCAATAATCGCAGTTTTACCAACACCTGCTTCACCGATTAGAATAGGGTTGTTTTTTGTTCGTCTGGAAAGGATTCGGACAACACGTCTGATCTCGGAATCACGCCCGATGACAGGATCAAGTTTGCCTTTACGGGCTTCTTCAACAAGGTCGCGTCCGTATTTTTTAAGCGCGTCATAAGTGGCTTCAGGGTTGTCAGTTGTTACACGCTGATTTCCTCTGATAGAGGTCATTGCTTCCAGAACTTTATCTTTGGTCAGGTTGAAGGATGCGTTGACTTTGCCTGCTCCGGTTGATCCGTGTTCGCCCATAATGGCCAGAAATAAATGTTCAACACTAACGAACTCGTCATGCATGCGCTTTGCAACTTGCTCCGCCTCAACCATAACGCGATTAAGTCGCTGAGTTACAAAAACCTGTCCGGGCTGTGCTCCGGGTCCGCTGACACTGGGTAGTTTGTTGATTTCTTTTTGAACTGCCGCTTTATATGCAGCGGGGTCAATTCCACTTTTTTGCAGAATTTTAGATACAATGCCGTTTTCCTGTTCAACAAGGGTGAATAGCAGGTGTTCAACTTCGATTTGCTGCTGTCCATTTGAAATGGCCAGCGATTGGGCTTCGGCAATTGCGTCGTTGGTTTTTTTTGTGAATTTATTCGGATCCATATAGAGTCTCCTTTTTATCAGGTATTTATGACTCGCGGAAAGATTCCAAACTCACTTATCTCGATCGAAGTAAAAACTCGATCTTACGTTTCCGGACGCACTTTAAAGTTCGTTAAAATACGAACATTTCCGGCTTTAGAGGCAGGAGTTAGAATCCTGAATATATAGCAAGTCATTATTTAATGTTATTTAAAATTGCACAGACTAAATGAGTTTTCGCATTTCTTCCACTCGGGCTTCAAGTTGTTCCACTCGGCCCAGAAGGTCCACGATAATGGACCCTCCAGCCGCGGTAATTTCTAAATCTCTACATAGCCTTGAAAGTTTGCTGAGCCTGTAAAGATCCCGAGTTTCAAAAAGATATTGCCCATCACCAGTTGTAGCAGGGGAGACCCATTCAAGGCTTATAAGTTCCAGAACAGTTTCTTCTTCAAGGCCTGTCATTTCTACAATCTGCGCGAACAATAGTCTGCGTGATCGACTCGGAGGATTGGCTTCTGTTCTTTTCTTAATATCCATGGGCAAAATCTCCCTTAAAAGGATCTCGGGCTGAATTCTGTTTTTTCAGATAACTCTTCCCAAAGTTTTTTGACTTCATCTGAATCTGCAACAGGCACTTGAATCATTACTCTGACGAACTGATCGCCTTTTTTAGGTCCGGCTCCCATTCCTCGTCCTTTAACTCTCAGTTTTTTACCGCTTCCCATTCCTGCCGGAATATTCATTTCAATCATTCCGTCGAGGGTAGGGACTTTTACTTTAACACCGAGAGCGGCTTCCCAAGGAGCTAGCGGAAGATCCAAAATAAGATTGTTTTCTTCTATCTTATATAAAGAGTGCGGAGCTAATCTGATTTTCAGGTAAAGATCACCTGAAGGACCATCTCCGGGGCCGGGAGCTCCTTGATTTGCCAAACGGATTTTTTGTCCGTCTTTAATTCCGGCGGGTATGTTTACGTCCAGATTTTTAGATTGGACCATGGGATGTCCGCCGGGACCGGTTGTCCGTTCCTGAACTGAAATAGATTTTGATCCGCCTTTATACGCTTCTTCAAGGGTCAAAGTCAGAAGTGTTTCGGAATCAGCTCCTTTCTGTGGGCGTTGCTGAAATCCTCCGCCACCAAATCCTTGTGCGCCACCGAAACCGCCGCCTCCACCGAATATGGTTTCAAAGAAGTCACTGAAATCTCCGCCTCCAAAACCCTGCGCTCCGCCAAAACCTTGTCCGCCGAAGTGCATGTTTTCATGTCCTGGAGGTGGCTGGAAGTTCTGGCCGTGTTCCCAATCCGCACCGAACTGGTCATACATTTTACGCTTTTTGGAGTCCTTCAGAACTTCGTAAGCTTCATTTATTTCTTTAAACTTCGTTTCGGACTCAGGATTATCATGGTTCAAGTCTGGGTGATGCTTACGCGCCAGTTTCTTGAATGCTTTTGATATTTCATCCTTAGAAGCGGAGCGTGAAACGCCCAGAAGTTTATAGTAGTCTTTATATTTTACACTCATCTCGTCAGTACTCCTTAAATATTTCGCCATCGTAGCAAAACGGCGTCACCATATCAAAGTATATCTCCATTAGATCAAGTCAAGCGTAATAATTGGATTTCGATTGTAGGTTAATCAAAATTATAGTTTAAAAAAACTCGGGAATATAGAATTTCCCTATATTCAGGTGGAGAATTTGTATGATGAAAAAATACAATTAAAAATCTTCGTCCAGTTCGTAATCTTTTTTGGCAGGGTCATAACAATATTTGCAGCGGTCTTTTTTTATAAAGAAACGAACTAAGATTAAGCCGGTAACAAATCCGCCGATATGTGCTCCCCATGCGATTTGTTTTGCTCCATCTGAAATATGTTCTGCAAAACCTGAAAAAACTTGAATGGAAAACCATATTCCTAAAAACAGTCCGGCTGGAATTTTAAAAAAAAGAGGAATAATAATGATGGGGATGAGGGTTAAAACCCGTCCGTGCGGGTAGAGAACAAAGTAGGCTCCCATTATTCCTGCAACTGCGCCGGAAGCTCCTATTATTGGAGCATTTGCAGATGGGGTTAGCAGTATCTGTATTAAAATGGCACTGAGTCCGCAGATTATATAGAAAGCAAAAAATCTTACATGTCCCATGGCATCTTCAATATTGTCAGCAAAAATCCAAAGCATCCATAAGTTTAGTATTATGTGAAGCCAGCCGCTGTGAAGGAACATATAAGTAAAAAAGGGGAGTATTCCCGCAGATGGGTAACCTGCCACAATTGCCCATTCTGGATTTATGTAGCGGGCAGGAACAACCCCCAGTAAATGGAAAATTGCCAGTTTTGCCTTGGGGGCAAGAAGCAGCTCCATTAAAAAAGTTGTGATATTGGCCGCCATCAGTGCCCAAAGAATATAAGGGCGGATTAGGCAGGGAACATTATCGCGGATCGGGATCATTTCGCCTCCGCATATAAAAAATTCCCGCCGCATAAGCGGCGGGAACTGTAGAGGGTTGGTTGATAGGTTTACTACGGGTCTTCACTCCCGAAACACTATACTAAACCTGATGCCGAAAGCGCGGTTGGACTAAGGTGAGAATTCTCGTATGTCAAATGGGTGTTTAGCCCTAACTTATAATATATGTTCATTCTCTCGCTGCTGTCCTGACCAACGCTTCAGGTCTTAATTTAATAATAAGCCTAAAATGGGCGAAGTCAAGAGATTGCAATTAAATTACTGATCCTCTTCCTGCTTAAAGAGAGCTTCCAGAAATGCGTTAAACTTATCAGCTTTTGTTTCACGAATTTTTATTAAAACTGATAAAGCTTTTTCTGTGCTTGCTTTTAATTCTTCTATACTTGAGTCATTGTTAATTATAGCTGCGCAGCAGTCCATTTTAGATTTTTCATCCCACTGCCATGAGTCGAAAATAGCAAGAGTTTCAGTATCAAGATGACGCTTTTCTCTTAGTTCTCCAGTTCTTTTTTCTGCGGGGCATTTGATTCCGATAACAACATCAACTTGTTGCTGAGTATGCCATCCGGCTTCCAAGAGCAGTGGTACTTCAGCAACAGCTATCGGTTTGTTTGCATTTTCCTGAAAGAATTCATTTGCTTCGTGCTGAACAATCGGATGGACAATATTCATTATTTCGCGGCGGATATCGCTATCTTTACACATTGCGGCAAATATTTTCTTTTTATCAATATTTCCGGTTTCGGTTTCAGTAAACTGATTGCCGAATCTTTGGCGGATCATTTCCCATCCGGCTCCGTCTTTATTGTATGTGTTAGCAACAGATTTATCCGCACTGAAAACAGGAATGCCCTGATCTTTAATGATTTTGAGCACTGTAGATTTTCCGCAGCAAGGCATGCCGATAAGTCCGACACGCTGTACAGATTTGCTCAGCTCTTTCAGCAGAGTAATGAAATCGTCAGGCGGAGTCAGCTTGAAGTTTAATCTTTCATCTGTTTCAGGATGATTAAAAGAAAGACTGTAGGCATGAAGCATCTGGCGGGAAGCCAGCTTAGAAAGCGGTTTGCCCTTAGCTACCCATTTTGCATGGTGCTGAGGTCCGTAAACTTGATCACCTACAAGCGGGTGACCTATGTGCGCCATATGAACTCTGATTTGGTGAGTTCTTCCGGTGAAAATTTTAACTTTTATAAGACTTGCTCGCTTTGACGGATCAGTCCAGAGTACTTCATAACTTGAACGGGCTTCTCTACCGCCTTTTAGTACAACAGCCATTTTGGTTTTGTGAATAGGATGTCTTCCGATAGGCATGTTTATATCAGCAAAATCTTTGTCAGGTACTCCGTGAACTATTGCGAGATATGTTTTAGATACTTCCCGTTCTGCAAAAGATGCCGAAAGAGCAAGTCTGTCATGCTCATTTAAGGCAACAGCAATAAGGCCGGATGTAAATTTATCAAGTCTATGCACAATACCCGGGCGCCATTCATTCATACCTATTATTTCAGGGAAATGATGAATAAGGCGATGTACGAGTGTCTCTGTCGGGCAACTCGGGGCAGGGTGAGTTGTCAGTCCTGCAGGTTTGTTGATGACTACAACCCGCCCATCATTAAATATAATATCCAGGGGCTTATCTTCCGGTATCAGGGAGTTGTCTTCAAGTTCACCTTTGAGGGTAAGTTTTTCGGTTCCAATTATTTTATAATTGGGCTTTGTGCATTGAACTCCGTCAACTTCGGCAAGGCCTGCTTTAATCCAGTCTTTTGCTTTGCCTCGGGAAACACCTTCATTTTCAAGTTCTGTCCCCCAGAATTTGTCCAGTCTGGTATTGCGGTCTGAATAATGAGCTTCTCTTTCCCATATTTCAGTAAAATCAATTTCACTATTGCTTTCATTCTTATGCATTCAATTTTCCGATTATTTGTTATAGTTTGCCAAAAATTCATTCTAATGAATATTGGTTATTTAAAGTATTGCCAAGTGCTGATGACTTTATCTTAAAAATAATTTAAATATTTCTTGACCAAGGAGTGCGTGGAATATAGAAACACGAAGTTTTGACTTTAAGTAATTTAATAACACGTAACATTGAGATCAAGGAGGCCACCGTGGCGGTTCATGTGGTAGACCATCCTCTGGTAAGACACAAGCTTGGAATTCTTCGGGAAGCGGGCATCAGTACGAGTCGTTTCCGAGACTTGGCTCTTGAGATTTCAAGACTCCTCACGTACGAGGCGACAAAAGACCTCATCACCGAACATAAGACTATTGAAGGCTGGGCCGGAGAAGTTGAAGTCGAGATGATTAAAGGTAAAAAAATCACAGTAGTTCCTATCCTCAGAGCCGGACTTGGCATGATGGATGGAGTGCTTGATATGGTTCCGGGTGCACGAGTCAGTGTAGTCGGTTTTTATCGGGATGAAGAAACTTTGCAGCCTGTAGAATATTACGTCAAGCTTGCAAAGAATATTGATGAGCGTATTGCGCTTATTCTCGACCCTATGCTCGCAACAGGCGGGACATTGATTGCAACAATCGAACTTCTTAAGAAGTCAGGATGTACCAACATTAAAGGTCTTTTCCTTGTTGCTGCTCCTGAAGGGATTGAGAAAGTTGTTGCTGCTCATCCTGATGTAGATATTTATACTGCATCTATAGATGAGAAACTAAATGATGCAGGATATATCCTCCCAGGCCTAGGCGATGCGGGAGATAAAATATTTGGCACCAAATAAGGTGCCTTTTTTTTGTCACATTTTTAGGGAGGATAAAAGATGAGTATTTCAAGTACCGAGTATAATTTTAGAGTCAGAGATATCATTCTCGGCGCACAAATGTTGTTTGTAGCTTTTGGAGCTTTGGTTCTGGTTCCGCTTTTGACAGGTCTTAATCCGAATGTCGCCCTCTTTACTGCAGGATTGGGAACTCTTGTTTTTCAGTTGGTAACAGGCGGAAAAGTTCCAATTTTTCTAGCTTCCTCCTTTGCGTTTATTGCCCCTATTATTTATGGAGTGCAAACTTGGGGGATTCCTTCAACGCTTTGTGGTCTGGCTGCGGCCGGTGTTTTCTATGTTATTCTCAGTCTGCTCATCAGCTGGCGCGGAACAGATGTTCTGAGAAGAATACTTCCTCCTATTGTTACTGGTCCTGTCATTATGGTTATCGGTTTGATTCTGGCTCCGGTTGCTGTCTTTATGGCAACTGGTAAAACCGGAACCGGAGCAGCTGTTTTGTATCCTGAAAAAACAGCGCTGATACTTTCAATGATATCTCTTAGTGTAACTGTTGTGGTATCAATTTTCGGAAAAGGATGGCTTAAACTGATTCCTATTCTGAGTGGTATTGTTGCAGGATATTGTGCAAGTATTTTCATGGGACTTGTCGACTTCAGCTCTGTTGTAGCCGCTCCTTGGTTTGCAATGCCTCAGTTCACTTTTCCGACATGGAATCTAGACGCAATATTATTTATTGTGCCTGTTGCAATTGCACCTGCAATTGAACATTTTGGAGATGTTCTTGCTATCGGTTCTGTTTCCGGCAAGGACTATGTAAAAGATCCCGGTATTCATAGAACAATGCTGGGCGACGGGCTTGCTACTTCTCTTGCTGCATGTCTCGGCGGACCTCCTAACACAACTTATTCAGAGGTAACCGGAGCTGTTGCTTTGATTAAAGTATTCAACCCAGCCATTATGACATGGGCGGCTATTGTTGCAATCGCTTTGGCCTTTGTCGGTAAAGTGGGTGCTTTTTTACAGACAATTCCTTCCCCTGTAATGGGTGGTATTATGGTACTGCTTTTCGGAGCAATCATGGTTGTCGGTATGAATACTCTTGTTCGTGCGGGTGAAGACTTGATGGAAGCTCGCAACCTTGCAATTGTCGCACTTATTGTTATCTTCGGTGTAGGCGGCATGTCCGTGCCTACTCCTTTCAGTGATCAGTTCAGACTCGGCGGAATCGGGCTGGCAGGAATTCTTGGTGTTTTCCTGAATCTGGTTCTTCCTAAAGGTAAGAAAGAAGCCTAAATATATACCGGATTATTCCGGCAAAAAATAGGCCGACTATAGACAATATCAGACGCTCGGACATCTTCTGAAACAGAAGGAGTTCGAGCGTTTTTTTGGAGATACATATGAAACCAAGTTTTAGCTATCCGGAACTTATATCGCTGATTGATGATCGTAAAGTAGCGGTTGCCGTCAGTGGCGGGGCAGACAGCCTGCTGTCAATGGTACTGCTTAAGGAGTTGGGCGCAGATGTCATGGCTGTTCACGGATGTTTTATGGGCGTTGAAAAGTCCAAAAAGGCTGTTGCTGGTCTTGAAGTACGGTGCGCTGAACTTGGAATAGATCTTCATGTTTTTGATTTTACAGCTGAATTTAATAAAATGGTGATTGATCCGTTTGTTAAGGATTATCTTGACGGCAATACCCCTAATCCGTGTGCTCAGTGTAATCCGCAAATTAAGTTTGGTGTTTTGTATGAATCTGTTCGTAAATTGGGAGCAGAGGCTTTAAGTACCGGACATTACGTGCGCATAGCAAGCCATGAAAAATATGGTATGATGATCGCGCGCGGGGCTGAAATCGGTAAAGATCAGAGCTATTTTTTATCGTTAGTTCCCAAGGAAAAAGTATTAAATGCAGTGTTCCCTCTTGGAAATCATAGTAAGAGTGAAACTTATTCCGAACTGGAAAGACGAGGGCTTAGAATCCCTCTTCCGACCGAAAGTCAGGAAATATGTTTTGTTCCTGATGATGATTATCGTCCGTTTCTAATGGGCCGCAATATAAAATTGCCTGGTGCCGGAAATGTAGTGCTTTCAACCGGAGAAAAGATAGGCCATCATCAAGGTTTGTGGCGATATACTCATGGACAGCGTAAAGGTCTTGGAATTGCTTGGAAAGAACCGCTATATGTAATCGAAAAGAATTTAGAGCAGAATTTACTTGTTTTAGGGACTAAAGAAGAACTTGGCGCATTTGGTTGTATTGCAGAGAAAGTTAATTTTCTAGTAGATTTTGAAAAATGGCCTGAAACTGTGCATATTCAAACCCGCTATCGGCAGCGGTCCATGCCTGCTAAAGTCCGGCTTGATGGTGACAACCTTGTTTTTGAATTTGTTGAGAAGCATTCAATACCGACTCCCGGTCAGATTGTCGCAGCATATACTGATGATGGAGCTGTTCTTGGAGGCGGTATAATCCGTAATGCACTTTTAGAAGGGAAATGATTATGGAAAGATGTGGATGGGCAAATAAAGGACCGCTGGAAATAAAATATCATGATGAACAGTGGGGCGTGCCAGTTCATGATGATAGGCTTCTTTTTGAGATGTTGATTCTTGAAGGTGCGCAGGCAGGTCTTAGTTGGTCCACTATTCTTAAAAAACGCGAAGCTTATTTAGGTGCCTTTGATAATTTTGATGCTGAGAAAATTGCACAATACTCAGACCTGAAAATCAATGAATTAATGAATAATGCCGCAATTGTCAGAAATAAATTGAAAATTAATGCTGCAATTACAAACGCAAAAGTCTTTCTTGAAATACAGAAAGAATATGGATCTTTTGATCGATATATTTGGTCTTTTGTTGATGCTCACCCTATAAATAATAAGTGGGCGGTTTTATCTGATGTCCCTGTAAGCTCTAATGAATCAGATGAAATGAGCAAGAGTTTGAAGAGAAAAGGGTTCAAATTTATTGGGACTACTATTTGTTACGCATATATGCAGGCGGTGGGAATGGTAAACGATCACTTGATTTCGTGTTTTAGACATTCTGAAGTAGAGAAGCTCCAAAATTAATTTTGAACGCAAAAGTAGAAATGTACCCTCTTTATTTGTTCTGAGATAGTTGACCTTGTTAAATATGCTAGATATATATAGTTCAGTTTTGAATAATTCCATCTTATATTTGATGGATCTTATTAACTTAAATAAAAGGTAGAAAACATGCGCCAGCCTTCCGTAGGGGTCAGTCTTGAAGGATTGCCATATATATTTTTAAGTGCTTTTACTACAGTTTGTTTCGCAATTTTAGGTTGGTGGATTGCCACTCTTGTTATGCTGGGACTTACTGCCTTTATTGGTCATTTTTTTCGTGATCCGGAAAGAGTAGCTCCTGAGGATGTTGATGCGGTGGTTTCCCCAGCTGACGGAAAAGTTATTAAAGTTGAATACGCTCCGGACCCTCTTACTGGTGAACTTCGTCAGTCTATTTGCATTTTTATGAATGTTTTTAATGTTCATGTTAACCGTATGCCTGTTTCCGGAAAGATTGAACGGGTCAGGTATATACCGGGTAAGTATTTTAACGCATCTTTTGATAAAGCTAGTACTGATAATGAACGCAATGTCGTTGAAATAATTGGTAAAGGTAATCAGAGATTTACCATGGTGCAGATTGCCGGTCTTATTGCCAGAAGAATTGTCTGCTGGGCTGAAAAGATGGATAAACTTAAACGCGGTGATCGTTTTGGTCTGATTAAGTTCGGTTCGCGGGTTGACCTTTACTTGCCTGAGGGGTATGAACCTTCCATACAAGTTGGTGACAAGGTCATCGCAGGTGAAACAGCTCTTGCTCGCAAGGCTTAATTGAAACAAATAAATCTATATATTTTATAATTAATTATTATGGCTAAGGAAAAAAGAATACCTAAACACAAGGCAGTATACATACTGCCAAATATGTTGACCATAGCGAGCCTCTTTTGCGGCTTTCTGGGGATGACATGGGCTGTGGAAGGTAAATTCGAACTTTGCGCAATTTCTATCTTGGTCAGTTGTCTTTTTGATGGTCTTGATGGTAAAGTTGCTAGATTGACCGGAACTAGCAGTGAATTCGGTGTACAGCTGGATTCTCTCGCTGATTTGGTTGCTTTCGGTGTTACTCCTGCTTTCATGGCATATGAATGGCAGCTTCATAATTTTGGAAGACTGGGACTCTTGGCTTCATTCTTAATGATTGCCTGTGGAGCCCTCAGACTTGCCCGTTTTAATGTTCAAGCCGGAACAACTTCTAAAGCTCATTTTATCGGATTGCCTATCCCCGCTGCGGGTTGTACTTTGGCAACTCTGGTTCTGTTTGCTCCATTTCTGCCTACTTTTTTAGCTCAGTCTGTTCTTCCTATTGGAACTTTGATTCTTGTTTATATCGTGTCTTTCCTGATGGTTAGCTCTGTTCGCTACAATTCTTTTAAAGAAGCCGGCGTTTTCAAAGCTCATCCATTCAGTTCTATGGTAACCGTCATTGCGTTGTTTGTGATGGTTGCATCTCAGCCCAAGTTCTTGGGATTCATTATCTTTGCTTGTTATATTATTTCCGGTCCTATCTACACTATTTTCTTCCTATCACGCAGAAGCTCTAAGCTACTACTAAGAAAGTCCTCCAAAGATTTGTCATAGCATCGGTTCACACCAGCTAGTAAAACATAAAATCTTTTGGGGGACGGTAATTCTTAGTCTCCCAAAGTGTCCTATAGCTATATTCAATGAAATTTTAAAAGAATCTGCCTAAGCCCTATTTAACAGGCAGATAGGAGAATAAAATGTCCGACAAAGTATATATTTTTGATACGACCTTACGTGATGGAGAGCAGTCTCCCGGTGCAACCATGAATATCAATGAAAAAATTACCATGGCCCGTCAGTTGGAAATGCTCGGGGTTGATATTATTGAAGCCGGTTTCCCCGCTGCAAGTCAGGGAGATTTTGAAGCGGTTAAAGAAATAGCTCAGTCTGTTGACAAAATTCAGGTTGCCGGACTTTGTAGGGCACTTATCTCTGATATTGATCGTGCATATGAAGCTGTGAAATATGCTAAAAATCCTCGCATCCATACCTTTATTGCAACATCAGATATTCACATGAAGCATAAGTTCAACAAAGAACCTGCTGAAATATTAGAAATGGCTAAAAAAGCAGTACGCCATGCTGTTTCGTTGACTCCAAATGTTGAATTTTCTGCTGAAGATGCTTCCCGTTCACGCTGGGAATTTTTGGCAGAGATTGTTGAAGCTGTTATCGATGAAGGCGCAACGGTAATCAACATCCCAGATACAGTCGGTTACGCTCAGCCGGAAGAATTCGGCAGATTAATCGCTTATTTGCTGAAAACTGTCCCGAACAGTCATAAAGCTGTTTTCAGCGTTCATTGTCATAATGATCTCGGCCTTGCTACTGCAAATACTTTGGCGGCAATTAAAGCCGGAGCAAGACAGGCAGAAGTTACTCTTTCCGGTATCGGTGAACGTGCCGGTAATGCTGCGCTTGAAGAAGTTGTTATGGGATTGCATACTCGTAAAGACTATTATGACATTGAAACTTCCATTGTAACTGAGCAGTTGTTCCCTGCATGTCGTAGACTTGCAAGCACAATTGGTCAGCCAATTTCTCCATACAAAGCAATTGTTGGAGCTAATGCTTTTGCGCATGAATCAGGAATTCATCAGGATGGCATGCTCAAGAATCGCCAGACTTATGAAATTATGACTCCTGAATCTATCGGCAAAAAGGGGACTTCCATTGTACTGGGCAAACATTCCGGCAGAAACGCCTTGGGATCAAAGCTTCGTGAAATGGGGTATGAATTGACTGATGATCAGATAGCAGATGTATTTAAAGCTATTAAAATTTTAGCTGATAAAAAAGAGCAAATCTTTGATGAAGACGTTGAAGCTCTTGTTTTGGAAAAAGCTTATCGTATTCATGATCTGTTCAGGGTTAAAGATTTGTCGGTATTCTCAGGAACTTCAGGAGTTTCTCCTCACGCTGCTATTATTTTGGAAGATTTCAGAAAAGATAAAGATAATCCAATAGAAATTAGAGAAGTCGGTTTCGGTGACGGGCCAATTAATGCAATTTTTTCGACTATCAATAAATTAGTAGGCGGAAATCCCAAACTGGAACTTTATTCTGTAAACGCAGTCACTGGCGGCGCAGACGCGCAGGGTGCGGTTATGGTCCATATTGTTGATGAAGGTATAAAATCTATTGGCCGAGGCTCTGACGAAGATATTATAGTTGCCAGCGCTAAAGCTTATATTAATGCCATAAACAGAGTTGAACGCATGAAACAGGAGAAGCAGAATGCCTAAAACATTAGCGGAAAAAATTTTACAAGCTCATACTGATGAAGTTGTTAAAGAAGTTGGACAGATTGTACGTTGCAAAGTTTCTTTAGTACTTGCAAACGATATTACTGCTCCTCTTGCAATTAAATCTTTTAGAGCAATGGGCGTAAAAGAAGTTTTTGATAAAGACAAAGTAGCCCTCGTTTGTGACCATTTCACACCGAATAAGGATATTGATTCTGCTGAGCAGGTCAAAGTTGTTCGTGAATTTGCACATGAAAAAAACATTACTCATTATTATGAAGGCGGAGATTGCGGCGTAGAGCATGCGCTTTTGCCTGAACTTGGACTTGTCGGTCCTTCTGACATCGTAATTGGTGCTGACAGTCATACCTGTACTTATGGCGGCCTTGGTGCATTTGCTACCGGTATGGGCTCAACTGATATTGCCGGAGCTATGGCTCTTGGTGAAACATGGTTCAAAGTTCCACCTTCCGTTAAAGTTGAAGTTGAAGGAACTCCCGGTAAATATGTAGGTGCAAAGGATTATATCCTGCGTCTTATCGGTGAAATCGGTGTTTCAGGAGCACTCTATAAAGCTCTTGAATTTAGCGGTTCCGTTATAAACGATCTTTCTATTGAAGGCCGCATGACCATTGCAAACATGGCGATTGAAGCCGGTGGTAAAGTCGGTCTTTTCCCTGTTGATGAAAAAACTCTTGAATATTGCGCTGCTGCCGGAAGAACTGGTGATTCACTTCTTTCCGCTGACGCAGGTGCTGTATACGAAAGAATCGTTAAAATGGATGTGACAGACATGAAGCCTCAGATTGCATGTCCTCATCTGCCTGAAAATGTTAAGCCTGTTGATGAAGTTAAAAACATGAAAATTAATCAGGCTGTTATCGGTTCCTGTACTAACGGTCGTATTTCCGATCTTAGAGAAGCTGCTGCAATTCTAAAAGGACATAAAGCTGATAAGAATGTCAGATTGATCATTCTTCCTGCTACTCCTTCTATTTGGAAACAGGCTCTGAAGGAAGGATTGCTCGAAATCTTCATGGATGCCGGCGCAATTGTCGGACCTGCAACCTGTGGTCCTTGCCTTGGCGGTCACATGGGAATTCTTGCAGGCGGTGAAAGAGTAATTGCAACAACAAACCGTAACTTTAAAGGACGTATGGGAAGCTTGCAGAGTGAAGTATTCCTTTCCAATCCTGCTGTTGCTGCTGCAAGTGCTGTCGCCGGTGAAATTATCGATCCTTCATCATTGTAGAAGTTTCACTTATAATTACTCGATTTTAATTAAATCCTAATCCCAAGGAGAATAAATATGACTATCACAGGTACAGCGCATAGAGTCGGAGCGCATATTGATACCGACGCAATCATTCCTGCACGTTTTCTTGTTACTACCGACGCAGCAGAGCTTGGTGCAAACTGTATGGAAGGACTCGAAGCAGGCTGGATTAAACGTGTTAAAAAGAATGATATCATGGTAGCCGACGAAAACTTCGGTTGCGGATCATCACGTGAACATGCTCCAATCTCCCTTTTAGGGGCAGGTATTCCAGTTGTTGTTGCAAAAAGTTTTGCTCGTATTTTTTATCGCAACGGGTTTAACATGGGGCTCATCCTGCTTGAAGTCGGTGACGATTTTGAAAAGCTAGGTGACGGCGATCAGCTTGAAGTTGATGCTGAAAAAGGAACCATTAAGAATATCACAACTGGCGAAATAATCACATGTACTCCTGTTCCTCCATTTATGAAAGAAATTTTGGATGCTGGCGGATTGGTTGATTACGTTAAAAAACGTATGGGTAATTAATTCGCTGAGAATAGGGCGTGAAATATTGATCCATGTGGATTATATTTCTAACTGCTCTGTTTATGTCAGCGGCTAAAACCTTCACGAAGTAGTGAAGATAGACGAATAAGGATAAGACGATGAAAATATGTGTTATGCCTGGTGACGGAATCGGGCCTGAAATAATGGCTCAGGGAAAAAAAGTCCTCGAAGTTATCGGTAAAAAATTTGGTCATACCTTTGATGTTACTGAAGCTCTCATCGGTGGTATCGCTATTGATAAGACTGGAGTTCCACTTCCCGATGCAACTGTCAAAGCTTGCAAAGAAGCTGATGCTGTTATGCTCGGTGCTGTTGGTGGGCCTCAGTGGGATACCATTGATCCATCTATCAGGCCTGAACGAGGCCTTCTTGGAATCCGTAAGGAACTTTCTCTGTTCGCAAACCTTCGTCCTGCCGCTCTTTTTCCACAGCTTAAGAAAGCATGTTTTTTACGTTCTGATATCGTTGAAAAGGGTATTGACGTAATGGTTGTTCGTGAACTCACTGGTGGAATTTATTTCGGTGAACCTCGCGGTACTGGCGAAGAAAACGGTGAACGCATCGGCTTCAACACCATGGTTTATCGTGAGCACGAAATTAGACGTATTGCCAAATTGGCCTTCGAAGCTGCTCGCAAACGCAGTAAACGTCTTTGTTCAGTTGATAAAGCAAACGTACTTGATGTTTCTCGTGTATGGCGCGAAATTGTTATCGAAGTATCCGCTGATTATCCAGATGTAGAACTAAGCCACATGTATGTCGACAACGCTGCTATGCAGCTTGTTCGTGATCCTTCACAGTTTGATGTAATCGTAACAGGCAACTTGTTCGGTGATATCCTTTCTGATGAAGCAGCTGTTATCACAGGCTCAATCGGTATGCTCCCTTCTGCTTCCCTTGGTGAAGGAAACCCCGGTTTGTTTGAACCTATTCATGGATCTGCTCCTGACATTGCAGGACAGGATAAAGCTAATCCTCTGGCAACAATTCTTTCTATTGCCATGATGTTGCGTTACTCTTTTGACCTTGCTGATGAAGCTACCTGCATCGAAGAAGCAGTTGCAAAAACTTTGAGCGAAGGACTTCGTACCGGAGATATTATGGACGAAGGCGGCACCCTTGTTGGTTGTGTTGCAATGGGTGAAGCTGTCATCAAGAATCTACAGTAGAGATTATTGATTGAAATAAGTTTTTTAAAACCGCATGCTTTAAGTAAGCATGCGGTTTTATTTTGTGATAGATGATTTTGCTGTTGGAGGCATATTTAAATGGCTGTTGACAGTCCGTCCAAGCTTCATCCTTTTGAAGAACGTCCGAATAAGACACTTCTTTTTTTGGCTATACCTGTCCTTTTTTCAATGATAGCAGAGCCTCTAACAGGATTAGTTGACACTGCCTTTGTAGCTAAAATAGGTGCAGAGCCTTTATCTTCACTTGGTATCGGAACAATGGTTTTTTCTTCTGTGTTCTGGATATTCGGATTTTTAGGTATAGGAACTCAGACTGAAGTTTCACATGCGCTTGGCAAAGGTGAATTGAAAAGAGCTGCTTCTCTTTGCTGGCTTGCTGTAGCTATTGCTATCATTTTGGGAATTGTTCTCGCTGTTTCTGTCTTTCCTGTGCTTGGATATATTTCTGGTATTATGGGAGCGGACGGAAGTGTTCGTTTGCTTGCCATTGATTATATGAAGTATAGGTTGATAGGAGCTCCTGCTGTTTTGGTTACGCTTTCCTGTTTCGGTTCATTACGCGGTTATCAGGATATGCGCACTCAATTGTATATTGCTGTCGGTATGAATTTGATTAACGTGTTTTTGGATTGGGGTTTTGTTTTCGGGCATGGTCCATTTCCGCAGCTCGGTGTTGGCGGGGCTGCGTTGGCAAGTTCTATCAGTCAGTGGATTGGGGCATTTTGGTCTGTTTACGTTGTAAAAAGACATTATGGGTTTAATATTGGTTTTAGTTTAAGTGATGCCAGAAGGCTTTTTTCAATTGGTGGAGATATGTTTGTCCGTTCAGGCGGGGTGTGTTTATTTCTGCTTCTCTGTACTAGATTCGCAACCAAGGCAGGAGCTGATTCCGGCGCAGCACATCAGGCCATCCGACAGTTTTTTGTTTTTTTAGCACTGTTTCTTGATGCGTTTGCAATCAGCGGGCAGTCTTTAGTTGGATATTTTATAGGCAGTGCAAAAAAAAATATGGCACGAAAAGTTGCTCTGCTAGTTTGCCAATGGAGCTTTTGTACTGGCGTGTTGCTCAGCCTTGCAATGTATTTAGGACAGGACTCTGTAAGCTGGTTACTTGTTCCGCCTGAGGCTGCCGCTGTTTTTGGTCCGGCATGGCTTGCAGTTACATTTTTGCAGCCTGTTAATGCACTTTCGTTTGCAACGGATGGGATCCATTCAGGTACAGGGGACTTTCATTATCTTAGAAATGCCATGTTGACTGCTGTATGTGTAAGCACTGTACTGTTGCTCGTCGT
Organism: Desulfovibrio sp. UCD-KL4C; assembly: GCF_006210265.1. NCBI lineage: Bacteria > Pseudomonadati > Thermodesulfobacteriota > Desulfovibrionia > Desulfovibrionales > Desulfovibrionaceae > Desulfovibrio > Desulfovibrio sp. UCD-KL4C. The sequence continues at coordinate 1,342,643 of NZ_VCNC01000001.1, forward strand.
TGATTATTACAAACCTGAGCATATGCTGTTTTGGATATGGATTGTTGCCGGAATATGGACTTCAATAAGAGCAATGTTGGGTATGATCAGAATTTGGCCGGGAATAGGGCAAGCTCCTTTATCCCTTAGAGTTAATTAACTTAGTTATTTTCCTTTAGCCATAACCATTGCTCATGCGAAATTTTAAAAAAGGTTTTATCCCGAAAACATTTTTCCTTCGTGATTGACAGTAAAGGCTAAGCAGAATATCAGTTTTTCTCTTGTGGTGCTCGAAAGAGCTTAAAAGGGAATCCCGTTAAATTCGGGAACGGACCCGCCGCCGTAAGTCCTGTGAAGTTGAACCCCGTGTACGGTTTAAACCGTGTGAGTGTGCCACTGAAATTTATTTCGGGAAGGCCGGGTGAGATGGGATGAGTCGGAAGACCTGCCAAAGAATAACTTGTGATCAGTTTTGACAGATAACGGGGCTTTTATCTGACAAAAATCCTTATAGTTGCATGTACTACATCTGTAACTGTAAGGGCTGTAATAATTTAAGCCCCCAAATTCAAGGAGACTGTTATGCAGTGCCGTTTTGGGGTTCAGCAAAAAGCTATTTTTGCTTTTATCCTTCTTTGTTTTCTTATTATCCCTTCACTTGCTCAAGCCGGACACGGTGATTCCAAACCTGTTAAAAAGGGTATCCTTCTTGCTGCCTTCGGTTCAAGTATGGATCAGGCACAGGTTTCATTTGATAACATCGACAAGGCTGTCAAAAAAGCGTTTCCCGGTGTACCTGTTCGCTGGGCCTTCTCTTCATCAATAATCAGACATATTCTGGCAAAAGAAGGTCGCACTGTTGATTCTCCTGTTACAGCTTTAGCTAAGATGATGGATGACGGCTTTACACATGTTGCAGTTCAGTCCTTACACACCATTCCCGGTGAAGAATATACAGGTATTTTTGAAACAGCTATGAAGTTTGAAGGTATGCCTAAGGGGATGACTAAGATTGCTGTTGGTAAGCCATTACTTTTTTCAAATGAGGATATGGAAAGAACAGTTAAAGCCATTGTTGCTAATATCCCTAAAGATCGTAAATCTAAAGATGCTGTAGTTCTGATGGGCCACGGAACACCTGACTGCGCAAATATTTATTATCCCGGTTCTCAGTTTTACTTTTCCAAGGCTGATTCTAAGATTATTGTAGGAACAGTTGAAGGAACTCCTACCCTTGATGATGTGAAGGCTAAACTTGCTAAAATGAAAGCCAAAAAAGTTTACCTTATGCCTTATATGTCTGTTGCCGGAGACCATGCCCGTAATGATATGGCTGGTGAAGATGCAGATTCTTGGAACTCAATTTTGACCAAAGCCGGATACAAATGCGTACCTGTCCTCAAAGGTTCCGCTGAGTATCCTCAGGTTGTGGATATCTGGGTTGATCATCTTAAAACAGCATTCAACAGTCTTGATCATTAAATCGACTTAAATAAAGGGTGGTAAATGTGGAAATGATGGAAAAAAGAAGGAGCAGAGCGGTTGCTGTGCTTTTATTTCTTGTTCCTGTTTCTGTATTTACCGCCTGTTTGTTCGGTGCATACGATACTTCTGTTGCGCAGGTTTTTAATGTTTTTAAAAATTCCTTGTTAGGCGACGTAGATAGTTCAACATCTTCATTGTCATTTATTGTAACGGATCTAAGGCTTAGCAGGGTTTGTCTATCTTTCCTTGTAGGTATTTCCCTTGCTGTTGCCGGAACGGTTTATCAGGGAATTTTACGAAATCCTCTGGCGGATCCGTTTACTTTGGGGGTCAGCAGTGGCGCGGCTTTTGGAGCTAGTCTAGCTATTTTCTCTGGTTCAACAGTGTTTGGGGCTGGGTTGTGGCTGAAGTTCGGATCGCTCTTCCTCCCTCTTGCGGCTCTTGCCGGAGCTATGGCTGCTCTTGGCGCAGTGCTTATGCTTGGCAGAATCGGCGGAAGCTTGCGGCGCGAAACTATGGTGTTGGCAGGAATTGTTGTAGCCACTTTTCTTTCTGCATTAATATCTTTGCTAAAATCACTGGATGAAGACTCTGTTACCAGCATTGTCTTCTGGATAATGGGAAGTTTTCAGGGACGTGGCTGGGAGCATGTAACACTGTTTCTGCCATATTTTATAGCCGGAATGATTCCCATAATTTATTATTCCCGTGAACTGGATATTTTGTCACTCGGTGAAACTCAGGCCCGCCATCTTGGTATGGATGTTTCAAGAGTCCGGCTGTTTTTGCTTGTCGGGTCGGGACTTTTAACTGGTGCTGCTGTGGCAGTTTCCGGAATTATCGGATTTGTGGGGCTGATTGTTCCCCATCTAGTGCGGATGTTTCAAGGGGCTGAACATAGACCACTATTACTGTCATCCTCACTGCTAGGCGGATTGCTGCTGGTCTGGTCCGACGTGATTGCCCGTTCATTACTTCCCGGCGGGGAAGAGCTTCCGGTCGGAGTTGTAACAGCTTTGCTTGGTGGTCCTTTCTTCTGCATTGTTTTGCGGGGCGGTTTAAAAGGAGCACGTTCATGATTGCTGTTCAGAACCTTTCTGCCGGATATGGCAGGCGGAAAGTTCTTCAGGGCATGAACTTAAGTTTTTCAGCAGGATCAATGACAGCGGTACTTGGTCCTAACGGAAGTGGTAAAACTACTTTGGTTTCATCTCTCTCTGGAGTGTTACGTCCTATTGCGGGAAAAGTTGAAATTGCTGGAAAGAATGTGTGTGATTATCGGCCCCGTGAGCTTGCCGGGATAATGGCTGTTCTGCCGCAGAAGGTAGAGCCTGCCTTTGGTCTAACCGTTAAATCTATGGTTATGATGGGTAGATATGCGCACGGATCTGGCTTTTTCGGGTATGATAGGGAAGACGAATATATCTGCGGTGAAGCCATTAAAATGATTGGTGTCGACCATTTGATTGATCGGCCTGTGTCGGAACTTTCAGGTGGGGAATTTCAGCGTGTTTTGATGGCTCGAACTGTTTCGCAGCAGGCAAAAATTATGGTTCTTGATGAGGCTGCCTCAGGCGTTGATGTTGCCGGAAAAATAGAACTTTTTGATATGTTGAAAAAAATGAATCTTCAGGGCGCAACTATAATTTGCGTGATTCATGACTTGAATCTTGCCGCACTTTATTTTGATCGTTTGGTTTTTCTATCAAACGGTAAAGTTAAGCTTGATGGCCCGCCTGCTGAAGTTGTTACAAAGGAAAATATTTCAAATGTTTATAAAACATCTGTTTCAATTGTCGAACATCCGCAACTCAGTGTTCCTCAAGTTCTTTTTTCTCCTTCTGGCGATCACTCCGGTTAGCTCAGCTTTTGCAGGGGTTTCTGTAACTGATGATTTTGGAAACAAAGTTGTTCTGAAAGCTCCTGCTAAACGGATTGTTGCTTTGTATGGCGCATTTAATGAGATTCTTTTCGCAATGGATTTAGGTGACAGAATTGTTGCTCGTACTTCCGGTGATAATTATCCTGAGCAGATTATAAAACTGCCATCGATCGGAACTCATATGCGTCCTAATCCTGAGCTTATAGTAGCTTTTAATCCTGATCTTGTTTTACAAATGGCAGGAAGATCTCAGGCTGAATCAGCCCTTGAGCCTTTAAAGGCACGGGGAACTCCTACCGCAATGTTCACGGTCACATCTTTTAAAGACATTTACGCTTTGATCGATAAAATTGGAATTTTAACTGGTGAGCCAGAGCGTGCAGACAAGCTTGTTCATTCAATGGTTTCCAGACTTGATAAGGTTAATGAAAGATTTCGCACGGTAAAAGATAAGCCTAGAGTTTTTTTTGAGATTCGTTATCCGAATCTTTTAGCAGCCGGACAAGGATCAATAGTCTCCGATATAATTGAGAAGGCTGGCGGAGTTAATTGCGTTAAAAATCCAAAGAAGATCGTACGTATGGGGGAAGAGGAAGTTTTTCGTCTCGATCCCGAAAACTATGTTTATCAAACAGGGCGCATGAATCAATCTCCTGTTGTTCCTGCGGATAGAGATCATTTTAAAATGATTAAAGCTGTGCGGCTTGGAAAAGTTTTAAAGGTTGATGAATCCGTTTTTTCGCGTCCCGGGCCTCGTAATGTGGACGCAGTCGAAACTTTAGCTGATTTTTTATACAGTAAAAATTAAAAAGAGAATATTCATGAGTAATTACGGTAAAATATATGGTATAGGTGTCGGCCCTGGTGATTCTGATTTGTTGACTATGCGGGCAGTTAAGTTGCTTGGTAAAGTTGATGTTGTTTTTGCTGCGTCTTCAACAAAAAATGATTTTTCACATTCGCTTAGCATTGCATCTGAGTATCTGCACGAAGGGTGCGAAATTGTGAGATTGGGATACCCTATGACTCGCGATAAAGCCAAATTGAAGGAAGCGTGGGAAGAAAACGCTAAGATTGCAGCTAAATATTTAAGTGAAGGTAAAAACGCTGCGTTTCTGACTCTTGGCGATCCTCTGATTTATTCTACTTTCGGGTACATGCTTCGTATTCTTCGCAAACATTATCCTGATATAGAAGTTGAAGTTGTTCCGGGGATTACTTCATATCAGGCGGCAGCTGCAAAATCGTGTCAGGTTCTTGTGGAATCTGGGCAGAATTTATTGCTGACTTCCGGCGTAGCGGATGCCGACGAGTTTGCCCATACCATTTCAAAGGCTCATAATGCTGTTATTTTAAAGGCATATCGCAACTTTACACAGCTGCGTGATGTTGTTAAAGAGTTAGATAATGTGGATGTTAAATTTTATACCCGTCTAGGGCTTGAAGGCGAAGCCATCTATAATGATATAGATACCGTACCTGATAAGACACATTACCTCTCGTTGATGCTGCTCACAGCGTCAGATAAAGATTAATTACCGTTAGGTGATTTATCTTTTTGCTTAAATTCATTGCGCATCTTTAAAGCTGTTTTCTTTAGGAAAGCAGCTTTTTGCGTAGAGGGTCTTTGCTTTACAGCATATTCAAGTCTGTAAGCTGATGTTTTGTCCGGCAGAGATTCAACAGCCTCAATTTTTACCGGTCCACGTGAGCGAGTGTATTTTGCGCCTTTTTTACCGCCGCTGTTATGTTCTTTCAGCCTACGCTTTGGATCAGTGGTTACTCCGCAATAAAGAGAATTATCTTTGCACCGAAGTAAATAGACATACCATGTTTTCATAAGCGTGATGTACTCTGGACAGGTACGAAGGTCAAAAGTGAACGTTGGTATTTTTATTTAACAGATGTCATGTGTTTGTGAAAAATATATCTTATGTTTGATTGTGCCATTTCCCTTGCTTTCCTTGCTGCATGACGATATTTTCCTTCACTTACACTGAATAAATTTATGATCTATTTTGATATATGTGAATGGCGGTCGCTTAAAACCACAGTCTGCATTTCGTAAGCCTATATTATTTCTGATCTGCTTTTAAAGCTATATCCCCTCAATCGGAGAATTAATGCCTAAAGTTACTATTTCATCTCTAGAGAAATCTTATAACGGAGAAGATCTCTTTAGTGATCTTACTTTTGAAGTTATTGCGGGAATGCGTCTTGCCGTAACTGGACCTAACGGATGCGGTAAATCTACTCTTCTCAAGCTTGTTGCCGGAAAAATTGAGCCTGATGCCGGAGTTATTGCTATCTCAAAGAATGCCAGAGTCGGTTATGTTGCTCAGGAATTTACTGATGAAGACCTTGAGCATGGTCTTTTAAGCTGGGTTCTTGCCGCGCTGCCTTCATGGAATACCTTATGGAAAGAATGGGAGAACGCTGCCAGTACCAATGATCAGGCGTTAATAGAAAGACTTTCACAGCGACAGGCCGACCTTGAGCATCAGTTCGGATATAATCCAGAGCATAAAGCTCGCACAATTTTGACCGGACTTGGTTTTTCAGAGCATAATATGCTCAGTAAAATTGCAGAACTGAGTGGGGGATGGCGTGAACGTGCCAAGCTTGGGCGAGTACTCTTGCAGGGTGCAGATGTTTTGCTGCTCGACGAACCTACCAACCATCTTGATCTTGAAGCTGTTGAGTGGCTTGAGAGTTACCTTTTGTCATTTAGAGGTGCTGTTATATATGTAGCTCATGATCGTATTTTTCTTGATCGTGTTGGTACACATGTTTTGTACCTTGGAGCAGGTAAGGCCGTTGTCAGACGCGGTTCCTTCTCGCAGTTTATTGAATGGCGTCAGGAAAATTCTTTGCAGCGTTCGCGTGAAGCTGCAAAATTGACTGCTAAAATAGATAGCGAATATTCTTATATTCGTCGCTTTAAGGCTCAGGCTAGAAAGGCTGCGCAGGCCCAGTCTAAAATGAAAAAAGTTAGCAAACTTGAAGAGGATCTTTCCAAGATTCAAGATGAAACTGAGAGCAATCGCTCTGGAAGATCGCTTGCTTTTCGTATGCCTCCGACTGCGCGTGGTGATAAGGCTCCGATATCTGTTGTTGACCTAGAATTTTCATATGATGGAAAACCACCATCCTTGTGGCCGTTATTAAATTTTCAGCTGTTTCGCGGGAGTAAGGTTGCTTTGGCAGCTCCTAACGGAGCAGGTAAATCAACGTTGCTTAAAGTTATTCTTGGAACTCTTGAAGCCAATGCAGGTTACGCAAGGATAGGCCCCAATACCAGCCTTGCATATTTTAGCCAGCATCAAAGCGAAATTTTAAGAACAGAAGCAACTGCTTTGTCTGAAATAAGACGGTTATGTGATCCTGATACCACTGAAGAACAACTTAAAGGCGTTTTAGGATTATTTCTTCTTGGCGAATCTTATTTCGATCGTCCAGTCTCAGCTCTTTCCGGTGGCGAAAAAAACAGGCTTATACTTGCAAGTTTATTTCTTTCAAGGGCTAACCTGCTTGTTCTCGATGAACCTACTAACCATCTTGACCTTGAAAGTCGCGAAGGATTGATTCAGGCCCTTAAGGATTATGACGGGACTATATTTTTTGTAGCTCATGACCGCTATTTGCTTGGGGAAGTTGCTGAAGAGATTTGGTCACTGACTGATACAGGCATTGAGGTTTTTCAGTCTTTTGCAGCTTATGATGCTCATCGCAAGGATGCGCTTGCCGGCGGGGGCAGCAGTTCAGATTCAAAAAACTCAGGTAATGATTATAAGCCTGAAAAGCGTAAACTGACTAAAGAAGAGAAACGTCGTCAGGCAGAGATAAGAAATAATTTATATAAAGATTTGAAGCCGCGTCTTGCCCAGTATGAAAAGTTAGAGAAAGAGCTTGAAAAAGTTCTTGAAGAACTGGCGGAAATGGAAGAAAAGTTAAATAATCCTGAATTATATAATGACAGCGGTGCAGCTATCGAGCTCAATTCTAAATATTCCGAAGCCTCATCATGGTCTGAAAGCTTGATGGAAGACATGGCTGTTCTTGAAAAAGAAATTGCTGAGATTGAAGAACGCAAAAAGCAGCTTATGGATGAGGATTAGTTTTCATGGTTGAACGGAAGCCTGTTTCTGTTGTTGCCGGGATTGTTTGGAAAAAAGGTTTATTCCTTTCTGCTGAACGTCCGAGAGGCAAAGATTATGAAAGTTTTTGGGAATTTCCCGGCGGTAAAGTTGAAAATGGAGAATCTCTTTCAGAAGCTCTTATTCGTGAATTACAGGAAGAGCTTGGGATTACTCCTTTAAAATTTGGTTTCTGGATGGAAAAGACAGTTGATTATCCAGAGTATACTGTAAAATTAAGTTTTTTCGATATTTGGGAATTTTCAGGAGAAGTTACATCAATGGAAAACCAGTCATTTGACTGGTTCGACCTTGAGAATGTAGTTGATGTTAAGTTCTTACCTGTTAATTATGAGATTCTTGAATTACTTAAAGAAAGAGAACTAGGATAAAATTGAAGTTATACAGCAGAATTGCTGTAAATAGAAATGAATGTCCGTTGCTTTGCAAGGAGAGTGCATGAAAATAGTAGATTTAATTAAAGAAAAAAAACCGTTTCTTTCTTTAGAATTTTTTCCGCCTAAAGATAAAGAATCATGGCCTGCTTTTTTTGAAGTTGTTGAAAAGTTAAAGGTGCTGAATCCTCTTTTTGCATCTGTAACTTATGGAGCAGGCGGAGGCACTCAAAGTAATTCGCTTGAAATTGTTAAGAAGATGAAGCAGGATATGGGGGTTGAGCCTTTGGCTCATTTGACATGCGTCGGTGCAAGTCCTGAAAATATAAGTTTTTTCATTAATTCATTGCGTGAAGCAGGGGTAGGAAATATTCTCGCGCTCCGCGGTGATGCTCCAGCTGATGATGCGAATTTTGATTTTAGCAAACAGGCTTTTAAACAAGGTTCTGATTTAGTCACTTACGTAAAAGAAAATCATCCGGGCATGGGGATCGCTGTTGCGGGATATCCTGAAGCTCACCTTGAATCTCCTTCAATCAAAGAAGATTTCAAGTGGATGAAATATAAAGTTGATGAGGGCGGGGAATTAATCATTACTCAGCTCTTTTTCGATAACAGGGTATATTTTGATTTTTGTGACAGACTTTCCCAGATGGGTATTAATGTTCCGGTTGTTCCCGGTGTCTTGCCTATCATGAGTCTTAAATCAGCGAAGTTTATTCTTTCTTTATGCGGAGCTGCTATTCCCGGTAAATTCCTAAGTGCGCTTGAAAAGGCACATGCCGATGGCGGGGATGAAGCTGTTTATCGTCTTGGAATAGATTACGCTACAAAGCAGGCTCAGGGGCTTCTTGATGGAGGGGCTCCAGGAGTTCATTTGTATACTTTGAACAGAGCAAAAGCATGTCTTGAAATCGGACAGGCTTTGAAATTTTAATTTGTCAAATGTTACGGTCAAGTTTTGATCATTATCACTAAATTTAAACCTGATCACTTTTTTAAGTTTCAGCCTATGAATACGGAGAGAAAGCCATGAGTACTAAGAATCCTAGAGTTGCTGTTGTCGGTGCTACAGGCGCGGTCGGTCGCGAAATGCTTAAAGTTCTTGAGCAGAGAAATTTCCCCGCATCTGAAGTTGTTCCTTTTTCTTCTATCCGTTCAGCAGGAACAAAAGTTCCTTACAAAGACGACGAATTAACCGTTCGTGAGCTTAAAGAAGATTCCTTTGAAGGATTTGACATAGCTCTTTTTTCCGCAGGCGGCAGTACTTCCGAAAAATTTGCTCCTCTAGCTGTAAAGGCTGGCTGCGTTGTTATTGATAACTCTAGCGCATGGAGAATGGATCCTAAGGTTCCTCTTGTTGTTCCGGAAGTTAATCCTGAAGATCTTGACTGGCATCCAGGAATAATCGCCAATCCTAATTGTTCCACAATTCAGCTTGTTGTTGCTCTGAAACCTATTCATGATGAGGCTAAGATTAAACGTATAGTAGTTTCTACATATCAGGCCGTTTCCGGTACTGGTCAAAAAGCTATCAACGAACTTGAAACTCAGGTTGCTAGACTTTTTAATGGTAAAGAAATTGTTTCTGACGTTTATCCTCATCAGATAGCTTTTAATTGCCTGCCTCAGATTGATGTCTTCCTTGACAATGGTTACACTAAGGAAGAAATGAAAATGGTCAATGAAACTAAGAAGATAATGGGTGATGATTCCATTAAACTTACTGCAACAACAGTACGTGTTCCTGTTTTTTATAGCCATTCAGAATCTGTTAATATTGAAACAGCAGATAAATTGACTGTGAGAGATTGCAGAAATATTCTTTCAAGTGCTCCAGGAGTAACTGTTATAGACTACCCTGAAAAGGGACACTATCCTATGGCCATTGATTGTGCCGGTGAGGATGATGTTTTTGTCGGTAGAATCCGTGAAGATGAAACTATTGATAATGGTATTAATATGTGGGTTGTTTCTGACAATATTCGCAAAGGAGCAGCTCTTAATACTGTGCAAATTGCTGAAACTCTTATTGCGCGCAACCTTGTTCGTGTAGCTTAATTTATATAATTTCAATATCCGTACAGGCCGATCTTCGTTTTTCGAAGGTCGGCCTTTTTTTAGTCTAATTTTTTAAATTGAATTAATCTAATAATTAGAGTTAATCACTTGCCGAGTCTTACTATTATTTTGTAAGTTGAAAGAAAGTCGTTTAAATAATAATATTTTAACGGTATGTGGCGAAATCTGTCTCTTCGGGGATTATTAATACATTTATGGAGTTTTAAGTTGATTAAAAAAGTAGATAGCGAACAATACATCAATGCGATGCTTACTGCTATGCGTGCGGGGACTGAAAAGGTTCGTGCTTTTTATGAGCATAGGGTCGGTCTTGTATGCACTGATCCTAAATTAATGCTTATGCCGTGGGATGATCATTTGGTTCACCGTGGTGATGGTGTTTTTGAAAGTATGAAGTTTGTAAACGGTAAGCTTTATCAGTTAGACCCTCATTTACGCAGGATGAAGAGATCAGCTTCCTCAATACATCTTCAGCCTCCATGTTCTTGGGAAGAACTTGCTGATATTATTTTGGATGTTTGTAGTGCAGCCGAATGTGAATCAGGTCTTGTGCGGGTTCTGCTTGGTAGAGGTGTTGGAGGGTTCAGTATAAGTCCATACGAATGCCCAGTGCCATCATTATATGTAGTCGTTTATCAATACGATCCAAAACCAGAATCTTGGTATGAAAAAGGGCTTACAGCTTTTAAAACCTCAATACCAGCAAAACAGCCATACTTAGCAACAATTAAATCAATCGATTATCTACCGAATGTATTGATGAAACGTGAAGCTATTGAAGAAGGGTTTGATATGCCGTTCTGCTTTGATCGCATGGGTTTTTTAGCAGAAGGCGCAACTGAGAATGTCTGTATAGTTGATGCTGGTGGAACAATTAAAGTTCCTGAATTTAACAATGCATTAGCTGGAACAACTTTGCTCAGGGCAATTCAATTGATAGCTGACGAAGTTCCTGTAGATTATTGTGCAATTTCTGAAGAAGATATTCTTTTAGCAAAAGAGGTAATAGTTTGCGGGACATCAATTGACGCAGTTGGAGTCGTTAGATTTAATAAAAAACCTATTCATGACGTAAGGCCCGGACCGGTCTGTAAACGTATGCGTGAATTGCTTGCGAAAGATGCGGAAGAAAATGGAACTGCTTTAAAGAAATATTAAGAGTTTTGGTTTTATAAAAACAGGTGGAAATTTTCTTGTGAGAATTTCCACCTGTTTTCTAAATATTGATATATTTTTCTGGGTTGGAGCACATCTCTCCGAATAAGTTATAAAAATCAGTTATATGTTTTCCATCTGCCAGACTGTGAAGCAGTTCAACGGAAACAGGCAAAGTCTTTTTTCCTGTTTCAGATTCTGTAACTTGTCCGAAGAGTATACGTGGAACAGTGTCTACGTTATTATCTCCCCATGGGTTTGAGGCAGAAGTGAATGATATTCCAGCATTAATGCTGAAATAAATAAGATTTTGTTTCTCTCCGTTTTCAGGCGTCAAAGTTGGCTTTTTATCTGTATTTTGACGAGATATTTCTATGTTTCTTGTTTGTTCTGCATAATTATCAGCATATGCGGCCAGGCAGTTTGCATGCAGAGTGTGTCCCTTTGGAATATACGTGTAAGCAGGGTGAACCTTATCAAAAATAACAGGTTTTCCGTCTACAATCCTTGTTCTAAATTCAGGTATCGCATTAGCTGATTTTATGGCGAAAAAATATAATGTGTCAGAAAATCGGATTGATTTGCCTGAACTTTTAATCTTTTCCCTGAAATTGCAAAGTTCAGTAACGTTCTGCTGTATGGTAAAACCATATTGACATGACTTAGAATTCTGGAAAAAAGTAAAATGGTTACGCCTTTCCCAGCTATCCATGTCTAAAATATGCATGGTACTGTCTGTGGCAAAGGTTGACTCTAATGTCTTGTTCATTATTAATCCTAGTTTACTTTTAATAAATAATTAAAAAAGACACGTTAATGATATTCTTAATATTGGCAAGTTTTGTTTTTTACTCTCAAAATATTTTCAGCGCTCTGTATTTACTCTAAAGATAATTCTCCATTGTCACACCTAGATGAAATAGATTAAAGAAATCCTATGACAAAACGTATATATACAGTCGAACCTGTCGAATATTCTGGAAGATTGATTGATGTTCGAATTCTTATCGATGGTAAAGTTTGGCATCTTTGGGGACGCAATGGGGATGATCGCGAAAGATCTCTTGCCGGTGAACTTGATGAGGTGCCCCAGAATCTTCCTGTTCTTTTCGGGGCGGGGCTAGGTGTCTGTATAGAAAAATTGCTTGAACTCGGCCCTGTTGCAATTGTTGATAGTGATCCGCAGGTATCTAAGCTGACAGGTGCTGATCGTTTTAGGGGGCATCCTCAGGTTCTATGGCTTGATGGAGAACCAACTGAAGTTTTAAACTCACTTAAAGAGTGGCAGAATATTAATGGTGGCGGCCCGTTAAAACTCATTAAAATACCGCTTTATTTTCGTCTTGATCCTGACTGGTACACGGTAATTTATAGTACACTTGAGAATATGGATAAATCAGATGCCGGACTGGATTTCTGGGAGCAGGTCAAATATCCCAAGTTTCAAAATGTGAAACCGAAAATCCTTTTTTTCAATCGCCCATACTTTTTAACTGGCGAAATTATTTCTGCCTTGGACCGCTTAGGTATTTCATATCGAACGGTTGATATAGGTCTAGGGGACACAGTTCGTGAAGGGTTTGTTGAAGATTTATTAAAAACAGTAGTTGAATTTAAGCCCGATTTTGCTCTCACTGTTAATCACTTTGGGGTGGACAGGGAAGGGAAGCTGACTGATCTACTTTTGAAGTTAAAGCTGCCTCTAGCCTCGTGGTTTGTGGATAATCCCCATTTAGTGCTGTACCGGTATAAGGATATTTCTCCAGAACTTACTGCAATTTTTACTTATGATGCTGGTAATTTAGAAATTATGCATGATAAGGGGTTCGATAATGTTTTTTATTTACCGCTCGCGACAGATCCCTGCAGATTTAAAGCAGGAATGAGTGGTAAAAATAGTTGGCGATCAAAGGTCTCTTTTGTTGGGAATTCTATGGCTGACGCGGTAGCAAACTCTCTTGCCAGTGCCCAATTACCTGCGACCATCAGTAATAAATATCAACGGTTCGCTGCTGAATTTTGTGAATCCAGCGATATTTCAGTTGAGGCTTATTTCAAGAGAAATCATCCTCAGATCTTCGAAACTATAGAAACATTTGCAACTGATGAACAAAAACTTTCTTTTGAATCTTTGATAACCTGGGAGGCAACTCGTCAGTACAGGTTGTCATGTGTTAAGGCTATTCTTGGTTTTACCCCTCTTATTGTTGGTGATTACGGATGGCATGTATTGCTTGATAGTAACGGTTGGCGTTACCTTTCCTCATTGGATTATTATACGGATCTTCCGGCTTTTTATCCAATGTCGGATGTCAGCTTCAATTGTACAAGCAGACAGATGAAGGGTGCTGTAAATCAGCGTGTTTTTGATGTTCCGGCATGCGGAGGCTTTATTCTTACAGACTATCGAGAGCAGATGGAGAATCTTTTCGATCCGGATAGCGAGATTATTTCTTATAGAAATGTTAAAGAAATACCTCAGGTGTTGGAAAGGTGTATTAAGGATAAGAAAATGCGAGCGAAGATTAGTGCTGCGGCTTTAAAAAGAATATTATCCGAACATACTTATGAACACAGACTGTTAAGTCTTTTAGATAAAATGCGGAAAACCTTTGGGTAAGGATACAATATGACAGGAACATTTTGGGATTTTTTAGATATAGAATCTAGGTACAGACTCCTAGTTTCCGGGCATGGTAAACCGCATCTGATGGATACCGCTAGCAAAATTCTAAACTCGTCAGATAACCGAAAAGAAAGTGCTTCTTTAATTGATCTTGGTGTCGATCTCTTACTGACCGCCTGGGAATCCAGCCCGCTTGATGGTCAATTGGCTACAAACCTTTTGTCAATCAATCGCCAGCTTAATTTTTTACCGGCTGAGCTTGTTGAAACTCTTTCGTTTGTTTCAGGAAATAACAAAATTCCTGAAAATATTAGTTTTTTGCAACGTCTTATTGCTAAAGATGACAAAGAAAAACTTCTTGAATATTTGGCGAGTCAGACTAAACGTGAACCTGAGAATGTTTTTTGGCTATCACATTTTTTAGATTTATCCTTTTTCTTAGGGCGTTACGAGTTGGCGCAAGAGGCTGTAACACGTGGCTGGCCGTCCGCAATGAAAATTATTCAGAATAAGTATTCTGGCGATATTGCTTTTTGCTTAGGAGATTATGAACGCGCTGAAAATATTTATGCTGATGTTTCTGGTAACACTCTTATTTTAGGTGAAAGTCTTTTGCGTCTGGCAGAATCGCTTGACCGTATGGGACGCAGGGATGAGGCCTTGATATTATGGCGGGACCGGATGACAGCAAGACCTTGGCAGGTAAACACGTGGTTTAAAGTTCATGATAAAATTTATGAAAGCTCCGGTAAAAGTCTACTCGACGGTAATGTCGCGGTCTGCCTTTATACTTATAATAAGGCGGAGGAGTTTAATGCAACTATGGTCGCTTTAACGGAATCTCCGCTTACCAATGTACATATTTTTGCTCTTAATAATGGAAGTACGGATGAAACAAAACAGATCTTGAACCATTGGGACGAAAAGCTAGGTAGTAAATTAACGACTATCAATCTTTCTGTGAATATAGGTGCGCCGGCGGCTCGCAACTGGCTTAAAACATTAGATGAGATTAAAGATTTTGATTATGTTGCCTATCTTGATGACGATGCGCTTGTTCCTGTTAATTGGCAGACTCAATTCAATAAAGCTGTAGTATCATATCCAGATGCTGGAGTTTGGGGATGTAGAATTGTTAATGATGATCAAGAAGAGATTATTCAGCATGCAGATTTGCATTTGAGAGAAACTCCAGATGATTTTAAGGATGAAATACGAGGTTTTGAGTTTTTATACTTAGACCCTCATAATCAGGACCTTGATTATGGACAGTTTAATTTTTGCAGGCCATGCACTTCTGTGACGGGCTGTTTCCATTTATTCAAAAAGTCTGTTTTAAACGAGATAGGTAATTTCGATATTAGATTCACACCGACTCAATATGTTGATGTTGATCATGATTTAATGATTGCTACAGCTGGCAAAACGGCTGTCTATCAAGGTAATTTGAAAGTTCGTCATAAGCGTAAATCCGGTTCAGCTATTTCTTCAAGTTCAGCAGCGCGTGGCGGTGGAGCAGGAAATCTGCTTAAGCTTGAATCTAAGTATTCAGGCGCAGATATTTCAAAGATCATAAAAAAAGATATTGAAAGATTGGAGAAAGATTTTACTGAAAAATCATTAAAGATTGCATCTGTGCTGCAAACTATGGCATAAATAATTTAAGTGTAGCTTTGGTGAAGATCTTAAATAAATTTTAGGAGTTTAATTATGAAAAAAATTCTTGCAGTTCTTTTTGTATGTACAGCTTTGTTTGCTTTTTATGGATGCGGAGCGAGTCATTATACTCTTATGAAAACTGATGGATCCACTGTTGTCTCTGTTGGCGAGCCTCATTACTTTGAATCATCCAAAAGTTATAAGTTCAAAAATCTGGATGGGAAAAATATTATTTTAAAGCGTGAAGATATTAAGGAAATTAAAGAAAATAAAGATTAGTATTTAATTTTTACGTTAAAATAGAAAAGAGGAAGACTCTGAGTCTTCCTCTTTTCTATTAAAAATAATCAACTGTTGCGGAACTAAAACATATCAAAGTATGGCCGGACTGCCTCGATATCTGCTTTCGGAGCTTGCCTCATTGATTCAGCTGCCTGCATTACGGCTTTCATTTGCTGTTTCATTGCATCCTTCTGTTCAGGTGACATATCGGGATCAGAATCGATCTGAGCAATTGCTGCGCTCATGTTGTCCGTTACGTCTGTTTGCTGTTGCTCCATAGCTATTGAAACAAAAGCTTTTAATACTCTGCTGTATGTCTCAGACCAAGTTAGCTCAGAAAATCCGTTGTTCTCAATTATTTGTTTAGCTTCAGCACTGTAACTGTATATAAGAGCACATTCTTTTTTCATCATTTTCGGATCTAAGGTATCGTTATGTGAAGTCACTGCTGCATTCATTTCTTTGTCTATTTGATCCATATGAGGAGCAAGCTGTTTCATTGTAGTAATCACTCTTTCAATTTGATCAGAAGTTAGAGGAGAAGCAGCATAAGATAATGAGGTTAACGAAAGAATAAGTGTTATAGTAAGTAGCATTTTTTTAAGCATATGATCCTCCGATTAAGTTAAATTTTTAGTAAATTCAGAAGTTATACATATATTTATTTTAATATTACTCCAAGAATAAAATGCTGTTCGGTGTGTAGTTAATTAATATTTATAAGCTGCAAAAATACATAAAGCCCTGCTTTTTCAAGCAGGGCTTTATGATATATGGAGGCCTAAGGGTGTATCTAACTTTTATTACTTTATGAAGAGCATTTCGGAGTAGCTTGGGAGTGACCAGAGGTCGTCAGCTACAACATTTTCAAGGCAGTCTGCATATTTGCGTACTTCAAGCATTGCAGGAAGGGCTGTGTAGCACATGTAATGGGCTTGTTTTGCAACATCTTCTTCAGTGTTGTTATCCATAATCTTTTGAAGATTTACAATTGCAGCCTGCATTTTTCTAAGGTCATCAGTTACTTCTTCAAGAACATCAGTTGTGAAAGGTACTCCGATTGACTTCATGTTAGCACATGTTTCGGCCAGTTCTTTCTGGTAACGGACAGCACTTGGGAATATCTGAGTTTTTGCAATTTTTATAGTAAGCGCAGCTTCGGTTACGATAGCCTGATTGTACTGCTCAAGGTAGATTTCTTTGCGGCTTTCCAGTTCTTCTTTTGTGAAGACGCTGTACTTTGTGAACATTTCAACTGATTCAGGTGCAGTAATAGCAGGAATTGCTTCAGCAGAAGTTGGCAGGTTAGGTAGTCCACGGACTTCTGTTGCTTCTTTATGCCATTCAGCGGAGTAACCGTCACCGTCAAAGAGAATGGAGCTATGCTTGTCCATAATATCTTTGATTACTTTCTGAACTGCTCCGTTGAGTTTAGATGGGTCACCTTTGGTTGCATTTTCAAGTTCAGTTGCAATATAATCCAAAGATTCAGCCATCATTGTGTTCAACGCAACCTGAGGTCCGGCAATGGATGCATTTGAACCTACGGCTCTGAATTCAAAGCGGTTACCTGTGAAAGCAAATGGGCTTGTGCGGTTACGGTCGCCTGCATCTCTTGGAAGAGTAGGCAATGTGTCTACGCCGACTTTCAGGAATCCTGAACTTGTTGGGGTAGGTGAGTTGCCTTCCTGAATTTTTTTGAAAATTTCAGTTAAGTGTTTTCCAAGGAAAATGGACATGATTGCTGGAGGTGCTTCGTTAGCACCGAGACGATGGTCGTTGCTTGCAGAAGCTACAACTGCACGGAGAAGTTTGCTGTGAGTATGAACTGCACGGATAGTAGCAGCGCAGAAAATCAGGAACTGAGCATTTTCATGAGGATTTTCGCCTGGATTGAAAAGACTACCGTGTCCTTCACAACTTAGGGAATAGTTGAGATGCTTACCGGAACCATTGATACCTGCGAATGGTTTTTCGTGTAGCAGACAAACCATACCATGCTTTTTAGCAATGGATTTGAGGGTGGTCATAAGCATCTGGTTATGGTCAGTAGCGAGGTTTGCATGTTCGTAAACAGGTGCAATTTCAAACTGTCCGGGAGCAACTTCGTTGTGACGAGTTTTTACTGGTACACCAAGTTTGTATAGTTCGTGTTCAACATCCATCATAAAAGATAAGACGCGGCGTGGAATTGCGCCAAAGTAATGATCGTCAAGTTCCTGTCCTTTCGCTGGCTTAGCTCCGAAAAGAGTTCTGCCGGAAAGCTGAAGGTCAGGGCGTGCGAAATAGAAGTTTCTATCTACAAGGAAGTATTCCTGCTCTGGGCCAGCGTTAGAAATAACGCGGTTTCCTGATTTATCACCGAAAAGATTCAAAATGCGCTGAGCCTGTTTATCCACAACCTGGTTTGCTCTGAGAAGAGGAGTCTTTTTGTCGAGAGCTTCCCCTTTCCAAGAAATAAATGCAGTTGGAATACAAAGGAAAGTTCCATTAGGATTTTCCAGAATATATGCAGGGCTTGTTACGTCCCATGCTGTGTATCCACGAGCTTCAAAAGTTGTGCGCAGTCCGCCGTTTGGAAAGCTGGATGCGTCAGGTTCACCCTGAATGAGAAGCTTGCCTTCAAATTCAGAGATAGCACTTCCTTTGCCGTCAGGGCTGAGGAAACCGTCATGTTTTTCAGCAGTTAAGCCAGTAAGAGGATAGAATACATGAGTATAATGAGTCGCACCTTTTTCCATTGCCCATTCTTTCATTGCGTAAGCAACTGAATCGGCAATTGAAGGATCTATAGCTTCGCCTTTTTCGATAGTTTTTCTGAGAGATTTGTAAATAACTTTAGGAAGTCTCTCTTTCATTACTTTATCGTTAAAAACGTTACAGCCGAATAGATCTGTCGGTTTCATGTCCGCAAAGTTCAGCGGGGTTGCTGGTGGAGTATAGTTAGTTACTGCTGTGATTGCGTTCTGACGGGACTGGTTTGAACTCATTTCAAAAAGCTCCTTGAGATTATTTAAAATTAACCTCCGTTTTCACGGAGTATTTGGTACTTATTTGCAAAACATGATTTTTATAAAAGCAGAGAATGTGCCTAAATGTATAAACATATAAATAACAACATGTTATTTGGTTTTGATGTTTTTTTGTTAATCGTATTTTTACGAAAATGTTAAAAATAGGCTATGGATAAGCCTTGAAAGATACATTAATGTCATATTTTTTGAAATTGATCTCAAAATTGTAAGTCTACGGTTATTGGAATTTATTTTCAAATATGTCTAAGAGCTTTAGTAACTATAAAGATAGCTAGTTATCTGAAACGCATAAGCTTTATTATGTTATTTTTTAGTGAATTGAAATGTTAAAAATAAATTTAATTATGTTTATTTTTTAAATTTTGAATCCTGTTATGTCTTTTTCAGTTGTTCTTGAAATCTTGAATTTTTGAAATATTAGTGTTAATAATTAAAAATTACGTATAATTTATGAGTGTTTTTTGAAACATCCGGATCAATCTTCAGTTGTTAATAGTGAAGATCTTAAAAAAAACAATGCCAGTTTAGGGGGTTTTATGAAAAAATTATTGTCAATTTGTGTTGCTACTCTGCTAACTGTTTTGATGGTTGGATCAGCTTTTGCTGATAAGTTAACTGTTGCTTGTGATACCAGTTTTCCTCCTTTTGAGTTCAAAGATCCTGCAACAGGAACACATACTGGATTTGATGTTCAGCTTTGGGATGCAATTGCAAAAAAAATTGGAGCTGAATATACATTGCAGCCTATGGATTTTAATGGAATCATTCCAGGACTTCAATCAAATCAGGTTGATGTAGGTATTGCAGGCATTACCATTAAACCTGCCCGCAGCAAAGTTGTCGATTTTTCAGATCCATACTACAATGCTGGTATCCTTATTCTTGTGAAAGCAGGTAATACTTCCATTAAAGATATTAAAGATCTTAAAGGAAAGGTTGTTGCAACTAAACTTGGCACAACTTCAGCTGACTTTGTTAAAGAAAACTGCGGAGCTAAAGAAGTTAAACTTTTCCCTAATAGTGATGCTATGTTCATGGAACTTGTAGCCGGCGGAGCTGATGCAGTAATGTTTGACTCTCCTGTTATCGGTGACTATGTGCGTAAGGCTCCCAAAGGTCAGGTTGAAGTTGTCGGTCCATTGTATCAGGGACAGTCTTACGGAATCGCTTTTCCTAAAGGAAGTGCTCTTGTAGCAAAAGTTAATGCTGCTTTGAAAGAACTGCGCGCTAATGGCGAATATCGCACTCTTTATGTCAAATGGTTTGGATCAGAACCTAAATAATATTTGTTTTTTTCTGTAATTTTAAGGGCGGCTTTATCGGCCGCCCTCATTCTTTTAAAAGGGTAGAGAAAGTATGGCATTTGTATTTGAAACTTCAGTGTTCTGGGATACTTTCCCTATGCTTATGCGCGGACTCAAACTGACTATTGAGATCGCCGTAGGGGGATTGTTCTGCGGGTTTATACTTGGCAGTATTGCAGGGTTAATGAAACTTGCACAGTCCATTTTTACAAGAAAACTTGCTGGGGTCTATGTTGAAGCAATTCGCGGTACGCCTATGCTGGTACAAGCAATGTTTCTTTACTATGGTATACCTATGGCGGTGGGTGTTAGAATTACACCGATTACTGCCGGTATCATTATTATTGCTGTAAACTCCGGTGCGTATATCGCTGAAATTGTGCGCGGTGCTGTTCAGTCGATTGATCCCGGGCAAGTTGAAGCTGGCCGATCTATAGGGCTTACACGCTCTCAGACAATGCTCTATGTTGTGTGGCCACAGGCTTTAAAACGCATGATCCCACCTTTGGGTAACCAGTTTATTATCAGTTTGAAAGATACTTCTTTGTTGATGGTTATCGGTGTCGGTGAGCTTATGAGAACAGGGCAGGAAATCACATCCGTCAACTTCAGAGCTTTTGAAGTATATCTTGCTGTCGCCTGTGTATATCTTGTAATGACTCTTTCAATAGCCCAAGCTATGAAAATGTTAGAGAAAAAGCTTAACACCTCCCGGAGATAGAACTGTGATTAAAATTAAGAATTTACATAAAAATTTCGGGAATCTTCAAGTCATCAAAGGAATTGATTTACACGTTAAGTCTGGGGAAGTTGTCTGTATAATCGGCCCATCAGGGTCAGGCAAGTCAACGGTTTTAAGGTGTATTAATAAGCTTGAGGTTCCTAGTTCAGGAACTATTTTTGTTGATGGTTATGATATCATGGATAAGCAGACGGATATCAATAAAGTCCGTACCGAAGCAGGTATGGTTTTTCAGCAGTTTAATCTTTTTCCACATATGACTATTTTGGAAAATGTTACTCTTGGTCCTATCAAAGTTCGTAACATGAATAAAAGCGACGCTAATGAACTTGGGCTAAAACTTCTTGATAAAGTCGGCTTGAAAGAAAAAGCCATTAATTATCCAGATCAGCTTTCCGGTGGGCAGAAACAGCGGATTGCTATTGCCAGATCCCTTGCATTGCAGCCTAAAGTTATCCTTTTTGACGAGCCTACTTCTGCCTTAGATCCTGAACTTGTAGGTGAAGTTTTGGATGTAATGCAGAAACTTGCCAGAGAAGGAATGACCATGATCGTTGTTACTCACGAAATGGGGTTTGCTAAAGAAGTAGCAGACAGGGTTATTTTCATTGATGAAGGCGTTATTCAAGAAGAAGGTAGTCCTGAAGATTTTTTCACTAATCCTAAGAATCCAAGATTAAAAGACTTTTTGGGTAAAGTTGTTTCGCATCTTTAGCCCATACTATAAAAATGATTATTTCAAGGCGGTATCTCTAAGAGGTGCCGCCTTTTTTTGTGCTTGCTTCTTAATAAAGAGTTGACGGATTAGGTTATATACTAAATAAAATTAATGTAGTCCTAAACCTCAAATTATGGAGTAGCTTTATGAAGAAGTTTTTATGCTGTAATCTCGTCGCTCTGATCTTTATGGTTTTTAGCTCAACCGTATTTGCAGTTAACTCTCCGGAGATGCGTGGTACATGGGGAGGGACCGTTAAGCTGATAACTAAAGATGGTGATGTCAGGGATAACAAAGCTGTTTTCGTTATTAATAAACAAGATGGCGACATGTTTTCCGGCTACAAAATTTGGTTTGCAGATAAAACTGGAAATGCTCTGACTGAACCATTCTGTGGTATCATTGATGCAGATGGCTCGCATCTTTATTTTGCTGAAGGGGATGACGGGTATACATTGGGAATAATAACTGGAAAGCAGACGATTTCGTTATATTATCTTGAGAGTGGCAGAAAGGCTAAAGCTATCAAGTATGACCTTGAAAGAGTTCGTTTTACCAGAGGGTTTATTGATATTGATAAAAATGGTGATAAAACTATAATTCGTTCTGAAGTAGTGCATGTATATCCGTTAAATGCCGAGCGAATTATGCGTGAAGCTGATGTGAATAAAGACGGAAAACTAAGTAAAAATGAGTGGAATAATTGGAAAAAGGGAAAATAGTCGTCAAAAAAGTGATTTTATTAAGACGTAATCAGCCAGATTACGTCTTTTTTTATGAAGAAAAATGATTTTTAATTACTGATTTGTGATGAAAAAATATAAAAAACTCTAAATTATAAATAAAATACTTTTGTATCGCATTTGAAAAAAAAGTTCTTTTTGCCAAGAATATTTTAATTTAAATTGCCCATAACTTTTCACTTAGATTTATTTTTTTACATTTCAGTATGGCTTAGAAACTGGTGGCAACTCTGTTAGCATGTAAAGAGTCTGATCCTATTGCACTGGCCTCCATAATTTTTTTGTAACAACTGAGCAGTTGCAAATAATTTCACTTAAAAAACAATTTGTGCAAGAAAATATCCGATAACTGTTGCTGTTCCAACGCCGATTAATCCAGGGAACATAAAGCTATGATTTAGCACATATTTGCCAATATGAGTTGTACCTGTTCGATCAAAACTAATCGCTGCAAGGTCGCTTGGGTAGAATGGAAAGAAGAAATATGCATAGCAGGATGGCAGAACCCCGATGAGCACTTCTTTCGGAATACCAAGTGAAAAACCGAGTGGTAACATAATCGTCAGAACTGCCGCCTGACTTTTTAAGAACATTGAAACAAAAAACATAGCGATAGCGAATGTCCAAGGGTGTAAATGGACAATTTCACTAATTAATCCGATTAGGTAAGGCTCATTATAGTTGATTATGGTGTCACTCATCCAGGCAATACCAAAGATTGTTATGACAGCTGTCATTCCTGCAGTGAAAACACTGCTGTGAACAATTGTTTTAGGGGAAATATTTGTCATTAATAGAATTATTGCTCCAACTGAAAGCATCATAAACTGGATGGCTACTGACATTGTAACGCCTTTTGGGAGTAAATGCTTATTTAGCAGAGCAAGAATAATGACGGCGAAAATACCTAGAAGAAATACCGTTAAGCCTTTTTTGGCGGTAAAAGCTATTTTTTGTGACGATGAATCAGAATTTTCACCTTCGACTTCTCGCAAGAAATCTGGGTTTTTAATTTTTTCTTGAAACTCTTCATCCTTATCTAAGTCTTTTCCTCGTTTGAGGCTCCATGTAGCTGAGGTGAGCATGCCGAGAAATGTTGAAGGAATTGTAACCATTAGAACATTGACCAGATTAATATCAACATTATTACTAGTCGCAGTGGCAAGTACAACCGCTGCCGCAGCAGCAATCGGGCTGGCTGTTATTCCCATTTGCGCTGCTACAGAAGAAACGGCTAAAGCGCGCTCAGGTCGAATGCCGTTTTTATAAGCAACATCGTAAATGACTGGAAGAAGGGGGTAAACAGAATGTCCTGTACCCACCAGCACAGTAAGTGAGAATGTGCAGATTGGTCCTAAATAAACAATGTTCTCAGGATGTTTGCGCAGTATTTTTTCAGCAAATTTTACAAGGAGGCTAAGGCCACCTGTCGCTTCAAGCGTTGCAGATGCCGCCACTACAGAAATAATTATTAACATTACACTGATAGGCGGGTGGCCTGGCTTAATTCCGAATACAAATACTAAAATAGAAACGCCAAGTCCGCCTAGTAGGCCGAATGCAACGCCTCCATAGCGAATTCCAATGAATATTATTGCAAGAAGAACAAGAAGGTGAATCCAAAACATAAAACCCCCCTCTGTTATAAATAGTCTCATACTACGTAATGTATGAGAATTTTTAAATCAAGCTAAGAGGGAGGTTTTGTGGATATTTCTATATAAAATAATTTATTTTGAGTTTATTTGATGCCCTTATCAATAAGAAATGCGCCAAATTTTTTGTCAGTAACGAGAATATGATTTCGTAGCCAGTCAGCAAGGTATTTGAAAATTTTTATTGGTTCCAGAATCTCTTTTTCAGAGTCTTTCATGTTGTCTAAGGACGCTGCATATATAATGAAATGATTATGTAATTTTTTGTGGCTTTCTGAGTCTGGGTAGTCATACTGTTCCATGAGTTCTTCTTCTCTTGAAAAATGTTTCATGGCATATTGGCGCATATCCACAACCAATTCCTTTAACACTTTCTGCTCTTCCATCTGTTCAATTGATGCACAGGCTTTGTTGATCATTTCAATAAGTATTTTATGATCATCATCTATTTTTTTAATTCCAACCGAATAGTTTGCATTCCAAGTAAGTAAAGGCATATTAGACCCCTTTTTAGCAATATTTATACTGATCTTTATTTTAAGGCAAGAAGCTGTTTTGCTACCGCGAGTAAGAAACCGCAAGTTTTACGTTTTAAGGAACTAGTGCTGCGGATATTTTTAAATTTTATTGCCTTGAACCGATTTTGATCAAACTTAGAAATAATAAAAAATATAATATGTCTTGACAAGATTGCCTTCCTACTAGATAAGTATTTTCTACACACTAGCAACGCGCGTGGATGCGTGGTCGGAATGTGACCAAAGCTAGTTTAAATGAACAGGAATATCGAGGAGCAATGTGCATCTTGTACACTGCTCCTTTTTTTGTTGACGTGAAAGCGTCATCGTCTCAACAATTTTTTAGGAGAATATATAATGTCTAAAAAACTTTATGTCGGAAATTTGCCTTGGTCTGCTACTGAAGAAGAAATCCGTGCTGCATTTGAAGCTTACGGTGAAGTTATTTCTATCAACCTTATCGAAGATCGTGAAACTGGTCGTCCTCGCGGTTTTGGTTTTGTTGAAATGGATGATGCCGGTGCTCTTGAAGTTATCGACAACATGGACGGAAAAGATTTCGGCGGACGTAACCTCAAGGTTAACGAAGCTAAACCACGCGAAGAACGTCCACGCTGGTAGTAAAATTTTCGAATTTTAGTCCGGTATCCGGCGCCCGTCTCTCTTTCGGGAGACGGGCGTTTTTTTTTGCTTTTTGAATGTTTAACGAGGAGATATCATTGCCACCTAAGCGTAATTATAAATTTGAGAAACGCCAGAAAGATTTGGCAAAGATGAAAAAGAAAGAAGAAAAGAAGCAACGCCAATTAGCTAAGAAACAAGCAGGGCTCGATGATACTGGTGAGGATGTTGCAGAAAATCCAGCAACTGAAGACAACAACACAGTGATGGAATAAATGTCTGGGCAGAAGTTAAGAACTGATTCATCCGGTTCAATGTATACTTTGAACCGGATGCATATTGCCTTTCAAAAAAGTGAACTAAAAGAAGACTTTTTTAAAAATTAGTTTTGGTGAAATTTACTTTATCCAATTTTTTTTCCTCCGCTATTAACCGCGCTACCATACTCGAATCCAGATACGCTTTAACTCTTACAAGTTTCTGCCTTTAAACTCAGCTATTTAGCAATGCTGTTTTTCAAAAAACTATTCGCTTTTAGCCTGTGATGTTGCTTCCATCTTAACTATACTGACCGCGTAATTCCGCCATCAACTCGCAAATTCTGGCCTGTTATATAGCTGGATTTTTTTGATGCAAGAAAAGCTATTGCTTCTGCAACTTCATCTACTTTTCCATAGCGACCCATCGGTATCCGATTACGTCTTTCATCTTTCTCAGGCAGACTATCAATAAAACCAGGTAGTACATTGTTCATCCTGATGGATTTTGAGGCATATTGGTCGGCAAATAGCTTAGTAAATGCAGCAAGGCCTGAACGGAATACACCTGATGTAGGGAATAGAGGTTCAGGTTCGAAGCAGGCGTAGGTTGAAATGTTAACAATTGACCCGCAGCTCTGTTTAAGCATGATAGGAGTCACCAGTCTTGCTACTCTGATTACGTTAAGCAGGTACACTTCCATGCCGGTTATCCAGTCTTCATCCGTCATTGTGAGAATATCACCCTTGGGGCCATGTCCTGCACTGTTTACAGCCACATCAATGCGTCCCCATTTATCCATAGTTCCTTTGATCAGAGTCTCGAGGTCTTTAGGTGATCTGTTGGACCCTGTTACGCCGAATCCTCCGAGTTTTTTTGCAATAGCTTCACCTTTTCCGGACGAAGACAGGATTGCGATTTGATAACCTTCTGCAGCTAATTTGCGGGCGGCTCCTGCCCCCATGCCGCTACCACCGGCAGTAATTATTGCAACTTTATTTTGAGTCATAATCTTGTTCCTCTTTGATCACTAGTATGAATTAAAAGTGTTATATAAAATTGTATATTAATATACTTTTCGTTTCGAAAAACTTGATCCAACAACAGAGAACGTATTTTCAACTATGAAAAGAACATTGTCATCGTGGCTGAAAGCTATTTCTTCTAATTTCTTTAACTGAACATTATTTACAACAGTCATTATAATATTTTTTTCCTGCTTAGAATATGCACCGATACCTTTAATAAAGGTAGCACTTTGCCTAAGACTATTTAGTATATCGTTACTGATTTCCTGTGCCTTGTCCGAGATAATAAAAACAACTTTACGTTGGTTGAATAATGACAAAGTCTTATCAATTATCATAGCTGATATAAAAACTAGAATCAGTGAAGCTATTATCAAATCAAGTGAAAGTTCATAAAAGCTTAAACTGAAAATAATGGCATTAAAAATAATATAAACTTTACCGATACCTATATTGAATCTTTGGTAAAGATAGACAGCTATTACATCAAGCCCTCCATTTGATCCGAGTGAGCGCAGAACAACTCCAGACCCAAATCCAATTATCAAACCACATGCAACACAAGCGTAAAGTTGACTCTCGATATGCATAGGAATGTTAATAAGTTCATAAAATCCGGTTGTTGCTAAGGTTGCATATGCACTGTACCAGAAAAAACGTTTACTGACTTTTATCCATGCAAATGCAAAGAGTGGAACGTTAAGGATAAGGAAAATCCACCCCGGTGAAAGGATTCCTGTTTTATAAAAAATTAAGGATGCTAATCCGAAAATTCCACCTGGCATAAACTGGTAAGGAACAGCAATGCTGCGAAGTCCTATCCCTACAATGATTGATCCTACTGTAATTAATATTAAATTCCACCAGAGTGAGTACGTAAAATCTAGACTGAATGATGAACCTTTGCCAAGAGGATGTTTTTTTTGAGCGATCATTTTTTTACTTTTAAAGCTTATTGAAAGCGTGTTAAATTTTTTTTAGCTGAAGTTTTAATTGAGAACTACTATGTGGTGAGTCCCTAGCATGGACGTAGGGCATTAACAAATCAAATATGAAGGGCTAATAGAAGATGAAATGGAAACTTATAAATTTAACTTTTATTCATGCATCCATTGGTGATCTTTAATTCGAAGCTCCTTACATTGCTCTAATGTTAAGTACGCTCCATTAAAAGTGTCAGGAGAGAAAAATACTCCAGCAAGCTTTGCACCTTGCAGTTTTGAATCGTAAAGGTTTGTGCCTAAAAGATTTGCGTCTTTAAGATTTGCATTAATGAGGTTAGCGCCTCTTAAATTGGCACCGGATAAGTTCAAATTATACTTTGACCTTAACTCTAATTCATCAATATTCTGGGTTATAAATTTCAACGCAATTTGAATGTCATTTCGGCTCGCAGTTACATTTTTTCCAATCAAACAATCTTTTTCAGTATTATTTTCTTGCTCGAGAGAATGAGTAATAGATGGTGTAGAACTGGTGGTTTGGGAATGGTCGCGTATAAAAGCGCAAAGAGTGTCTAATATTTTGATTTTTTCACTTTGAGTATTTGTCTCTTTGGCTATGCGTCGTAGTTCAGATATCGCTGAAATACGCACAAAAATTTCTTCACTGCTAAGCTGTTTTAATGCTTCATTAATTCTGTTTGTGAATAGGTCTTGTGATACTGTAGCAGATTTGCACCAATATTTCTTTCCACACAATAAAAAGAACACAATTACGATAGCTTCTATAAAAGAAAGATAAATACTTCCAAGGGTTATCTTGAGTTTAATATTTGCATATTGGGGGAGAGTGATAGCGTAATGATTAATCTCTGGCCAAAAACAAAGCGTGAGAATAAATAAAAAGAAAGTTAAAGCAGACAGACATTGAAAGATTTTCAATGAGTTTAACTTACATGTAAAATTTTTGGAGAGTTTACGTATTTTAGTCATAATATAATTTATAATTTTAAGCTGTAAGCCAAATAATAAAAATAATTTTATTAAATTGTAATCTTACTTTTGTGGGGTGATTTAAATTACATTATAAAAATAACCTTATATTGTATTTGTGTCCAGAAAGGCTCAATACCTCGATTTTGAGTGCATATTGATGAATGAAGTTGTCTTAAAAGCGGTAATTAGTTCTGAAAATATGGAATAGTCCGGTTGCAAAGTCTTGATATTAATGCTCCATCATGGCTGATAATAAGGAGTCCCAAATCCCTTTTTTTTGCGACTTCCAGCACAACTTTCCAAATTGCGGCCTGAGTAAGCGCATCCAGCATTGATGTCATTTCATCACAGAGTAAATATTTTACTTTAGGATTTAAAGCTCTAGCTAGACAGATCCGCTGGAGCTCTCCGCCTGAAAGTTCATGTGGATATCGGTCTAACCACGCATTATTTATAGATAACTCTTCAAAAAGGCTTTTGTCCGGTGTTCCGGCTTCACAAAGTGTCTCTTTAATCTTCCAGCGTGGATTAACAGCAAGTTCAGGATGTTGAAAAATAAGCTGTGCTGGACAAAATTCATTTGATTTAAGTGGGGTTCCGTCAATAAGTACTTTTCCAGATTCATGGGAAGATAGGTATCCTGCGAGTATCTTCGCCAGTGTAGACTTACCGCGACCGCTGGGGCCGGGGAGTCCGACAATTTCACCAGGAGCTATGCTCAGGTCCAGATTTTCAAATAGCCACGGTTTATTCTTATCATATTTAAAAGTTAGTTTCGAAGCTTCAAGCATTCTGGCACCTCACCCATCCACCGTTTAGTTCTCGTAATTCCGGTAACACTTCTCCGCAAAGGTCGCCCCGCTCGCAACATGCTGCACTGAAAGGGCACCCCCCATTGTTTGCAGCATGTATTTTTTCAGGTAGATTGTTTACAAAATCGTTTGTAGGGAGTGCCGCCCAAAGAGCTTGTGAGTATGGGTGGCGAAGTTTCTTTTCTCCGTTGAAGTCACTCGCAAACGCTTCTTCAACGGTAACTCCACCGCAAAAAACTGTGACCTTGTCTGCAACTTGAAGAGCAGCTTCAATGTCATGTGTAATCAGCAATACGGCTTTGCCGCAGTCTGCAAGTTGGCGCAGATGTCCGAGTGTTTCATTGGCAGCACCTTCATCCAGACCGTTGGTCGGTTCATCTGCAATAATAAGGCTTGAGCCGCCTATTGTAGCTGTAGCTGTCAGAATCCTGCGAGCCATTCCTCCGGAAAGTTGAAATGGAAAATGTTTGGCAACTTCTTTATCCAATTTATATCGCTTAAGAGCCTTAATAGTTGAAGACCATGAAGATTTCGCCGATATACCGCTAAGCTCCGCCGCACGTGATATCTGAACTCCGACGTGGAGTAACGGGTTTAGATAGGCTACAGATTGTGGAACAAGGGCAATTTCTTTGCCTCGCAAGCGAACAATATCCTTAGAAGTCAGTTCCTGCCCTTTAAATGAGAGTGATCCCGTTACCTTCGCGTTTCGTGGAAGAATTCCGAGCAGAGCATGCGCAAGCAGACTTTTACCTGCTCCGGATTGTCCAACCACGGCAACGACTTCTCCGGCTTTAACAGATAAATCTAAACTTCGTATGGCGCATACTTCCTGCTTTTTAAGTCCGAATGAATAATTAGAAAAACATATTGAAAGCTGCTTTACGTCTAGCATTTAAAACCTTCCTATTCTCTACAGGTTCTCGGGTCTAATAAAGCGCGAATATTGGTTCCCAAAATGTCAAAAGCTTTAACGGTAATGACAAGGGCAATGCCGGGAGTTACTGCGAGCCACCACATTCCCATTGATAGGTAACGCATCGACTCAGCAAGTAATACCCCAATTGCAGGGGTGTGCGGAGACATTCCAAATCCTAAAAATGTAAGCGCCGCAGCATGCAAAATGGCATGAGGAAACAGAAGCAACAGTCCAACCATAAATTGTGGTGCTACATGTGGAAGCATGTGATGTTTTGCAATAAAGAAAGGGCTTTTCCCAAGCTGTCTGGACATTTGAATGTATTCTGCTGAGCGAAGCTGCATCACTTCTGCCCTGATTACTCTGGTTAAAGCAGGCCAATGTGAAGCCGCAACGGCAATGAGCACACCCTTGGCTCCACCTCCGCATGCAAAGGATATGAGTATAAGAAGAACCAGATGTGGCGTTGCTATAAAAATATCTACAAGCCAAGTGATAATATTGTCGACAGTTTTTCCCATGGTTGCAGCGGCAAGTCCGAATATTAAAGCTATGATGGACGAGCAGGTTGCAGCCGAAAGGCCGACACCGAGGCTTATTCTAATTCCTTTTAATGTTCGGGCTAACATGTCTCTTCCAAGCCAGTCTGTTCCAAACGGGTGAGAAAGGCTTGGTGGAAGTTTACGAAATCCTAAGTTTGTAACTTCCCCTTGGTTTCCGTAGAGCCATGCAGAAATGAAAACTATCGAGAAAAAAGTAAGACAGCCGATTATTATTGCAATGGTTTTGCTTCTGCGGTCATGAAGCTTGAGTGCGTGAATCATTATGCTGCGCTCCATTTTTTCCGCATTCTAGGGTCGACTATCATATAAATGAGATCGGCTACTGTATT
This sequence comes from Desulfovibrio sp. UCD-KL4C, assembly GCF_006210265.1. Lineage (NCBI taxonomy): Bacteria > Pseudomonadati > Thermodesulfobacteriota > Desulfovibrionia > Desulfovibrionales > Desulfovibrionaceae > Desulfovibrio > Desulfovibrio sp. UCD-KL4C. The sequence continues at coordinate 1,373,506 of NZ_VCNC01000001.1, forward strand.
GCCGATAAAAACAAAGGTGGCGCTGAAAAGAACTATCCCTAAAAGTAAAGGAACATCACCTCTGTAGCCAGCTTCGACAGTTGCTCTTCCTAATCCCGGATATGAAAAAACCTGTTCTGCTAAAACTGCGCCACCGAACAATTCGCCAAGAGATGCAAATTGCAGGGTTACAGCAGGAATTGCAACGTTTCGTAGTGCATGACGGAAGGCAATCCCTAGATCTTTTTCACCTTGAGCCCTTGCAAACAGAGCATAATCGCTGTGCATTGCCTCAATCGTTTTTTCACGGGTGTGCAGGGTGATTTGAGCGATTCCGACCAGTGAAAGAGTTATTGCAGGAAGTATGAGGTGATGAATTCTTTGAAAAAAGGTGGCTTCCATTTCGCTTGATCCTACAGGCCATGCACAGCAAACGGGAGTCCAGCCCAGTTGAACAGAAAATACTGTGAGCAATACTATCCCGACCCAGAATGTCGGTGTAGAGGCCATAGTATATGCATACAGGCGAATTGATTTATCGAGCGTTGAATCTTCGAACGCGCCTGCAAGCACTCCGAGTATAAAGCCCAATCCACCGGATAGTAGCCACGCTACAAACATCAGCCAGAACGAAGTTACAAACCGTTTTTTTAAGACAGTTATTACAGGTTCGTTAAAAATTGTTGATTTTCCAAGATTGCCTTTTGCTACTTGCTTCGCCCATTTGCTAAACCTTTTTATCGGAGGCTGATCGAGCCCCCATCTCTGGGCTATTACTTCGCGCTGTTCCGGTGAAATCTTGAGTATTGATGGTCCGAGGTAAGCATCTATAGGATCAATTGGGGAATAGCTGACCAGTGTGTATGATAGAGTTGCAACTGCGATGAGTAGCAACACAAGATGAACAGCTTTTTTTACGAAAAATTGAAGTATTCTTTTTGTCATGGCGTACCGGAATTTCGGTCAGGAAGAAATTTCTTCCTGACCGATTTGTTCACTTATGAGATTATTCAGAAATCCATTTCCACTCTTGAATGTTTGTTGTAATCGGCCAACCGTGACCATGTGGTTCCATCTGGGATTTACCTACATCCAGACTTTTATTCACAAAGTAGGTGTGGTCGAGGTTAACCAGCCATGCCCATGTCGCATCACCTGGAACAGTGAACCCTGTTTTTCCATCCCATTGAGCTTTTTTCCAATATGGAATTGATTCCTCAAAGGATTTTGCAGCGCGGGCTTGATCTAAATATTTATCAACAACAGGATTGGAGTAGAAACCTGCGTTCCAATACATAGGTTCAGGTCCGGAAGTGTGATAAAGATTGTACATTTCAAGCGGGCTGTGATCGCCGAAACCGTACACAACGACATTTGAGTGAGTCAGGTCGTTTTTAATGCGATCCCAGCTTTCGCCTTTTGGCGTAGCTTGAATACCGATTGGACGGAGCATATCGGAAATTGCAAGAGCCAGTCCTTGGCGCAAAGAATCTTTGGAGTTGTAAAGAACAGTAAATTCTGCTTTGAGACCGTTCTTCTCGCGAATACCGTCACCATCTGTATCTTTCCAGCCAGCTTTTTCAAGAATGGCAATAGCTTTTTTAGGATCATTGTCTTTGAAACGGATAGCAGCATTATCCCAAGGAAGGTCATCAACAACACCGAAAGCGGGGCGGCCGTATCCGTCCAGAACGCCTACGACTAAAGCTTCTCTGTCAATGGCGTAGTTGACGGCTTTGCGGATAGCTATATCGGCAGTAACATTGTTACCTATTGCCAAACCTTTAGGAGTTTTTTTGCCGACATTAGGAACCATTGGGAACATTAAACCACGGTTATCAACACTTTTTACAACGTGCAGTTTCATACCCGGTATATCTTGGCGGGCAAGGTTGGAAGGTACACCAAGCACGTCGACTTGTCCGGCACGTGCTGCCGCAAGGGATGCATCTTCATCTGAAAAAAGGAATATGAGTGTTTTAATTGAAGGCTGCTCTCCGTAATACTTATCATTGGCTTCAACTATCAACTGCTGCCCTTCATCCCAACGGACAAGTTTGTATGGGCCTGATCCAATAGGATTACGTCCATAATTTGGGCCGTAAAGTTTTGCAGGAACAATTCCCAATGTAATTAGATGCTGAATGAATGTAATGTCCGGCTCTTTAAGCTTAATTGTGACAGTTGAATCGTCCACAGCTGTTGCGGATTCAAGTGGGGAAATATCTACTTTTCCGCCTGATTCAAGAGCCTTGTTATAAGTAAAGGCTACATCTTTAGCGGTTAGCGGTGAGCCGTCTGAAAAAACAACTCCCTTACGAATTTTTACTGTCCATGTCAGGCGGTCTTTTGAAAGAGTCCATTTCTCAGCCAGATCAGGAATAATGTTGAGATTTGAATCTCGTTTCAGCAATGTACTTTGAAATAAGGGATTACCATAAGCCCCCCAGCCTAAAAGTGGATCATACCCTTCAGCATTTTCTCCACCGACTGCGAGTACAAGTTTGTCTTTGGCAGCAAAGGCTGTGCAGGTAATGGTCAGCAAAAAAATGCTTAACACGAAAATCTGCAAAAGACGTTTTCCGGTATAAGTTTTTTTAAACACGAAGACCTCCAAGATTATTTTTTTAAAGTCATATGTATTTAATGTTACATATGTCAAGTTAGTGACACTTAAAGGCTATAATGTTTTTAAGTTTAACTCTTTGAAACAGATAGGTTTTTATCGGGGTATGTGCAGTGTAATGGTCGGGAAATGCGATAGTATGTATTGATGAGGATGATAGTTAGAGTTTGAGGAATAAATTTGGTGTGGTTTAAGATTGGTTATAAAATTAAAGGACCCAAACTTTACAGCTTGAGCCCTTTAAATATGGCGGAGAGGGTGGGATTCGAACCCACGTACGGGGATGAACCCGTAACTCGATTTCGAGTCGAGCGCGTTACGGCCGGACTTCGCTACCTCTCCTCAAATATATATAGTGGCTGAAAAAGGACTTCCAGCCTTGGGGAAGTGGTAGTCATATACATTCTTTATGTGAGACGCAAGAATATTTAGTCAAAAAAAATATGAAAGTATGTGAACCAGAATTGAAATATTGGGTGAAAAATAAATTAAATTTATTTTCGTTTTTGCAGAAAAAAACTTTGCAGCATGGTACGGCATTCGTCAGCACGTACTCCGCCTAGTACCCAGAATCTGTGATTGGCGAAGGTTAGGTCTGTACCTTCCATGTTCGAGACAACGGCTCCGGCCTTAAGATCCGGTGCACCGAAGACTATTCCTGCCACTCGTGCATGAATAATTGCTCCTAGGCACATTATGCATGGCTCAAGAGTCACGGCTAGGATTGTCCCTTGCGGTAATCGGTAATTATTCAGATTATCGCAGGCTGAGCGTAAACATTTAATTTCTGCGTGAGCGGAAGGGTCGTGATCTGTAACCGGACTGTTGCTTCCGGTTCCTAAAATTTCGCCATCCTGCGAAAAAAGAGCCGCTCCTATGGGGACTTCTCCGTTACTGCGCGCAATAAATCCCTGCCTCATCGCAATGTCCATCATGTCTCGCCATGTCTGGCCTTGCGGAGGTGTTACGGGCGGATTGCCGCGAATAATTATTTCATCAGGATTGTTCATAATAAAATTGGAGGAAGAAAATTAATTCTCCCTCCATTATGTGTAAACAATTAGAGATAAATTATCTCGTTTTAAATGGACTTAAGATAATTTACGCCGCCTTCAAGCAGAGCGAGTCCCAAAGTAGGCACGTTGCCTCTTGTCCACTGTGGATGGTTGGTGGCGTGGTTAAATGCTTCAGGGTGCGGCATAAGGCCCAGTATGCGCCCAGAAGGGTCTGTCAGCCCCGCAATGCCGAGCGGTGAACCGTTCGGATTGGCAGGGTATTCAAGAGTAACTTCATCGTTGTCTTCATCTATATATTGCAGTGCGATGAGATCTTTTTCTACTAATTGTTCCAGAAGGGCATCATCGTTAGGAATTATTTTTCCTTCACCGTGACGAACTGGTAAATGTAGTGTTTTTATATTTTTTGTAAAAATACAAGGAGAATCAGGGTTAGCCTTTAGATGTACCCAGCGAGCTTCGAAACGTGCGGAATCATTGTAACTAAGTGAGACCTGACGGGTGAAATAATCACCACCTACAGCAGGTAGAAGACCAAGTTTTACTAAAAGTTGGAATCCGTTACAGATGCCGAGAATAATTCCGCCATCTTCAAAGAATTTTTTAATCTGATCTACAAGCGGGGTACCGTCAGCTGTGTGTGCATGCTTCCAGCGAAGGGCTGCAGCCTGTGCAGCTCCGAGGTCGTCTCCATCAAGGAAACCACCGGGAAATATAAGATAATTATATCCTTCAAGGCTTGTTTTGCCTGCGGCAAGATCAGAAAAATATGTGATATCTACTTCGTCAGCTCCAGCTTTTTTTGCTGCATGTGCTGATTCCTGTTCACAATTGGTTCCGTATCCGGTAATGACCAATACTTTAACGCGGGCCATATATTTCTCCCTCCTAGGTTGACAATCGAAATATTCAGAGACTAGTTTGTCCGTGTTTTGAAGAGAGGAACATAATTGCGGCTCAGCTTTCCGTCAACAGCCTATATTCCTCAGGACGTACCGCTAACACAAAAAAATGATGTCGGATACGCCTGAATACAGGATGTTTACTGGGATGCTACCGTTTTGTGTTTTTTTTAAATACGACTTTATTCGCTGTACATTTTGTTTTATGTAGCAGCGAGCGTTTAAATAAATAATCCATCATGGATGGGAGCATCATGAAAACCAAGTTTATTTTCATCACCGGAGGCGTTTTGTCCTCTTTGGGCAAAGGACTGGCTGCGGCCTCAATCGGCGCACTTCTTAAAGCTAGAGGGCTTACAGCTACAATTCAAAAGCTCGATCCTTATATTAATGTCGACCCCGGAACCATGAATCCCTTTCAGCATGGTGAAGTCTATGTAACGGATGACGGGGCAGAAACAGATCTCGATCTCGGACATTATGAACGTTACCTTAATGTTCCACTCAACCAGAATAACAACTTTACTTCTGGACGTATTTATCACTCAGTAATTACTAAAGAAAGACGTGGTGATTACCTAGGTGGTACTGTTCAGGTTATTCCTCACATTACTGATGAAATTAAGCAGGCTGTACTCGGAGTTGCTAAAGGAGAGGATGTTGTTCTTGTCGAAATCGGCGGAACCGTCGGTGACATTGAAGGCCTTCCTTTTCTTGAAGCTATTCGGCAACTTCGTTCTGAAATTGGAAGCGAAAATGTTCTTTACCTTCATCTTACCCTTGTTCCTTATCTTAAAGCTGCAGGTGAAGTTAAAACTAAACCTACTCAGCATAGTGTAAAAGAACTTCGTAGCATCGGCATTCATCCTGATATTATTCTTTGCCGCAGTGAAGTTGAGCTTGAAGAAAGTATCAAACGTAAAATTGCACTTTTCTGTGACGTTGATCGCGACGCAGTTTTCACTGCAGTTGATGTTGATTCTATCTACAAAGTGCCAATGTCATTTTATCAGGAAGGATTAGATCAGAAGATAGCTATTCTTCTTAATCTTCCAGCAAAAAATTGTAACCTTGATCCTTGGAAAGAGCTTAATTACAAGCTTGATCATCCAACCGGTGAAACTACAATTGCAATTGTCGGTAAGTATGTTGATCTTAAGGAAGCTTATAAGAGTTTACATGAAGCCTTGATTCATGGTGGTGTTGCTAATGATGTTGCCGTTAAACTGCGCTACGTAAATTCGGAAGAGCTGACAGCAAAAAATATTAAAGAAAAGCTTTCCGGTATTGACGGGATCCTTGTTCCCGGTGGTTTTGGAGCTCGCGGCGTTGAAGGTAAAATTACCGCAATTCAGTATGCCCGTGAAAATAAAATTCCATTTTTTGGAATTTGTCTGGGTATGCAGTGTGCTGTTATTGAATACGCAAGAAATGTTCTCGGTCTTACTAAGGCTAATTCTGAAGAATTTGATAAAGACGGCCCAGATTCAGTTATTTATTTGATTAAAGAATGGTATGACTATCGGACCAAGAAAACCGAAAATCGTTGTGAAGAAAGTGATAAAGGCGGAACTATGCGTCTTGGTGCTTACCCTTGCAAAGTCGTTGAAGGAACAAAAGCGATGGATGCGTATGGTAAGGCTGAGATTCAAGAACGTCATCGTCACCGTTACGAATTCAACAAAGAAGGTTACGCAGCTAAATTTATGGAAGCAGGCCTTGTCTTAAGTGGTCTTTCTCCTGATGAATCACTTGTTGAAATTGTTGAAGTTCCAGATCATCCATGGTTTGTAGGTTGCCAGTTCCATCCGGAATTTAAATCTACTCCTATGAACGTTCATCCTTTGTTTAGAGACTTCATTAAAGCAGCTTGCGATAATAAATAGTATTAATTTAGGGAGCTGAATTATTTTGACCCCTGATGAATTATATTCCAAAAGTGTGCAGGGCCCGTTTATATTAGCGGGCCCCTGTGCTCTTGAAAGTTTCGAAGTAGCAATGAGCACTGCTAAAGTTTTGGCAGAAATAGCTTCACGCTTAGATGTGACGGTTATTTTTAAAAGCTCTTTTGATAAAGCAAACAGAACCTCTGTTGATTCTTTCAGAGGGCCAGGACTTGATGAAGGGGTGAAATGGCTTGCCCGCATCAAAGAAGAAACCGGTTTGCCTATCGTTACAGATATCCATTCACCTGAACAGGCAGCTCCTGTTGCCGTTGTTGCAGATGTTTTGCAGATTCCTGCATTCCTGTGCCGGCAGACAGATCTTCTTGTCGCTGCTGGTAAAACAGGGCGCGTTATCAATGTTAAAAAAGGTCAGTTTGTGGCTCCGCAAGATATGGCTCATGTGGTCGGTAAAATCCGTTCCACGGGTAATAACCGTATCTGGTTGACAGAACGTGGTGCCAGCTTCGGATATCATAATCTGGTTGTTGATATGCGTTCCCTTTCAATTATGAAAGATCTCGGATGCCCAGTTGTTTTTGATGCAACTCATTCTGTACAGCTTCCCAGCGGTCTTGGCGGAAAATCCGGCGGACAGCGGGAATTTGTGCCGGTTTTATCGCGCTGTGCAGTTGCCGGAGGAACTTCAGGTGTTTTCATGGAAGTTCATCCTGACCCTGACTGTGCTCTTTGCGACGGACCGAATAGTTGGCCGCTTGATAAAACGGAAGACCTGATTAAAGATTTACTTGCCGGGTGGAGCATTAAATATGCATGTTGAGAAATTAGCAGCTAAAATTAAGCTCCTTATTCTGGATGTTGACGGAGTCCTTACTGATGGAGGCCTTTATTACGACCATCAGGGAAATGTGACTAAGCGTTTTAACGTTCAGGATGGTCTTGGGATTAAGTTTGCACAGCAGGCTGGGCTTCATCTTGCTGTAATAACTGGTCTTAACCATGGCGCGGTGGAAAGTCGCATTAAAGAACTGGGAATCACAGAATATTATCCAGGACAGCGTAAAAAACTCCCTTTTTATGAAAAGCTGATACAAGAGAAGGGGCTTAAAGCTGATGAAGTCGCCTATATTGGTGATGATTGGATTGATGCTCCTGTGATGCTTAAAGTCGGACTGCCTATGGCTGTTTGCAATGCTCAGCCTGAAGTTATTGGAATTTCCAAGTGGGTTTCAAAAAAGCCCGGCGGACATGGAGCTGTAAGAGAAGCAATTTCATTTCTGCTTGATTCTCAGGGGCTTCTTGAGAATATTTGGCTCGAGTGGTCCGAATAGATGGGGCGGATTAGCTCAGTCTGCGTACTTCTTGCAGTGCTTTTTGCGGGTATTGTTTTTGGCACATTGCTTGGAAGTAAGTTTGCTCCGCGTCCCCCTATGGCGAGTGGGTTAGTAGATCCTCCTCCGCTTGGATCCGGTAGTGATTCTGATGTCTCTGCTGAAGGGATTGAATTGGTACAGGGAACAGGTGGGGATATTGAGTGGGTTCTTCGCGCAGGAAATGCTGACTATGATCAGGAAAACGGTATAGTTAAAGCGGATAAACCTAGAGTCACATACTATTTAGGCCGGGACAGAAAAAAAGTTATTGTCAAGGCTGTTTATGGTGAAGTCAACCAGCAAGGAAATGGTCTTAAATTGTGGGATCATGTTGTCGGTCATTATGAAGATATGAGACTTCAAGCGGATAAGCTGAACTTCAAACCTAAAGAAAATTTCATATTTCTTGAAGGGAATGTCAAAGTTCAAAGCCCTTCGATTTATATTAGTTCTCAAAGAGTTAAAGTTGATTTGAAAACCAGAGAAATAATGATTGAAGACGGAGTGGAAGCCCTTATAGCACCTGATACGGTAGCAATGCCACAGTAGAAGCGAGTATAAATTGAGTAGCATATCTGAAAATAAATTTTTGTTCCGCAGTTTCTGTCAGGCTGCATTCACTGCCTCTGCATATACTGCTTCGGCACTTGTTTGTGCGGTATTATTTTTCCCTTTTTTTACAACTGATTCTATAGCACATGCTGCAAAGGCAAGGCTTATGATCACGAAGTCTGTCGCTAATATTAGAGAAAATCCTAATTTGAAAGCTGATGTTGTTTGGGTTCTATCACCTGCAGAAAGCTTTCGTGTCGGTAAAGATAAAAAAGGATGGTTAGCGGTTTATCCTGCTTCTTCAAATTTATCAGGTTTACCAGTTGGTTATATTTCTAAAAAAATAGTAATTCCTGCTGCTAAAAATAGTCCCATTGTTGATTGGGGGGATGTGAGATATGTTGGAACTCCTCTTGAGTATCACGCACAGCGTTCTTTAAAATCAGCCGTAGCCGGTAAATTCGCAGAAGGTGATAAGATTAAAGTCGGTTTTTTACATGGCGGTTGGTATGCTGTTTTTAAAGCTGACAAACCTGTTGCTTCTGAAAAAGATGCACTCGGTTTTGTTAAGGAAGATTCTGTTAATCTCACTCTTGATGATGCTAGAATTAGGTATGCTGTACGAAAAATAAATGTAATCCAAAAGCCCGTTGCAACGTCTAAAGTTGTAGGTGTTCTTAATCCAGGATACCGTGCTCAGGTGGGGAAAGAAAAAGGCGGGATGTATGCTCTTTATCGTATAGATACGATGGTAAAAGATGATACACCGGTTTGGGGGTATGCTTGGGGACCTTTCCTTGCAGCGTATCCAAAGAATTTGGAAAAGAAAAAAATGGCGGGGATTGATACTCGTAAGGCTGAGCTCGCAGCTGAAAAGAAAAAGAAAGAGATAGAATTGAAAGAGCGGGCCGACTCACTTGCTTCTATGGATAAAGCTATGGATGCGGTTGTAAACGCACCAATTGTGACTAAAACAATGTATTCTCAAGCTGTTCTTAATGTTCGCTCTGAACCGAATGCCAAGTCGCTTATTGTTGATAAGCTTGAATTAGGGCAGGAGGTCCTTGTCGGGCCTGGGGAAGGTAAGTGGTTTCCAATTTTTAAGGCCGGAGATGCTCCTGATGGCAAAATGGAGTTAGTCGGGTATGTTTATAACGCATATTTGAGTATAGAGCCTCCTGCTAGAGTTAAAAAAGTCGCCTCCGCTAAAAAGCGTGCTCCGGGTGGACCCGATGAAGTGCCTATTAAAATCACTTCTAAAAAGATGACTTTCAGTGAGAATAAAAATCGAATTATTTTTTCCGGTAACGTAAAGGTCGTTAGACTCGATATTACCTTAATGTCAGACACACTTACCGCGATGTTAAAATCAGGTGGTGATTCTCTTCAAGATACTCAAAATAAAATTAAAGAGATTATAGCAACAGGCCGCGTGAATGTTGTTATGAATAATCGAAAAGGTTCATGCGATAAGCTGACTTTTGTTGTTGGTGATTCGATTATTCTTATGGAAGGCGATGCAAAGCTTCAAGACGGTCCTAATTTAGTTCAAGGTAATTTGATTAAGTTTTATTTGAAAGACAACCGTTCTGAAGTTGTCGGCGGTGATAAGCCTGTTGAAGCAATCTTCTTCACACCTAAAAATGTCGCTCCATAATTTTTTATTAACAAATTTTATAGGATTTATATGTCTTCGATAATCGCCAACAAGCTGGTTAAAAACTATGGGCAGAAAGAAGTTGTTCGAGGTATAAGCTTAAAAGTTAAAGAAGGTGAAGTTGTGGGGTTGCTTGGTCCTAACGGAGCAGGTAAAACTACCACTTTCTATATGCTTGTGGGGGTTGTTAAGCCTACTTCCGGAGATGTTTATCTTAATAAAAATCAGATTACCCGTTGGCCTTTGCATGATAGGGCAAGGCATGGAATAAGTTATCTTCCACAGGAAAGTTCAATATTTAAAAAACTTTCAGTCCGGAAAAATCTGGAAATTATTATTGAACATACCGGACTTTCCGGTAAAGCCATTCCCATGCGGGCTAATCAGCTTTTGGACCAGCTCGGAATTTTGCGACTTGCAGAGCAGAAAGCTCTCTATCTTTCCGGTGGTGAACGTCGCAGGCTTGAGATTGCAAGAGCTCTTATTAATAATCCTAAATTCATTTTGCTCGATGAACCGTTTGCAGGGATTGATCCTATTGCGGTTATTGAGATTCAGGATATTATTTCTTCGCTTAAAGATATGGGACTCGGTATTCTTATTTCAGATCATAATGTGAGGGAAACATTAAGTATATGTGACCGGGCATATTTGGTCTATGAAGGGCGCGTAATTTTGAACGGTGCACCAGCAAGCATTGTAAAAAATTCCAAGGCACGTCGTTTATATCTCGGAGACAGTTTCAGCCTCTAATCTCTTACGGCATCTTTTGTTTAAGGTTACATGTTCATTTTTGTGCGGAGTGTATTGCACTCTCTGACCTGCTTTCTCTCATCTGTTTTGCAAAAGCTCACACTCAATTTCAGTAAATTTGCCAATGTAGATTTACACCGAAGCAGAACATTGGTACACTTTTTTCATGTAATTTTTAGAAAATTGAAAGATCCTGAAATTACGGATAAATATGTACTAATTCTTGCATGGGCATCCTTAGTGTGGCATACTTAAATCAAGCTCAACAGCAAGAAAAATATTTTTTTTGAAAATTTGTTGAAGGCACTTATATCGATCTGAATATTGTAAAAGATACTGCTTAAGCATATCAGAGGGTGGCAGGAATATATGGGACTGGAACTTAGACAACAATTAAAGCTTTCTCAGCAGCTGGTGATGACTCCTCAGTTGCAGCAGGCAATTAAATTGTTGCAGCTCTCCCGATTAGAACTGCTTGATACTGTTCAGCAGGAGTTGCTCGAAAACCCTATACTTGAAGAGACTGAGGCTTTAGAACGGACTGACAGTCCTGATAGTGAGGCTGGAACCGCAACAGCCGAAGATGCAGCTATTTCCCGTGAGGCCGACTGGGATAATTATCTAGGTGAATTTTCCAGCACATCCAAGCAGGCCGGAACAAGAGAAACGGAGTCCCTTGACGAAGGCATGTCCTTTGAAGCTAGGATGACTAAGGCAACCACTCTTGAAGGTCATTTAGCTTGGCAGCTGTGTCTTTCGAATTTCACAGAGGAAGAACATTCCATCGGTGAGTGTATTATTGGCAACCTGAGCAGTAATGGTTTTTTGCGAATTGAATTAAATGATATTTGTGAAACATGCCATGCCAAAATGGAAGATGTTGAAAGGGTTCTTAATAGAATTCAAAGATTTGATCCTATTGGAGTTGCAGCACAGAGCCCGCAGGAATGTTTGCTTATTCAGTTAGAGGTTATGCGCCTTGATGATGATCCTATCCTTGTTTCGCTAGTTAGAGATCATTTAGAGGATTTGGAGAAAAATCGGTACAAGCCTCTGGCTCGAAAGTTTAAGCTTAGTATGGAAGATCTCAAGAGCTATATAGACCTGATGCAAACTCTTGATCCTCTTCCGGGTTCAAGTTTTTCGGGGGGAGAGTCTTTCTATGTCAGTCCTGATGCTTATGTATATGAATATGACGGAGATTTTGTTATAGTCCTAAATGAGGACGGTCTTCCAAAGTTACAGATGAATTCATTTTATGTAGAAACTCTGGCTTCGACAAAGGGAGAAGACAAAGAATATTTTCAGGATAAGATGCGGTCAGCGCAGTGGCTTATGAAAAGTCTCTACCAACGGCAGCGAACTCTTTATAAGGTTCTGGAGTCAATAGTCAGATTCCAGAGAGGTTTCTTTCAGGAAGGAGTCTCAAAGCTAAAACCTCTCATTCTTAAAGAGGTGGCGGAAGACATTGAAATGCATGAATCCACAGTAAGCCGAATTACGACAAGTAAATATGTGTCGACTCCTCATGGCATTTATGAACTTAAATTCTTCTTTAACAGTGCTCTAGGACTTGATGATGGTTCGCAAGTTGGTTCCGAATCTGTTAAAGCTCTGATTAAATCTTTGATAGGCGAAGAAAATAGTAAAAAACCTCTGAGTGATGAAAAGATAGCCGAGATGCTCAAGAGAGAGCTTGAGGTCAACATCGCCAGACGTACTGTAGCAAAATACAGAACTGCAATGGGAATTAAATCTTCATCCAAGAGGAAACAGGTATTCTAGTAGTTCAGTAGAAAAGCATATTCACCCTTTACTCAAGGAGGATTCATATGAATGTTGCATTTACTTTTAAGAACTTTGACCCATCTGACCATTTGAAGGAATATGCGAACACTCGGTTTACTAAGCTGGAAAAGTTTATAACAAATCCTGATAATACTGAAATGCAGGTAAACTTGTCTGTTGATAAGATCAGACACGTTGCAGAGGTTCTTTTTAGCTCCGATAATATTCATATCTCAGCATATGAAGCCTCGGATGATATGTATTCAACTGTAGATTTGGTCCTTGCTAAGCTAGAAGTCCAGCTTAGACGTATGCGCGATAAGATGAGAGATCACAGGCGTATCGACGCTGCCCCCGGTCGTATGGACGTTATCAGCTTCACAACAGAAGAAGACGAGAAGTCTGACCCAACTATTGTTGAAACTGATCAGTTTGTGCCAAAGCCTATGGCTGTTGAGGAAGCCGCAATGCAGCTTCAGACCCTCGACCATGAATTCCTTGTCTTTAGAAATGCAGATACTGAAGCTGTTAATGTTATTTACCGTCGCAATAATGGCGACTTTGGGTTGATTGATCCGGGATATTAATTGATGATAATAAATGATAATTTAGATAAGGATCTGGTCCTTTTTGAACTTGAAAGTTCTGATAAGGAAGGCGTTCTTAGAGAAATGGTGGCAGCACTTAATACTAAAGATGTTAAGCTAGATGCTGAAGCTGCTCTTAAGGTCCTTATTACTCGTGAAAAATTAGGAACAACCGGTATAGGGGATGGCATTGCCATCCCCCACGGTAAACTTGAATGTCTTGAAAATATCTTTGTAGTTGTTGGTCGAAGTGGTCGCGGGATCGATTTTGAAGCTTTAGACGGCAAACCATGTCATATTTTCTTCATGGTCCTAGCACCTGATCAGGGGGCTGGTACGCATTTAAAAGTACTTGCTCAAATATCCAAACAACTTAAAGATGAAACCTATAGAGATGCATTCAAAAATGCGCAGAACCAGCAGGAATTGTTGAATCTACTTAATATCACTTAATTGAGGGCATCGTGGAGGTCTTTTAGGTGGAAAGTGCAGACTCGTTTCCGGTTATAGTTGTCAGCGGACTTTCAGGTGCTGGTAAATCAACAGTCTTAAAAGTCTTCGAAGATCTAAGATTTTTTTGTGTAGACGGGCTTCCTGCAAGTATGCTGGTAAAGCTCGTTGAACTTTTTAAGGGTAAGGATGATAATTATCGCGGACTAGTTCTTGGTATGGATTTGCGCCAATTAGACTTTGTTGAGGAATGGCAGTCTACTTGTGCACAGCTTAGTTCAGATGGAGTTTGTCCAAGTTTAATTTTTTTGGAAGCCAGACTTCCAGAACTGGTTCGGCGTTATGCTACAACTCGCAGACCTCACCCTCTAGAATCTAAAGAGTTAGGGCTTGAGCAGGCTTTGGAAGAAGAGAAGATTCTTCTCGAACCTCTTCGCAAGTCCGCAGACCTTGTGATCGACACAACAACCTATTCAATTCATGATCTTAGGCGTAGAATTCAGGAGAAATGGTCTGAATTGACCGAAGGGGCATCCGGGCTCAGGGTTAACGTGATTTCTTTTGGGTTTAAACATGATGTTCCGACTGAAGCGGATATGGTTATGGACTTAAGGTTTTTACCTAATCCATATTTTGATGAAAAATTACGTCCGCTATCGGGGCAGGAAAAAGCTATTTCAGATTACGTTTTAGGGTCTGAAACAGGTACGGTTTTTATTGAGAAGTATTTAGATTTCCTTCAGTATATTCTCCCGCTTTATGAAGCGGAGGGGCGATACCGACTTACAATAGCTGTTGGGTGTACCGGCGGAAGGCATAGGTCTGTTGCCGTTGCAGAGAGGATATTTGCCACTCTTAAGAATAGTGGGTACTCTGCCAGTCTTGAACACAAGCATATAAATTTAGACTAAAACCGTATTTTTTACGAAAACTTATATCAGGAATATCGATGGATACGGAAGCAAGCAAAGTCGGGATAGTTATTGTGACGCATGGGCACTTTGGTCAGGCTCTAATCGATGCGGCTGAACTTATTGTCGGCCCCCAGGAAAATGTTTTGTCTCTTTGTGTAGACGGAACTAAAGGAATTGATGCAGCTGTTGAGTCTTTAAAAAAGTATATTGCTCAGGTTAAAAGCGGTGCAGGAGTTTTGATTCTTACCGATATGTTCGGGGGAACTCCTACCAATTTAAGTTTATCTCTGCTTCAGCACGATGATATTGAGGTTGTTACCGGAGTTAGCCTTCCTATGCTTTTGAAAGCTCTTCAAAAGCGTGATGATTCATTGCAGAGTATGGCCGAAGAGGTCAGCACTGCAGGAATAAAAGGGATTGTTATTGCCGGAGAAATGCTTAGAAAACGTACTTCAAAAGGTTAATGTATGTTCTGGGTACGAATTGATAATAGATTGGTACATGGTCAGATAATTGAAACTTGGCTGCCGTATACTCATGCCAAAAGTATTATTGTTGCTAATGACGCAGTAGCTGATGACAGTTTGCAACAACAAATAATGTCTCTCGCAATCCCTCAATCTGTCAGTTGTTTTTTTTCTTCTATTGATGATTTGCAGGACTCTGTACTGAATGTCGGTGCTGACTCAAAATGTGGTAATACCATAATTCTTTTTTCGTCTTGTGAAGATTTACGCCTAGCAATGGAAAAAGGCTTTAAATTTTCTACTGTTAATATTGGTAATATTCATTATGGTCCAGGTAAAAAGCAGATTTCTCCAAGTGTTGCACTTAGCTCTGATGATGAATCCTGCTTACACTTTTTTAAAGGTCACGGGATTGAACTTGATTTCAGATGCGTGCCCAATGATCCCGTGCAGGTGAGGTTTATATGAACTTGTTGCAGGGATTAGCTTTACCTTTTCCAGCCTGGGCAGCGCTGATAGGTTTTTTTTTGCAATTTTTTCTTTGTTCAGATTTACAATAAATGCCGGTTTACTTGAACGGCCTTTAGTTGCTGGAGCTCTCTGGGGATTTATTACAGGAGATTATGCTACCAGCTTAAAAATAGCTGTTTTTTTTGAATTGTTCTGGCTTGATAATATTCCGGCTGGAACTTATATCCCGCCTCATATTTTAGCTTCTACTTTTTCCGCACTTGCTTTGACCTCTTCATTCGGTTTTACAGAAGCACCTAAACTCATGTGCATTCTTCTTGCGTGTCTTCCGTTAGCTCCGCTTGGAGCATGGCTCGAAAATTCTCTTAGGCAGTGGCATAATCATGGATATTACAAGCTGTTGAATTGGGCCAGAAAGGGAAAGTCAGGCGACGAGATGCCGCGAAAGCTTGTTATTCAATCTATTTTAAGAACTTTGTCTATTTCGTGGCTTTTTTTCTGGACAAGTACCGTCATCCTTCATTACATACTTCGTATATTTTTTCACAAGTGGGGTGGGATTATCGCTCCTGTGGAAATTCAGTGGTCTTTCCTATGGATAGCCGCCAGCCTCGGAGGATTACTGGCTTTGAGGCTTCGTAAGGCTTATGCAACCTTTGTTTTCGGTGTAGTTCTTTTTGGCTTTGTCCTTCTTGCCGGCATTGTTTGACTTGGCAGAGGGTAGAGATTGTGATAGAAGACACAAGCTCACTTAAGCTACAATATTTTTAGGAGGAATTTATTATGATTTATTCAGTTGGACACAAAAATCCCGATACCGATACCATCACATCTGCAATCGCTGTTGCTGATCTCTGGTCTAAAGTTAAAGAAGCAACACAGCCTGTTGCTCAGGGCGAAATCGCTCCTGAAACTAAGTTTGTTCTTGATAAATTCGGTTGTGAAGCTCCTGCTATCATGACTGACGCTACTGACAAAAAGATCATTCTTGTTGACCATTCTGACCTTTCTCAGAGCATGGACAACCTTGCTAAAGGTGAAGTTATTGCAGTTGTTGACCACCATAAACTTGGTGACGTTACTACTCCAAATCCTCTTGAAATGTGGGTATGGCCTGTTGGCTGTACTGGTACCATTATTAATGCAATGTACAAATTCTACAATGTAGAAATTCCTAAAAACATTGCTGGAATCGTACTCTGTGCTATTCTTAGTGATACCGTATTGTTCAAATCAGTTACTACTACTGAAGCTGATAAAGCTGCAGTTGCAGAACTTGCTAAGATTGCCGGCGTTGACGATGTCATGGCTCTCGGAATGGAAATGTTCAATGTAAAATCTGCTGTTGCAGGTGCTTCCATGAACGATCTTATTTTCCGTGACTATAAAGATTTTGATATGTCCGGTACCAAAATCGGTGTTGGTCAGCTTGAAGTTGTTGATCTCTCCGTTTTTGATGATATTAAAGCAGATCTCTATGCTGAACTTGAAAAAGTTAAAGCTGACGGCCGTCATAGCTGTTTCTTGCTTTTGACTGACATTATGAAAGAAGGTTCTGAAATGCTTATCGTTTCTGATGATCCTTCCGTTGTTGAAAAAGCATTTGGCGTTGCTCCTAAAGGAACTTCAGTGTACCTTGAAGGTGTAATGAGCCGTAAAAAACAGGTTGTACCTAACTTCGAAAAAGCTTTTTCAGCTTAAGTTTAGTACAAGTTATTTTGAGTTTGATTTTGCTCGGCAAGGTTTTCCTTGCCGGGCTTTTTTTTGAATAGTCTCTGTTGAGTTATAAATTTAATATGCAAGTTGCAAATGTAATAAATTTTCTTTAAGTCTTAAAAGTATATTTGGGAAAGTAAGATACGGTGGCGAGGCATTTTTTAATCATATAATTTTAGACAAGTTAAATTTGATTAAATAGTAAAAGGTTCAACTGTAAGGCTTTGTATGAATATAACACTTCTTTGCTACGCAACGTTTGCTGCGAAAAGGCCTGAATCATCGGATAATTTCCCAATAACAGCTGGTGAAACCGTTCGAGACGTTCTTCGAAGAGTTGGGATTCCTTTAGATGAGGTTAAGATTGTTTTTGTGAACGGAAGATCCTCAGATCTTGAAGTTCAGCTAGCAGGAGGAGATAGAGTAGGGGTGTTCCCTGCGGTCGGTGGAGGTTGATTTTTGGGAGTAGTATAATTAATTCGGGAGGGATTAAAGATATGAACGTTTTGTTTAAGAGTTTAATAACAGTTTTTGTGTTGTGCTTGTGTTTTGCCTCATTTGTTCAGGCTTCAAGTTCTAATGGCTACTATGACTATCATGGTCATAACGACCATAACGGACGTATCGTTATGGGGAATAATTGGTATAATGAGGCCGCTGGCGTTAAATCCATGCAGTTATGGGTTACTAATCCAGACGTTTCGATCAAAAATGTTAGCTTTAAATACAATTCACTTGATGGTTGGTCATGGTCTTATTCAGGAGACTCAAAGAATAGTGTTATTCTTACTGGACCCGCTACTTCTGGAGCCCGTGAGGTTTTACCTAATTTTGAATTTAAGACTCCCGGAGGCAATAAAATATCTTTTGATGTAGAGTGGGCAGAGATCGGTGGCTCTAACGTACTGACCGGAACAAATTCTTATGAGAATAAAAAGTGGACTTATACACAGGGTGATATCTCTAACTCACCAACACCGCTTCCAGGAGCGCTTCTCCTCATGGGAGGGGGCTTGTCAGTGTTGGTTTTTTTAAGAAGAAAGTTTGCTAAATAGTAATTATGAATTCTTTTTAAATTTTAAAGACGGAAATTTATGGCTTTAAAATTTGCAGTGTAATTGTATTCTTCTTCCGTTTTTTCAGATGGTTTTAATGGATTGCGAATCCTTAAATTGCATGCTAGTCGCTAATGCTATTTGTTTTTAATTTAAATTTTCATGAGGAACTAGCTATGGCCAGTCGCTGTCTTTTAAAATCTAAAATTCATAGAGCTACAATTACAAATGCTAATGTAGACTATGAAGGTTCTATTTCTATTGATTCTAACTTGTTAGAAAAAGCCGGTATTCTTCCGTATGAAAGAGTTGATGTCTTAAACGTCGACAATGGAGAAAGGCTTACAACTTATGCAATAGAAGGTGGAGAAGGTGAATTCTGCTTAAACGGGGCAGCCGCACATAAAGGGCAAGCCGGGCAGAAAATTATTATCTGTACTTACGCTTGGCTTGATGATGATGAGCTCGGGCTGCATAAGCCGAAGGTCGTCCTGTTAGGGGACGGTAATCTAGTTAAAACTGTTCAGAAGTAAATTTAAGGCGTGGGTATCCACGCCTTTTTTCGTTATAATGAATTGTCAAAATATTAGGAGGTAACAGGTATGAGTCTTTATAAGAATTTGGCTGCATTAATTATCGTGGCAGGAGTTCTTTCAGGGTGTGCTCCGCAAGTTAAGATGCAATCAATACCTGTTTCATCAAATCCGATGGGCGCGACAGTGTTTGCTGATGGTAAGACTGTTTGCCAGGCTCCTTGTACTATAGATCTCGCATGCAATGCCGAT